>JAYZBT010000001.1:0-5298 GCA_036338615.1 Gemmatimonadota bacterium
CAGTGGCCTCGACCCGACGCACGTCGGAGGACTCACTATGGGCGCCGATCCAGTAGCGTACGCGATCGCCCACAGAAGTGCCCTCGCCGGAGATCCGATCGACGGATTCTCCGTCCGAAAGAAAGCGAAGGAGCACGGCACTGGCCAGCGTATCGAAGGCGGCTTGAAGACCGATTCGCGTTGCTTGATGGTCGAAGACTCAATGACGACAGGCAAAAGCACACTTCAAGCCGTCCGCGCAATCCAGGAGTTCGGCGCCACGGTAGTCGGAGTCCTGACGCTCGTTGATCGTTCTGAGTACGCGACGGCGTTGTTCGCAGACGAGGGACTCCCACTGCTGTCGGTCTTCACCGGCGAAGAGATCTTGGAGGCTGCGCGCTCGGTCGGATGACCGCCCGCCCGATCAATCTGCGGAACTCAGTCCAACAAGCGTAGCGGCATCACCAGGCAGAGATAGTCGACCTCTTCGTCGCCAGCGGGCTCGATCGTAGCGGCCCGCTCCGGCGCTTTGAACGCGACCTTGACCTCGTCGGTCGGCATATAGCGCAGAACTTCCAGCAGGTAGTTCGCGTTGAAGCCGATCTCCAACTCCTCACCGTCGTATCCGATTTCCAGCTCGTCGTGTCCTTCGCCCAGGTCAGGGGTCAGCACGTTCAAGTGCACACGACCCGGCGCGAACTTGAGGCGAATCCTGTGGGTCTGATCGGAGGCCACAACCGCCATCCGCCGGACCGCGGACTCCAAGGCCTTTTTATCGATGGTCGCGATCTTGTCATTGTCGCGCGGGATTACCTGGTCGTAGTTCGGATAGGTGCCCTCAATCAGGCGCGTATAGACTTCCGTGGAACCGGACCGGAATCCAAGATGGTTTCCGCTGCGAGCGACGTTGAGTGCTTCGTCATCCTTGAAGAGCCTCTGCACCTGTTGAAGCGCCCCGGGGGGTACGATGAAGTCCGCGGACGGGGCACCGCTGGACTCTGCAGGCACACCCATGCGGGCGAGCCGATGGCCGTTGGTGGCCACCATCGTCATGGATCCGTCTCGCAGCTCCCAGAGGACGCCGTTCAAGATCGGACGACTCTCTTCGGTGGAGACGGCGAACGCAGTGTGATGGATGAGCCTGTTTACATCGTTGCCGGTAACCGTCCAAGCCTCGCCGAAGTCGATTTCGGCGAGCGAGGGGAATTCATCCGCCGGCAAGCCGTTCAGCTTGAAATGGCTTCTGCCGCACTTGAGTTCGATCTGCTCCGCGCGAGTAGCGACTTCGACCGGCTGTTCTGGAAGCTCGCGCGTGATCTCCTGCAGCTTCTTTCCCGGTGCGGTCAGGCTACCCGGGTCCTTGACGTTGGCTGGTACCTTCACGCGCACGGCGACATCGAGGTCGGTCCCACTCATCCACACGCCATCCTCTTTCGCTTCAAAGAGGATGTTGGAGAGCACCGGGAGCGTCGTCTTGGACGGGATGCTCGCCGAAACAGCTGCAAGACCGGTGTGAAGGTTCTGCCGGGTGATCGTGAAGTTCATCGAGCGGTGGCTCCTCGTGCGACCAGGATTAGGCCGTTTTCAACACAGCTAGATACTATCTCTCTTCTCATTATAAAAACATAGTAGTAGTAGGACATGTGGATGTGTGGATTGAGACACCGTCCTTTCCCGTTTATCCTTTACTTGCAACCACTTCAGGCTCATTCAGTCGACCGAATCACCGTGGAGCGACCGTCGACTCCTCGTGGGTTTACAACGGACCGCCACGAGTTCCTCCGACCAACGTGGGAAAAGGGTGGACTTTTCCCGTCGTTTCCATACTTACCAGTTCGAGGCCTCACCTCTGTTCTTGCACTCGGCGCGAGCGGCGTCCACCTGCTCGCGGAAGGTGGGGTCGCGCTCCATTTCATCCTCGACCTTTCGAATCGAGTGAATCACAGTCGAGTGGTCGCGGCCGCCGAACAACTCCCCAATGCGTACGAGCGACGTGTCGAGGGTCTCCTTGATGAGATACATGGCGACCTGCCGGGGCACGGTGAGGTCTCTCGTCCGGCGCTTCGACGAGAGTGCCTCTGGACGTACTCGCCACCGACGCGCCACAGTTTCGCGAATCCGCTCAGGTGACATGACCGGCCCGTCTTCGCGGTGCCGGCCCAGTACACCACGAAGGGCAGTGCGCGTGAGTTGGGGTGTGATCTCCTGATGCGTGAGCGACGAGAAGGCTAGTAGTTTTATGACGGCTCCCTCGAGTTCACGCACCGAGTTGGTGCAGGAGTGAGCGATCAACTCTATGACCTCGTCGTCGATCGACAGCCCGTCGTCGGCCGCCTTCTTCCGGAGGATGGCCATCCTGGTTTCATAGTCGGGCGGCCTCACGTCGACTACGAGCCCCCACTCGAACCGCGACACGAGTCGCTTCTCGAGGCCCGGTAACTCCTTTGGCGGCCGGTCACTCGTCACGATGATCTGTCGGTGCGCGTCATAGAGCGCATTGAACGTGTGGAAGAACTCCTCCTGCGTGCGCTCCTTTCCGGCCAAGAACTGCACATCGTCGACCAAGAGAAGGTCCATCTCACGGTACCGTCGCCGGAACGCCGCCATCGCCCCCTTCTGAATCGAGGTGACCAGTTCGTTCGTAAACTGCTCGGAGGAGATGTAACAGATCCTGCGCGTGGGTTCGTTCGCCAATACGTGATGCCCGATCGCGTGCAGCAAGTGCGTCTTGCCGAGACCGACCTCGCCGTACAGAAAAAGCGGGTTGTACATCTTGGCGGGGCTTTGAGCGACCGCCTGAGCGGCAGCGGCCGCGAGTTGGTTGTCCACCCCGACCACGAAGCGATCGAACGTATAGCGCTCGTTCAACGCTGGCCGCGCAGCCAGAGGAGGCGGGGGACGGTCCACGTCCGCCGCGAAGCCGAGCGTGCTCTGGGGGGTGGCCTGCGCTCCACCCAACTGTATGGAAGGAACGGGGATCGGTGGTGGCTCGTCCGCGCACGAGACCGTGATGGTCACCGGACGCCCGACGATGCTCTGCGCGGCCGCGGAGAGCATCGGCCCGAATTTGTCCTCCAGCCACTCGACGTGGAAGCGGGACGGAGCCTCGACGTGTAGCTCGCCGTCGGTCAGCGCTACCGCCCGCGCGGCCGCGACCCAAGTGAGGTAGCTGTGCTCCGGAATCGACCTCCTGGCGCGTTCTTGGATGCGGGCCCAGAGGTCGGCAGCGGTCAGCTCCATTCCACCTCTCGTGCTGTGCTACTGTGCTCGGTCGGGGCGGCCGAGTGAACTGAGCGATAGGTGGCAGCGACGGGCATGGCGGGCGGAGAGAAGTGGTCCCGTCGAGCGGTTTCCCGGTCGGTGGGGCGCCGAACGTACCGAGCACCTGTGGAAAAGTCAATTCGGCAGTCAGGGCGGGGTTCTTGCGGGGTTTTGCACACTGCTGGGGTGCGGCCGTTGACGGCTTCTGACACGGTGGACTATCTTTCCAAGCTGCTTTATGTACGAATGCGAAACGACCAATAAAGATGGGCTGGGCTATTCATCATGATGCCGACATACAGACCTCGGAACCGCAAACGAGTGAACAAGCACGGTTTCCGCTCTCGCATGAAGACGAGCGGCGGCCGGAAGGTGCTGAATCGTCGTCGCAGGCGGGGTCGGGCGCGCTTGGTAGTCACGATCGGTGGGAAGTAGCTGCGGTTTCTCCGGAGCGCGGGGAGCGCCTGCCGCGTAGCGCACGCATAGGGCGTAGCACGGAAATCCGAGCACTTTTGGAGCGGGGGAAGCGGAAGAGGACCACCAACGTGGAGGTCTTCTTCGTGCCTTCCCCCGCTTCGCGTTCGCGCCTCGGTCTCATCGTTCCGAAGCATGGGCGGGAGATCGTGGAACGGAATCGATTGAAGAGAAGGTTGCGTGAGATCGGTAGAAGGGAGGTGCTGCCCGCGCTCGACTCGCGGCGGGCCGCAGGTGATGTGTTGATCCGAGCCCGCAGAAGAGCGTACGAGGCGGACTTCGGTGAGTTGCGATCCGATGTGCACGAGGCGATGGAGGCGTTGTGCTCGGACGAATCTTGATCGGCGTCATTCGCGTCTATCAGAGAGGGGTTTCGCCGTGGACACCGGCTTCGTGCCGCTTCACGCCGACGTGCTCCGTGTATGCGATCGAGGCGATCGGCACGCACGGTGCGGCCCGAGGCGGTTGGCTCATGCTGAAGCGCTTGGGCCGCTGCCGTCCATGGGGTGGCTTCGGGTTCGATCCGGTTCCACCTCGCCTCGAAAAAATTGAATCGACGAACGGCCCTGAGGGCCGTCTCGTATGACCTTGTATGAATAGACAGGTTCGATGAACACAGAAGCCCGTTTCGTGCTGGCGATCGTCCTCATGTTGGGCGTGATCGTAGGCACTAATACGCTGTTTCCGCCGCCGGCGCTGGAAGAGGGTTTTCCGGACAGCCTCTCTACAGGTGCCTCCGTCGCGGAGCCAGGCGGAGATGTGTCCCCCGCTCAGCCGGCGGTCGCTTCGGGCCGGCCTCCCGAGATTCCGATCTCGGCGGCCCCGGAGTTGCCAGGCCGGGACGAGTCCGTGGCTTCGCAGCCGGCCGCCGATGCCCCCCGAGTGCCCGAGCGAAGTATCGTGGTCGAAGGACCGCTCTATCGCTACGAGTTCTCGAACTATGGCGCGCTCATGACGTCCGTGCAGATGTCGCAGTATGAGGCGCTGAACAAGGAGGGGCTCGTCGATCTGGTGCCCGAGGAGGCGCACGGCTATCTGGGCAACAAGCTGCTGGTCGGCTCCGACACGGTGGACCTCACCGGGGTGCCATTTTCGGTGGAACCCGAGGACGGGTTCACCATGTCTACGCAGTCGGGCGCGCGTACTCTGCGGTTCGTCTACGAGCACCCGACCAGCCCCTTCAGCTTCACCATAGAGTACGAGTTCACCCCGGACGACTACGTGGTGGGTGTGAAGGGCGGGGTGGAAGGAGACCTGGATCGGCCCCTGCTCCTGACCGACCTCGGTGCGGGCGTGGCGTTTTCCGAGGCGGACTCGGTGGATGAGGCGCGAGCGATGGCTTATGTGCACAACCACCTCACGGAGGGTGTGCAGTCGACGCTGATGAGCAAGGGAGAGCCGAGCATCGTGCAGGGTCCGCTGCTGTGGACGGCCTTTCGCAGCAAGTTCTTCGTCATGGCTCTTCTCGCGGGTGAGAGCGAAGAGTCCATAGATGAAGGCAGCTATTTTGGCGGCTTGATCATCGAGCCCAGCGAGCTCGCCGAACGCGTCAATCTCGTTTCGGCTCAGCCGCTCACGCTGGAT
>JAYZBT010000002.1:0-7156 GCA_036338615.1 Gemmatimonadota bacterium
GGAACCACTTCCTATGTTAGACCCTGAGCCATCGGCGGTCCAAGAAGTTGGGGCATTCTAAGGAACCAAGCTGAGGGTTTGACCGTCTCCGGTGCCGGGGGTAGACCGCCCCAGGCACTGTGGGGTCGAACGGTATTGTACAGCCGCCGCCACTGCTCGACGAGGACGACAGCCTCGGGCAGCGTGTAGAAGATCTCACCGTTCAAGAACTCGTCCCTCAGCTTGCCGTTGAAGCTCTCGTTGTAGCCGTTCTCCCACGGACTGCCCGGTTGGATGAACAGCGTCTGCACACCGACTCTGGCTAGCCACCGCCGCACGAGTCTGGCCGTGAACTCAGGGCCGTTGTCCGAGCGTAGATGCTCAAGCGGCCCGTGACGAGCGAAGAGCTCGGCCAGGACCTCGAGTACGTCATGAGCTCGCATCCTTCGAGCGACCTTGATCGCCACACACTCCCGCGTGTACTCGTCGAGCACCGTCAGTAGCTTCAGGGCTCGACCATCGTGTGTCCGTGTGCTCACGAAGTCGTAGGACCAGACATGATTGCGGTGCCGCGGCCTGAGCCGGATGCACGAGCCGTCATTGAGCCACAGACGGCCCCGCTTCGGTTGCCGCCTCGGGACCTTGAGTCCCTCCTGCCGCCAGATCCGCTCCACGCGCTTGTGGTTCACTCGCCAGCCCTCGATGCGTAGCAGGTTCGTGATCTGACGGTAGCCGTAGCGACCGAACCGGCTCGCCAGCCGCACCACGTCCGTGCGTAGCGCGGTCTCGTCAGGTCGCACCTTCTTCACCCGACGCTGCGTCGTACGTGGCTCACCCAGCACACGACACGCCCGACGTTCACTCGCCCCGAACCGCTGACCGACATGCACCACACACCGGCGTCTGCGTTCAGGGCTCAGAAGTTTCCCTTCGCTGCTTCCTCTAGGATCAGCTTGTCCAGCGTAAGGTTCGCCACCGCTCGCTTCAGCTGCGCATTCTCTCGCTGCAGATTCTTGAACTCTCGAGCCTGGTCCACCTTCATCCCCCCGAACTCCTTCCTCCACCGGTAGTACGTCTGCTCGCTGATCCCAAGCTCCCGGCTTACTTCGCCCACCGTCCTGCCGTTCGCCAGACCTACCTCCGCCTCCCGCAGTGCCGTGATGATCTGCTCCGGCGTGTGTCTTCTCCTCATTTCGGACCTCCTCCTGATTCTGTAACCAGGCTTGGATCCTAACATCCGGCCCGGTCTCGTTTCAGGGGGTCACGTCAGGCCCCGCAGGGCGGTGTGCGGTCCTGTCCGCCCGAGGCTACCCCCCGAGCGGCCGGAAAGGGATCGTGCCCGCCGAGAATCGAAGCTGCCCGAACAACATGAGCTGGAACTGGGTCGATCCGGTTCGCTGTCCCACGAAGGACCGACGATCGTCGTATCTCATCTGAAGGCCCATTTCAAAGCCGCCGACGCTGGTATCGAGTCCCAAGTTCACGCTGCGATGGATCTGGTCGAGGAACGCAACACAATCCGCGCGGGCGGCCGTCGTGCGGCAGTTGCGTTCCGACATAAAGCGCGCGGCCAGGGACAAGGTGACCGGGCGATCGAGGCGCCGCGCGAGCCCCCCGGGCGGCACGAAGCGTGAGGACACCGTGATGCGGTGCTCGCTGCGCTCTCGCTCCGTATTCCCGGTCGGGTCGTCGCCGCGCCCCTCTCGGAAGGCCCCTTGATAGCTCGTCACGAGGGTTCCGCGCCACGCGACCGACAGTGTGAGCGGAATCTGGACGTCCTCGTCGAAGCGGCGCTGGAGTCGGTCTCTGCCGAAGTCGGTCTCCCGCTCGATACGCGTGATGCCCGAGGTGAGGCTGACGGTCCGGATTCTGGTCGAGGCCGGCATCGCCAGCGCGGGCAACCGCGCGCGCACCTCGGGCCATCGTCTGAGCACGGTGCGTCGGTCGCTACGCGTGTCCAGAGTGGTAGCGTCGTTCTGGCGGAAGGCGGCGTCGATTCCCAAGCCACCCGGGAGCACTACACCGGATGCTACGGTCCAGGCGGTCCGGTCGGTCAGGGTCACGGCGGTATCGGCTTCGATGAACCGGAAGCCGTCGAGCCCGCCAAAACCGAACTGATAGCCGATGCCCGGGTCCACCGGGTCGCGATTGAAGCGGGAGACGATTCCGTCCTGATACGTGACCGTGAGGGGCCTCAGGGCACCCACCACCGAACGGAATTCCGAGATACTCGCGGACTCCTCACCCTGCCGAGCCCCGAGCAACGACTCGACCAACTGGGAGGGATCCAGAGAAACATTCGTCCTCCAGTCACGCTGACCGCTGGCGTTGCGGGCGAGCGCCAGGGTCGTGTCGCCACCCAGAACCTGCCGGTCCAGCAAGGTGGCATTCCGATCGGACCGGTACATCGTGCTCCAGTTGAAGTTGCTAACCAACCAAGAGACGACACTGGGTTGGAACGACACCCGGGTTTGGAGAGAACGGTCGGTTTCCCAACCAAGGTCGAGGCCCCCCGACCCCGCTCGCTCTGCGCGAACGAGAGCGCGGACATCTTCGTCGGCTACCGCTTCCTCCGGCGACAGCACGTCTCGCACCGTCGCCATCGTAAAGGCCGCCGACAGCACCGGGAACAGCCTGAACCTCACGTCGGCGGCCGTTCGCAGAGCCTCGCGGGGCGCTCGGGTTACGAGCGCCAGCGAGTCGTCCTCGTGTTCGATGATGCGGTCGAAGCGCTGGATGCGGTTGTCGATGCGCGCATAGCTCGTCCCGACTGAAACTCTCTCCGGAGTCCAGCGCAGGCGCGAGCCCAGCAACTTCTCCTCCAGGAACCCGGGCAGCAGCCTACGCACCGCGTCCGTCGCGAAGCCGGGCACAATGCCGAAGTCACGCACCGTGGGGTCTCGGGCCCAGGAGAGGCCCGCATCGACGGCGTCGGCGTCGCGCTCGGTCGTCACCGAAGAGCCCGCGATCGCCGAATATGCGAGGCGCGCATCCAGCCCATCTACCAGAACGCCGACCCACGGATTGACGGACGGCGTCCGCTTCCGGAACGATACGCCGACCCGCGTCTGTTTCGATTCCGTGGCTCGGAGTCCCTGCAATCGATCCGCCTGAATGTCGGAGTTGGCGAGGAAGCGCGGTGCTTGGCTGGTACGGTCGATGTCGAGTGTGACCGGAAGCTCGATCCCCCACTCCGCCGGCATCCACCGATCCAGTGCCAGCCTCGAGTTCACATTGAAGACCCGGTCGTCCTGATAGGTCGGGTCGTCCCGAAGCTGCCGGAAGAAGGCACCTCGACTGGTGAGGCTCGCCCGGGTGGTGAAGACCCCCGCCCCATCGAGCGCAAAGTCCAGGGACGTCGCTAGGCCCGCATCTCGCACGGACTGACCGAGGCGTAGCTCATTGATCCAGATCTCACCGGACATGGGCAACATGCCCTCGTTCCACACACCCATGGAGAGCTCACGCACCGCAGCCAGGTTGGGCGCCCGACCGCGATCCTTCAGCACCACGGCATAGGTGGAGTCGGACGCCCACACGGTTACGGGGGGATCGCCGGGCCCCCGCGGCGTGAGCAGGAGCGCTTCCTCCGCCCTGCGGCGCAGATCGAACCACTCGTCGAAGTCGATGACGATCTGTGGCAGCCAGTCGTCCGGGACAACGCCGCCCGAGCCCGACGTCGGTTGAAGCGGCGTACGGAACAGATAGAAGTTTTCAGCGTCACTTCCCACCTTGAAGAAAAAGTAGTGGGGCTCACCGGGCCCGAAGTCACCCTCTCTCGGCACGACCCACAGCCGTGCTTGCCGATACGCGAGGAAGTTGCGCGGCCGCTGCGCGAACCGGTGGTAGACCTCGGCGCGGCCGTGCTCCGGAATGTCCTCGAATCCGATTCCGAGCGACTTCTCGTTGAACTCGATGCCTTCCCCGGAAAAGGCCGAGGCCGGGTTGGCCAAATCCCCCAGCACGTCGCGTGGCGAGGAGTACTCGGCGCCATGGGTGATCTGGGATACCGACGACACCTCGACTCGTCCGAAGCCCGCCAGCGTATCGCCGATAATCCCGGTCAGGACTCCCTCTCCGGCCCTCTTGATCCACCGGGAACCGACGAGCCGCATGCGCGCGAGTCTCAAGCGACTGTTCTCTGCGCCGGTTACCGTCAGTCGCATATGGCGCACGGCCCGCATGTTCGCGTCGCTGAACGATCCGCCGACCTCGATCGCGTCTGCGCCGCGGATGGGGATGCGGTACAATTGGAAATCGGAGCCCGTCTCAGCCTTGGTGCGGGATAAGAACGGTGAGGTACCATCGAGCCGCACGAGATAGCGCAAGTGCCGCTCGGCGACGTCCAAGTTCCCGTCCTGGTCGAGATCTTCGGTGTCCTGGCGCCCGTTGCCGCGGGTGCAGTTCGCCTCCTCTTCGCCAATGCGGTAAAGGCGCCCCCGCTCGCTCTCGCATGTCTCGACCCAAACACCGCGAGCGTCGGCCTCGTCGTTCCAGATCTCCCCGAGCCGAGCGTCGGTCTCCTGATCGAGAACGTCGAGTCCCCAGTCCTCACCGTCCGACGCGCGCTTGCCCTTCGTATTGCCGAGCACGTCCACGAAGAACGCGTCCTCGCTGACCGTTCCGAGGTCGATGACGAGCGAGAGCGCCTCCGCGCCGGCCGCGTAAAACTCGACGAACTCGGTCTTGGTGAGGTCCAGCCCGTTGGTCGAAAGTGAGGTCGTAATGGACCGCCAGGAGGGGGTTCGTATCGGCCCACGACCGAAGGACAGCAGCATGCCCGGTTCCCGGACCTCGGTCCCCGCGATACGGATTTCGCGGTCGATGTCGTCCCTGGGGAAGAAGCCCTCGTGCACATCCACGCTGTCACCGACCAGGGACTCGATGACCCAGGAGTGCTGCCAGACCAGAGGCGCGGCGCTCGCAGCGTCGAGCGAGGGCGGTAGGACCGTCCGCGCGCCGTCACGCGAGGTGGGTGCGCTCCCACTCCTCCAGCTCGAAGAGACCAACGACACCGGCAGCTGGGCGCGAGAGTCGAAGTCGTCGAGGAAGGCCTGGCCAGCCGTGTTGGGGTTCGGGAGGGACACCGCGAACTCACCGTTCATCGAGACCGAGGTCTGGCCGTCGAGACGCAGCCCGGGCAGGCGATCGAGAAGGCGATCCATCCACTCCACGCTCGTCTCGTAAGACCCGCTCGCGCCGCCAAGCAGGGCCGCCCCAGGCTCCGTGCCCAGGATCGGACGCCTGACAACGGAGCGCTCCGATCGGTAGATGGCGAGCAGGTCGATGCCGCCCCCCGAACCGAGACCGGCGTGTGTACGCGCCCCAAAAACCTGCGTCGGCGAAATCTGAAAGAGGGCCCGTTGCTCCCACGTCACTCGAATCGAGGCGTCAGGGTTTGCGGCGAAGAACTGCTCAGCCTCCAACAACCGCACCTGGCCGACGTCGTAGTCGATCTCGTAGTCGAGCCCGCGTGACAAGACTCGGTCGCCGAGGAAAATCCGTTCACTGCCGTCCCGGATCCCGAACGCACCCAGTGAGAAAGACGAGATGAAGCCCTCGCTTCGCAGACGGTAGGCAAGAGTGAGCCGAAAGCGGCCCGCGTTGTCGCGCTCGAACGGGTCTTCCTCCGTGTAGATCCGCTCGTTGGCGTCTTCCGCAAGGATCCGGCTGGTTTCGACATCCGTCAGCCCGGACGCAGGGAGCGGAGGAGGGCTCGCGAACGGGCGTAAGGTCGGGAACACGACGAAGGTGCCCTGCACCGGAGGTTGCTCCTGGAAAAACTCCGCCCCCGGCGAGTATACGAAGGACGGGTCGAGCGCATCGACGGGAGCCTCCTCGTCGAGTCCGAAGAGGCGAAGGAACGTGACGTCCTCACCGGTCGGCCCCCGCTTGAAGGTCCGGCCGGCCGACAGCTCACCCAGTGAGACCGTGAGCTCGACAGACGCGTGTTCCACATCGGGCGACCCGGAGACTCGATAGACCTGGTGCATCTCCTGGTCCCAGGTGGGCCTCCCGGGCTGATGGTTCGCTCCGGACGCCTTGAGCAGCTTGAGCTGGGGACGCCCTCCTGCATTGTGCAGCCTTTCGGGGTTGTAGTCCCCAACGGTGTCGCCCACAGCGGTAACGTAGGTGGCCGCCAACATCTCATCTCTGCGCAACGGGGAGCGCAGCGCGATCCAGAGTCCGCTGGGGTGCACGAAATAGTCGAGCCCGGGCTGCAGGTACCGGAACCACCCGGACTCCTCCACCCTGCCCTCGTCGTTCTCGGCGATCGCATCCGCCTGGATGAATCCCTCGACCTGCTGCTGGAACACCGGATCGTCCTCGAACCGGTACAGCTGGATCGGGTCGACCCCGGGCACCATGGAGAGTGCAGCGGACGACGGGTCCAGCGCGAGCGCGTCGACGTGTGGGTACTCGTCGATCAGGCGCGGGTCGACCAGGAAAAAAAACTGCCCCCGTACGTAGTCCGCATCATCCAGCACCAGCGTGTCTTCCTGAACGAAGCCGCGCTGATCACCAAGGCCCGTGAGACTGAATTGGCGCGTGTTCAGATCGCCTCGCTGCTGCGCCCACACGGTCTGGAAGTCGAGCGGGCCGAGCTGTCCTTCGGCCTGGAATCCGAAGTTTCCCGCAGGGATGCCTTCGGTCAGAAATCGCGAGTTGGAGGGAAGTCGGAAATCCACGTCGCCGACCTCCAGCCGCTGCAGGATGTCGTTCTCCTGGCCTTCGTAGAAGATGTTGATGCGGTTCGCGGCGTCGAACTCGCGCGACTGGTCGAAATCCACGTCCACGCGAATGCGGTCGGCGATGGTCCCATCGACCTGCACGCCGAACTGCAGGTCGGGACTCAACTGGGGAAAGAGGTTCGGATTGCAGCTGACCTTGACCTGTTCGTCACACGGCTGGTAGCGCGACCATTCCCCGCCGAGCTCCATGCGGTTGGTGACGTTCAGAGCCAAGTCCGCGTACTCGGTCACGAATCTCGGGGATTCCGGGTCCAGCGCCACCACGGGCTCGCGGCGGGTCGGCGGCGGCGGGTCGGGCAAGAAAAGTCTCGCCGTGAGACCGGGGCGCCCCGGCGCCACCAGCCTCCAGAGTTGCGTCGAGTCCAAGAAGGATGCGACCGGTGCGGAGAGGTCGGCGACCAGCGAACCGGTGGGGGGCAGAATGG
>JAYZBT010000003.1:0-10011 GCA_036338615.1 Gemmatimonadota bacterium
CCGAAGTCGTTTTGCGGGTCGCGCCACACCGAATGCACATGATTGGCACCGCCCTGCACGTTGTCGTACTCGATGAGCAGGGTGGGCCCATGGATGCGGTAGTAGTGACCCTCCCCGCGCTCCGTGCTGCCCGCCCATGCGAAGTAGAGGTTCTCGAGCCCGGCCTCGTGGATCCGGTCCATTTCCGTGTCCGCGACCTCGGTCCGCGCGTTGCTCAAGTACTCCTCGATGACATGCATGAGGGCGTGACTCTGCGCGTCGTTCATTTCCGAAGCGGGCAGCCCTTCGAAGCGATCCAGTTCTACCGCGCGCGCGTTTCCTGTAACGATGTCACTCGGAGCCTCAGCCTCGATGATCGCGGTTCGGAGTTGGGCATCGGAGAGCAGGGCCAGTAGCTCGCGGGCCAGATCCTCCTCGGCCCCGAGCAGGCGCCGGCCGGCATTCGGGCCCTCTCCGACCACATGCGGGTTCGAACCCACGAAGGCTGGAGTCACGGAAGGGGGCGCACTCCCGGCGGCGGTGAAGTTCATCGAGATGTGGTGCCCCTCGAACCGCCACGCCCAGGGCCCGTCCGAGGAGGGCGTGCCGAAGATGTTGAAGTAGTAGTCCTCGGGATCGCGTCGGTCCGGTCGACCTTCGATCTGGCCCAGAATCCCCTCGAGCTGCATGACGCCGGTTGCCTTCAGGTAGCCCTGCGAACTGAGAACGGACTGAAGGAGCCCGTGAGCGGCGGTGCGCTGCTCGGGGCTCATGTCCTTCAGCCGGACCCCGTATCGATCGCGCGGTACGAAGTGCCAGTCGAAGCGTTGCTCGGCATCGAGCTGCCAGGTGCCGCGATCGCGCTCCCCACTGCCCAGAGTTCCGACGTAGGCTTCAGCCGCGGTCGCCATGCGGGCGCCGGCGTCGGCGGGCGGAGGCTCGAGGGCCGGGGCCAGAAACGCAGCCGCGAGCATGACGGTCAGGAAAGCCGCCCCGAGGGTGGCCAGGATGGTGCGCATGAGTGTCCTCCCGCATCCGACGTGGGACCACGATACCGCTACGCGGCAAAGATGCGGCTAAGGGGTCGGCGGCGACAGCGTCATCCCGAGTTGTTGGGCGAGGAAGGTCAGCTCCCTAGCCGTGTCTTCGATGCGCAGGCTCATCGGCCGGCCGCGACCCGCCGCGTGCCCCCCTCGGTTGTCGTACCAGAGAATCACGGGCAGGCCCGACGAAGTCGCTGCCTGCAACCGCGCGGTCATCCGCCGCGCCTGGAGCGGCGGCACGCGGGTATCGAGATCCCCCGTGGCGAGCATGACAGCGGGGTACTCGACACCGTCCTCGACCGCCTGGTACGGGGAGTACTTCCGGATCGCTTCGAACTGTTCGGGAATGCGTGCGTCTCCGTACTCGAGCAACGCGGGCATGTTGTTGGTCTCGAAGAACTCGTGAAAGCGCACCATGTCCAAGTCCGGATACGTGCAGAGCACGGCGCGGAAGAGGTCTGGCCGCTGCGTCATGGCGCTGGCCACGAGGAGTCCGCCGTTGCTACCGCCGCTGATCCCCAAGCGACTCGGGCTTGTGAAGCCCTCGGAGATCAGCGCCTCGGCCGCCGCGATGAAGTCGTCGAAGACGTGCTGCTTGTTCTCCAGCATACCGTCGCGGTGCCATGCTTCACCAAACTCGGTGCCGCCGCGGAGGGTCGCGACAGCGTAGACGCCGCCCATGTCGAGCCACGCTTGTCTCGTCCTCGAAAAGCCCGGCTTGATGTTCGACGTGAAGCCCCCATATCCGTTGAGGATGGTCGGGTGACTGCCGTCGAGTTCGATGCCCTCCTTGTGCAGGACATGCATGGGGGCGCGGGTGCCTCCACTCGACGTGACCCAGATCTTGGTCACCGCGAAGCCTTCTGGAACATCCTCGGGTGGTTCCGTCAGCTCGCGTTCTCCAGTCGCGAGATCGATCTCGTATTCCGTACTCGGCGTTAGGTATCCACTCACGCTCAGTGTCGCCTTGCCCGCTCCGGCTCCGCTGATGCTCGCGGAAGACTGCGGGGGCACTTCGATCTGGCCGGCCGGCGTGCCATCCATCTCGAAGACCGAGATCCGGTTCTCGACGTCGTGCAGGTACGTGGCATAGATGCGGTCGTCGATGAAGGCGTACGACTCGAGTAGGTCGTCGCTCTCCGGGATCAGCTCGCGCCAGGAGCCGATGGCCGGGCGCTCCGGGTCGGCGACCATGAGGCGGAAGTTGGAAGCCTCCCAGTCGGTGCGGATATAGAGCAGGCCCCCGCGAAAGCGGACCTGAAAGTGCGCGGGCACACCCTCGACCATGGGTTCCATTGCTCCGCTTCCATACTGGAGGAAGAAGTCGTTTCGTGCCCAGCCGTGTTGTGCGCTGAAGATGCGGTAGAAATCGGCAGCGACGTTCATGCCGATGAACGTTGTCGGCCCGTACCCTTCGCCCCAGATCAGCTCATCCTGTCCGGGGTCGTCGCCAAGCCGGTGTCGGCGAATCCGTGGCCCCTCGATGCGGGAGCGCGATGTGTAATAGAAGCCCTCCCCCTCGTCGTCGAACCGCACACCGCTGTACAGTGCGTTCGGGAGGTGGTCGGGAAGGTTCTGACCGGTTGTGAGATCTATGATGTGCACCGCGATCTCATCCGCGCCGCCCTGTCGGATCGAGTACATCATCAAGGAGTCGTTGGGAGAGGAGCCCATGAGCGAGACCAATGTGCGGTACGTAGGGTCGATCTCGCCCGGATCGATGAAGACTTCGTACTCCCCATCCACGGTCGGCTCCCCCGCATCGTCCATCTCCGGGTTGGGGCGGCGGTACACGACAGGCGCTTCTTCACCAACGCGTCTCATGGTGAAGTACTCGTGGTCACCGACCACGCGGGTCGCGCCAACGCTCTCCCGATCCAAGCCCTCACGCAGCAGCTCACGGAAACGATCCCTGAGCGGGCTCTCTCCGACGATGAGCTCCGCATACTCGTTCTGAGCCCCGATCCATGCGCGCGTCTCCGGCGACTCCTGGTCTTCGAGCCAACGGTAGTCGTCGATGAACTCCACCCCCTGGATGACGTCGACTACGGGATCGCGCCGCGACTCCGGCGGCGCAGGGTACGGACCCGTGCACAACGGGACCGCGATGAGCGTGAACGCAACGACGAACAGCCCGGTGGTCCGGATGAAGCGACCCGTGGTCTTCACGGCTGTGGTCTCAGACTCGGACGCACTCGCTCACGCTCAGAGGATGCCGAAAATATCGTAGGCGACCTTACCCGACACCTGTTTGCTCTTGCCGATACAAACGATGTGGTTCAGCCAGTCGTATTTCTCCGACGCGGTCTGGAAGATCGGGCGCACCCGCCAGTACAATCCGTCGTCTCCTCGATGCACGACTCCGGTGTACGTCATGTAGATCAGCGCGCCGTCATCGGTCTCGAGCGTGATGCGCACATCGAGGCTGCTGTGTCCCGATACCTGTGTGATCCAGTCGGCGCCGCCCGGATGAACCGTCCCCTGGATGTTCGGTCCGGCGAACGTGCCGCCGGTCACGGGTGCGATCCGGGTGGGGCCCGCATCGAGCTGCGTGTCGACGTCCAGCAGCAGTTCGAACAGGAACTCCGATTCGAGCGCACTCGCGGGTGTCTGCGCAGACGCCATGGGACTTCCCCCGATTGCGGCAACCAGAGCGATCGTGCCTGCCGTAGCCAGCTTTCTCATTCCCGATCTCCTTAGGAGGCCGCGCTCGCGACCCAGGTCAACACCTTTGCCGAGAGGTACTCCGAGACCCCAGGGACGAACAGCACAGTGAATACGGTTCCGACAATCACGCCACCGACAACCCAGTAGAGGCGTTTCATCTCGCAGCTCCGGTCGTGCCTGTGTTGCGCGGAGCGAGCTCGAAGAGCCAGATCCCCCCCGATTCGACCGTCGCGGCCGTTGTCTGCCCTCCATATTTCCGGCTGAGGTCCGTCATAACGCCTTCGACGACCGCCCCGCTCATGAGGCGCACGAGCGTTCGCTCGTACCTCTTGCCATCGATGCGGACTACGGCCCGCCCATCTCGTTCCGCTTCGATCGGCCATTTCTTCCAGATTCGTCCAATACGGTTGTTCATGTACCCGGACACCACATATGCCTTGCCCTCGTGATCGAGCACCCAAATCAGTCGAGACCGGGGAGGCTCGAGCAGTTGCAGCTCGATGGTGCCGATGTCGTGGACGAAACTCCAATCCGGCTCCGCACCCGTCACCAAGTCTCCGGCAACGAGCGCTCCACCGGCGAAAACCCCTGAGGGTCCGTCCGAACTACGCGCCGAGACCGCCAAAGTCGCAAAAGCGACGACGGGGATGAGCAGGAGGACACCGACCACAATGAGCAGTTTTCGAACGATCTTCATGGTTCTGACGCTCCCGGTGATCGCTTGCTGGGCAACCCGATGAATCCGAGCGTACCCGCCGGTTTCGAGCGTGTCAATCGAGATTGGCCTTGCGGACCGACCAGGCCCCAAAGGATGTTACGCGCGGGCGACGAATGGTATCCATGCTGGGTCGAGCGCGAGTTCCGTGGAGGCTCGCCCGAGATACGAGCCAACTGCGCGGTGACATCGCATCGACGGATTTCGAGAAACTGTACGGACACGCCCGTGTCGGCATCTGCTACTTCGATGCCGACCTGCGCTACGTGTAGGTCAATGATTGGCTGGTCACGCTCAACGGCCTGCCGGGGCAGCAGCACGTGGGACAGAAAATGGGCGACATCCTACCGAATGTGGCAGCGGCCGTAGCAAGGAGAACTCCGGCGGGTGGAGGTGCCGTGTCCATCCAGGGTGTACCGGACGAGGGCACCACGGTCATCGCGACGATCCCGGTCCAATAGCAGCGTGGCCACCGCGAAGCTTATCCAGGCCCATGCCGCACTGCTGGCGAGTCTGGACGTCGAGATCGAACAGGCATCGGATCCGGCCGTCTACGAGGCGTCTGCGCCGCGTGTGTCCGGGTGGAGCGTCAAGGACCACCTCGAGCATCTCTCGATCGCGCATGGGGGGATTATCCGCTGGATCGAACGGGCCTGCGACCAGGATCCGGAACTCGAGACAGGCGGGAGCCCGAGCCTCGTGGGGTGGATCGTCCTGCTCGCGGGGGCGTTCCCCAGAGGTCGCGGTAAGGCCCCGGAGCGGACGCTCCCCACGGGGGCGGATGCAGTGGAGCTTGCGGATAGCCTCCGCGACACCAGGTCGCGGGTGGTGGGACTAGAGGGTTCGCTCGCTCGGCTCGAGGCGTCGAACGCCACCCGCAATCACTTCGCCTTCGGTGACCTCAATGCCGCGCAGTGGCTGAAGTTCACGGGGATCCACGCGCGCCATCATCAGAAGATCATCCGTGACGTGTTGAGGGCGGGATCGGTGTGATGCCGAGGTTGGTCGGGCAATAGCCGGACTCGGGCAGCGGCCGCATATTCACCGCCTCAGATTCACCGCCACAGACTCGCCGCGTAGGTTGGCCTGGAGTCTGTCTCGCGCGACCGTCCTAGCCTGGAGTTCATGATGCTGCACCGGCATTCCTTTCCCATGCTGCTGATCCTCGTGGCGCTGCTCGCGGCTCCAGCGTTCGCCCAGGAGATGCGTGGCTTCACCACGGAGATCGCGCTGGACGTCGGGTCACCCCGCATCGTGGCGATGACCGCGGACGGCGGGCGCATTGCGGTGACCGTGCGCACCCGCCGGGGACGAGCGGACGTCGATCACGCCCGCTTCGGTGACCCGACCTACGTCGCCCCATCCCTGGTGACGGCGATGGTCATCGACACCCACTCGGGAGATCGGACCTGGTTGCATGAGCAAGTCGCGCAGGCGAGCGCATTCACCTGGTCGCCCGATGGTGCGCGGCTGGCCTACCTCCTGTTCGCAGGAGACAGGTTCTCGCTTCGCATATTCGATGCCGAGTCGGGCTCGACCGACCAAATCGCACTTCGCTCCGGAAAGGCGATTGCGTCGTCCTCGCCATTGGCCTGGGCCCCGGACGGCGAGTCCATCTTGCTCACGCTGCGCCCCGAGGGCTGGCAGGAGCGAGCGAGTGGTGCGTTCTACGAGCTGACCCAGGCTCCCGTCATCGTGCAGGACTCTCGCGACGACTTCTTGGCCTGGGACCGAGTACGCAACATCGCCAACGAACAGATTACGGCGCTGGTCTCGGTCGCTGATGGCGCCGTACGTGAGATCCTGACCGGCGCCGTGCCCCAGGGCCTGGGCTTTTCTCCGGATGGCTTGCGTATCACGTACACGACCGCGACCCGCACGAAGACGTCGTATACTCGGCGCGATGGGACCGATTACGGTTTGTACTCGCTCGACCTGGACGGCGCTGACCCGGTCGTACTCATCGAGCCCTCTGAGGAGCGTGTCTCCGTGGGTTGGAACGAGGCCCGGGACACCTATGCCTTCACCGAGGAGGGCGCGGTCCACGTTCGTGAGATTGGCGAGGCAGAGGCCAGGGACGTTACCGAGGGCTACCGCGACGTCCCGGGGGACACCGCAGAAGCGAACTTCTCGGTCGACCGTTGGAGCCTCGACGGCGAGCGGCTGCTATTGACGTCTTCCAAGGGCTGGCACACGCTCGACCTCGAGCGCGACGAGCTGCGCACCGTGCTGACGTTGGAGGAGGACGAGGACGCACGCCCTAGGCGCAGCATCGTGCACTGGAGTGATGACGGGCGTTACCTCTACTTCACCTACTCGGCTCTCGACCGGTGGGAGCGCGGTCTCCAGCGCCTCGATGTGGAGTCTGGCGAAGTCGAGAGCTTGATGCTCGACGCAAACCTCTACCGCGGTTGGCGCGTGTCGGATGACGGCTCCACCGTCGTCTATACCATGTCGGATGGCGACCGCCCGGACGACGTGTGGGTGACGAGGGACGGCTCTTCTGCGTCGACCCGTCTGACGGAGCTCAACCCTCAACTCGATGAAGTCGCCCTGACGCGCACGGAACTGGTCGAGTACCTGGATGTCGACGGCAACACGCTCTACGGCATCCTCTACTATCCGGTCGACTACGACCCGACCCGCAAGTACCCGCTCGTGGCCGAGATCTACGAGCGGTTCTTCGACAATGGGTTCCATGAGAACATGAACCTGATTACCGCGCAGGGCTGGTTCGGCTTCCGGCCGTCCGTGCAGTTCGAGGAAGGCTACCCGGGCGAGGCATGGCTCAAGGCGGTACCGAGCGCGATCAACAAGCTCATCGAGCGCGGCATCGTCGACGAGGATCAGCTCGGCGTGTACGGTCAGAGCTACGGAGGATACGCTACGAATCTCCTCATCACTCAGACCGACCGCTTCGCTGCCGCCGCCAATGTCTCGGGCAAGGTGAACATGGTCTCGTTTCTCGGCGACTCACCGAAGATCACCACGCGCAACTATGCCGCGGCCGAGGTTGGTCAGGACCGAATCGGCGCGACTCTCTGGGAGCAGCCGCAGAAGTATATCGAGCACTCAGCAGTCATGTTCGCCGACCGGATCGAAACACCACTCCTGATGCTTTCCGGAGAGGGGGACTGGAACGTTCCCGCTACCAACCAGCGCGAGATGTATTACGCGCTGCGCCGCCTCGAGAAGGAGGTGGTGTGGGTGCACTACACCGCGGGCGGACACGGAGCGGGGCGCGCGAGTTCCGTGTCCGATTTCCACGACCATTGGCAGAGGATGTTCGACTGGTTCCGCGAGCACTTCGACGAGGCGGGACCGGTGACGGTGTCGGAGCAGGGTGGGGGGTGGTAGCGCCCCACCGAGGCATTCGCGGAACTCCCGGCGGTTTCCCCGGACGGTCGTGAAGTGGCCTTCACGACCGCGCCCGACGTTCCAAGCGGGCCAGCATGAACTGCTTTTCTCCACGCACGACTATTTGGGGTCCGACGGCCGACCCCAGTACGACGTGAGCCCCGACGACCAACGCTTCGTGATGCTGCGCTTCGGCGAGGCAACGGGCATGGAGCTGCGCCTCATCGAGAACTTCTTGCAGCATGTGACGGAACGGTAGAGGATGGAGCAGCAGCTGGAGCATCAAGACCGAGTTCGCCGGACCCTACTCGCGCGTTCCCTTTCGAGGTAGCACGTCGTCTGCCATAGCCGCGTGGTATACGAAGACGGCCATGATCACCGCGTTCTTCCGCAAGTCGTCGAGCGGCAGCGTGTCGAAGAAATCCAGGTTGGTGTGCCCGCCCGTGCCCCCGACGATCGCCTGCAGGAACTGGAAGGCGGGAAGACCGACGTCGTCGAACGCGATGTGATCCGTACTGCCGACGCCTTGGGGCGAGATCGCCGTCATGCCCATGTCGCGTAGCGGCTCCATCCAGGCCGCGAAGGGCGCGCGTACGTGCTCGTTGCCCTGCAGCCAGATCCCGCGATACTGCCCGGGCCCGTAGTCCTGGTTGAAGTATACGGAGAGCCGGTCGTATGCGTCCGTCTTGCCGACGCGGGCATCGTTCGGATCTCCGAAGTGTCGTCGGACATAGGCACGTGATCCCCAGAGCCCCTGTTCCTCGCCGGACCAGAGCGCGATACGAATGGTGCGCCGAGGCTCTGCGCCCACCGCCTTCAGAATCCTCATGGCCTCGAGCATGACTGCGACGCCCGAGGTGTTGTCGGACGCGTTCGGGCTGGCGTGCCACGTATCGAAGTGCGCACCCAACATGACCACTTCGTCGGCTCGGTCGGTGCCGACGATCTCCGCGACCAGGTTGTTCGCCTGTGTCACCGAAGCCCCGTGACGATTCCTCACCTCGACCTCGATCTCGACAGGGATATCACGGCCGAGCACCCGATACATACGGTTGTAGTGCTCAGGTGTGATCGCCACGATCGGGACGGAGCCGAGTGTTTCCTCGCGCCCCCACCGATCGTTCGTGGCGCCGGGGCGGGCGAAGCCTCTCACCGCACCGGGCCAGCCACTGTTCGATTCGAGAACCACCGCTACACCCTCGGACACGTAGAAGGCCAGCCTTTGTGCCGCCGTGAGCAGTTCAGGGTTTCTCGGGGCAGGGGGATACAGTCGCGAGAAGTATGGATCAGCCCCCCGCTCGGGCACGATCACGTCCTCGGTGAGCGCCCGCATTTGTGCGTCGCTGCGGCGCGGCCTTCCGGTCGCAAAGCGAGCGAGGTCGATGGTCGGCGGTGGGGTGGACATCACCGCCTTGCCGCGGAGCTTGCCACGGTACTCGTCCAGATCTCCGCGGGAGCGCACGTGCGCGATGACGACGCCCAGGCGTTGCCGGCCTTCAGTGCCTGGTGTGTGCGCGATCGGGTACCCAACGAGGGGGGCGTAGTCGGGCTCCATCATATGGATGGACACGTACTCGGTGTCCCAACTCACGCCGTAGTCCATGAACGGTTCGCGGTGCGCGTTCGCCAGGCCGATTCGCTCCATCTCGTCGATCGCCCAAGCCTGCGCGCGCTTCATGTCGTCCGAGTTGGTGAGCCGGGCTCCGAGCACATCCGTCATATACGACAGCGTATTGGGCAGTTGGGAGTGCTGGAGCCCCTCCTCTCGAATCTTGGCGATGATGTCCAGGTCGACCGACCAGACCGATTCTTGTGCGGCCGTGGGGGTACCGCCCAGAAGTGCGATCAGGGCGGACAGAACGGGCATCCGGGCACGGCTCATTTTCGGTCATCCTCGGGTCAGTTGAATCAGTCCGCCGAGCTTAGGCCTTGCCGTCGCCTGGGGCCACCCGAGCTCAGCCCCGAATTGCCGACTCGACCTCCGTGACGAAGACCTCCAATGCCTCGTCACCGCTCGAGGCCACATGGACCGTGTGGCCCGCTTCTTCGAGAATCGTCTCCAGTAGAAGGAGATCGACTTCGTTGTCTTCGACGATGAGCACTCGGGCCATGCGCTGCTGCTCCGATGGGGGTGCCACACTCCGGACTAGGAGGGGTACCACCGGCGCGCACAGCTATCCAGGCCTTCTCACGCGTGGAGCTTGAAATCTGACGAGCAGATATCCGCTTCGTCCCTCCGCCGCCGGTGCC
>JAYZBT010000004.1:0-8382 GCA_036338615.1 Gemmatimonadota bacterium
GCCCGGACGTTGCTGTGGTATGTGGGTCGATGAAGACGGGATAACGCTCCGGGAAGACGAAATATGAATGCTACGAGGCACATGAAGACTAGAAACACCACATTCGCGACGCCCTTTGCGGCCTTGCTCGTACTGGTTGGCGCTGGCTGCGAGGAGCCGCAGAATCTCACGCTACCGACCGCTGACCAGGCCGAGGCCTTCTACACGTACGACCGTGCCCTGAGCGCCGAAATGATGGGCAATGTCGTGACGATTTCGGTCTCTCAGGACCCTCAATTGCTACGCCGCGGAGGGTCGCTATGGGCGAAGGTGGGCCCGTACATCTTCCTGTTCTCGGACGAGACGCACCAGCTCTTCCAGGATTACCCAGGGCTGGCGGGGGTCCGCTTCGTCACCACGGTCGGAGGTGTGGAAGTGGGGAACGCGCTGCTCGCTCGGGAGAGGTTGAGCGACGTGCGCTGGAGAAGGTCCCTCAATATCGCGGGCCGGGCTCGCCGCGACGGCACCGGCCAGGTCACGCTGCTTCAAGACCTCGTGCGATGGGGTGAGGACCACACCGAATACACCTATAATCCCAGGTACACGCGTGGCCGCTGAGCCGGGCCCCGCTCCGGGGCAGATGGTGGTCGTAAAGCGATAAGAGGACGATGTCCCAGACCATTACCGTGATCCCCGGAGACGGGATCGGACCCGAAGTCACCACTGCGACTCTCGAGGTCCTCGCCGCCGCGGGTGCCGACCTCGAGTACGACATGCAGCAGGCGGGCCTCATCGCGCTGCAAGAACAGCGCAACCCGCTGCCCAAGAGCACCATGGAGTCCGCCGAAGCGAACCGTGTCATGCTCAAGGGTCCGCTCACCACGCCTTCGGGCACCGGCTTTCGCTCCATCAATGTGGAGATGCGGAAGGCGTTCGACCTGTACGCCAACGTGCGTCCGGTTCGCACGCTCGTGCCGGGGGGACGGTACGAGGACATCGACCTCGTTCTCATTCGCGAGAACACCGAAGGCCTCTATGTGGGTGTCGAGCACTACATCGGCATGCACGGCGACCCCAAGGCCGCCGCGGAGTCCGTGATGATCATCACGCGGTTCGGGGCCGAGCGCATCTGCCGATATGCGTTCGAGTACGCGCGCGCCCACGGCCGGAAAAAAGTCACGCTCGCGCACAAGGCCAACATCCTGAAGTACACCCAGGGGCTCTTCCTCGAAGTGGGGGAGGAGCTCTCGAAGGAGTATCCGGATATCGAGTGGGAGGACCGCATCATCGACGCGACAGCGATGATGCTGGTGCTCGACCCCTACCGCTTCGACGTGCTCGTCATGGAGAACATGTTCGGAGACATCCTCTCCGACCTCATGGCGGGGCTCGTGGGCGGCCTCGGCCTCGCTCCGGCCGGAAACATCGGGACCGACGCGGCAATGTTCGAGGCGGTGCACGGCTCCGCTCCGGACATCGCGGGTCAGGGTATCGCGAACCCGACCGGGTTGCTCTTGTCGGCGTGCCTGTTGCTCGAGCACGTCGAACAGCGCGAGGTCGCGTCGAGGGTCCGCGACGCGATCGATACCGTCATCCAGGCCGGCGAGAGTCGCACGGTGGACATGGGCGGCGGTGCGTCCACGAAGGAGTACGCCCAAGCCCTCCTGCGCGCCCTTAGCTGACCATGGCGGAAGACACGCCCACCTGGCGCGATCGCTACCCGGACGAGATCACCTGCATTCGCTGTCTCGAAGTGCACGACCAGATGTTCCTGGATCGGCTACTCTGGTGTGACCGTTGCCGTGCCCTGGCGCGCGACCGAGCCGGATGGTGGGGCTGGGTGGGTGGCTGGATCTTCGGCCTCCTCATCGCCGCGTACGTATGGATCGTCATCCGCCCCACCGACCTCGTGATCGGCGGTTGGTTCGGCACGGTGGCGATGGCGATCTGGCTCGGGGCGAAAGTGAGCCGCGAGGTCGTGTACGGAGTCCTTCGCTTCAAGAATACTCCTGCCACGGACGCGATCCCACCCAAGGCGGACACCACCTCGGAGTAGCATTTCGGCCAGTTCGCTGGAGACGGCCTCCGCCTCCGAGTAGACCTCCACAGAAGTGACTGTACGGCCGTGGGGATGACGCTGTCAGGTCGGGCCTGGGGCTGTACGCGCTGGTCTCCTACTCAGTGCTCCGGCGCACCAAGGAGGTCGGCGTACGCATGGCGCTCTTCCTTCCCGCGCGGCGCGCGACGAGGGTCGATCCAGCTGTGGCGTTGAGGGTGGAGTAGGCGGCGCGCCTGGTTCCGGGCCGGTCCCATTTGCGGGCGGCGAGGTTATTTTCTCGTGTCCGGGCGGAGATCCGGAACCCTCACCGACACGGATGGAATACGACCGATGGCCCGCTTCGAAGGCATCGACTTCTACGACATCGATTCGCTCTTTTCCGAGGAGGAGCGAATGGTTCGCGACACGATCCGCTCCTTCGTCGAGGACCGGATCATGCCGATCATCGGCGAGGCGTACATCGGGCGCACGTTCCCCACGGATCTCATTCCCGAGCTCGGAGAACTGGGTGTCTTCGGCGCGAATTTGCCGGAGAAGTACGGCTGTGCCGGGCTGAACAACGTCTCGTACGGCCTCATCATGCAGGAGCTCGAGCGCGGCGACTCCGGCATCCGCTCGTTCGTATCGGTTCAGGGCGCGCTCGTCATGTACCCGATCTTCGCGTTCGGTAGTGAAGAGCAGCGCAGCGAGTGGCTGCCCAAGCTCGCCACCGGGGAAGCCATAGGATGCTTTGGTCTCACCGAGCCCGACTACGGGTCGGACCCGGCCGGCATGATCACGACCGCCAAGCGGACCGACGACGGATGGCTGCTGAATGGCGCCAAGATGTGGATCACCAACGGTTCCATGGCAGACGTCGCCGTCATCTGGGCCCAGACCGGGGAGCCCGGGGACGTAAAGGGCATCCGCGGCTTCGTCGTTCCCACGGACACGCCGGGATTCAGCGCGCGCGACCAGAAGGGCAAGCTGTCGCTGCTCGCCAGCGATACCAGCGAGATCGTGATGCAGGACGTCGCGCTCCCGGAGAGCGCCATGATGCCGGACACCAACGGAGGCCTGAAGCACCCGCTCATGTGTCTCACGCAGGCGCGTTACGGCATCTCCTGGGGCGCGGTGGGCGCCGCGATGGCCTGCTTCCACGAAGCGCTCTCCTATTCCAAGGAGCGCGTCATGTTCGGCGGCCCGATCGGGGGCAAGCAGATCCAGCAGGTCCGCCTCGCCGACATGCTCACGAGCATCACGACCGGGCAGCTGCTCACGTACCGCCTCGGCCGCATGAAGGACGAGGGCACCATGACGGTGCAACAGGTGTCACTCGCCAAGCGCGCAAACGCCGACATGGCAACGAACGTCGCGCGCGAGGCACGCCGGCTCCTGGGCGGGAACGGCATCGTCGTGGAGTACCACTCGATGCGGCACATGGCCAATCTCGAGTCGGTATACACGTACGAGGGCACGCACGACATCCACTCGCTCATCCTCGGACAGACGCTGACCGGGCTGAGCGCCTTCTAGAGAAGCTCCGACATGATGGTCCGCCCGAGCGGGATACACGGTCCGGATCGACTACTCGTGGGCCGGCGAGTTCCTCAACGGCGCTGACGACTTTCTCACCAAGCCCGTGGAGCCCGACGTGCTCAGCGCGCGTGTCGACGGGCGGCGCGCGCAACGCGGCCGCGGACCGACTGGGCCTGAGTCGCACCACGCTGTGGAGGAAGATGAAGGAGTACGGCCTGGAGGCTTAGGTCGACGCAGAGCCTGTCCCTAGTTCATCGCCGCCGCGGCGTGGTTCCGTCCCCCAGCTTCACGATCCGACGCTCCTTCATGTCGTAGGCGTCACCCGGCGACAGCACGAAATACGGTTTTTCCCAGGGCTGGTACGTCCGTGTGTTGTCGTGCACTGCGACCTTCCACTTGCCCATCACCTCGAAGGTGTCGCCGGTGACGATGATGGCCGTGCCCTCCGAGAGGCCGATACCGAGTAGATGCGGCTGAGCCTCGATGACCGGAATGATGTGGTCCCAGCGGTCGCGCGCGTTGATGTGCTGGTCGATCGCCGACTTCCGTAGGAACTCGAACCCGAGCTGGTGATTCTCCTCGTCGGTCATCACGATCCCCGAGCCCTGCGTGGCGCCGCGCACGAGATACTCACCCTGGATGGTCGCACCGGCCGAGCTCCCCCCGATGACGCCGCCGCGCTCGAGCACTGCGTGGAACAGGTCGTAGGTGCGCGTGCCCGCATAGGAGTCGACGATGTTCCACTGGCGGCCGCCGTTGAACCACACCGCGGTCGCCTGCGCGAGCTCCGCCACGAAGGCTTCGGTGTCGGCGAGCGCGGGATCGTGCGTATGCAGCATGGATACGTTCTTCACGCCGCGCTGCCGCCACCCGTCCAGGACCTGAGCCTCGTCGAAGACGCGGAGCTTACCCTCCCGGTCGTAGTTGCCACCGGCGGTGGGCACGATCACGAACCGGCCCTCTTCGGCGCCGCCCCCCAACTCGAGGAACTTCTCGACGATCCCGGTTCCGTCTGTCGCTCCTCCACCGACGATGACGAGCGTGCCGCTCGGCGGGCCGTACTCGGTGGATTGCTGGGCGGCGACCGGTGGGGCGATTGCGAGTGTCAGCAGCAGAGCCAACGCCGAGGTCAGCCGCAGGGGAAGCAAGGGTGTGGTTTGCGTGTTCATCGCTCTTCCTCGTTCGTCCATCCCGGAGATGCGTCGGCTCGATCTCTTCGTCGGCCGCGCCACGAAGCGTACAAGCGGTGAAGCTACGGTCAGGGTTTGCAGGCAGCTATGGGGACATGGCCACGAGATCGAGACGGGTCCTATACTTGGTACTCAGCGCATGGCTGACGTCATTCGCGCATCCATTCTCGGCCCCATGCCCCACATGAACACTCCCACACGCCCCTTTCTCGCCGCGGCATTCCTTCTCGCCGGCTGCACCGCGCAGCCCCCCGTAGACGTGGAGGCCGAGCGGGCAGCGCTCCGCGAAGCCGCCACGGCCTACCACACCGCGGTCGGTGCGAAGGACGGGGAGGCCGTCGTCGGCATGTACGATCAGAGTGCGCTCATGGTCCCGCCGAACGCCGACTTGGTGGAGGGCCTCGCCGGCGTGCAGAACTACCGCTTCGGATTCATCGAGAACGCGGCTGTCGAGATCGACTTCGAGATCCAACGCGTCGAGGTCTCGGCGGCCGGAGACATCGGATGGACGCTCGCGATCGGCGAGATCACGATCAACCAGGCCGAGGGCCCACCCGGTCGGGATCTGGTCAGGGACTTCCACACCTGGAAGAAGCAGCCCGATGGCTCCTGGAAGGTGGTCGTCGACGTGTGGAATTCGGGGATGCCTGCCGCGTAGTGGCGCGGCGGCGTTGGAGGTCCGCGGACGAAGCGCAGCCCCCGGCTCCTGGATGGTCGCGGCCTAGTGGAAGAACAGGTACGCGACGAAGATGCCCGCGACGATCGCCGTCGCGTCCGCGATGAGCCCGCAGGCTACGGCGTGCCGCGTCTTGCGTACCGACACGGATCCGAAGTAGAGCGCAATGATGTAGAACGTGGTGTCGGTCGAGCCCTGGAACGTGCTCGTGAGGCGTCCGATGAACGAGTCCGCGCCGTGCGTCTGCATGGCATCCACCATCATGCCGCGCGCACCGCTCCCGCTGAGCGGCTTCATGAATGCCGTCGGCAGAGCCTCGATGAAGTCGGTGTTCAACCCCAGGAGCGTGAAGCCCTGCCCGATGCCGGCGACCATCAGGTCCATGGCGCCCGAGGCTCGAAAGACGCCGATGCCCACGAGGATGGCCACCAGATAGGGGATGATCTTGATGACGACCGGGAAGCCTTCCTTGGCCCCCTCGATGAACGCCTCGTACACGTTCACCCTGCGGATCGCCGCCATGAAGATGAAGAGCGCGATGATGCCGAAGAGTAGCACGTTCGCCACCAGCGTCGATAGCATCTCGACCTGCTCCGAGGGCAACCTCGAGAAGTAGAACAGGATGCCCGCGATCAGCGCGGTGAGTCCTCCCAGATAGGCCATGATGACCCGGTCGAAGAGGTTGATGCGCTGGACCACGGCTACCGAAATCAATCCCGCCATCGTGGAGAAAAACGTCGTCAGGAGGATGGGCAGGAAGATGTCCGAGGGGTTGGCGGCGCCCATCTGGGCGCGGTATACCATGACACTGATGGGGATGAGCGTCAGACCCGACGTCTTGAGCACCAGGAACATGATCTGTGCGGTGGACGCCGTGTCCTTCACCGGGTTCAGTTCCTGGAGCTCCTGCATGGCCTTGAGGCCCAGGGGTGTCGCCGCGTTGTCCAGTCCCAGCATATTCGCGGCGAAGTTCATGATCATCGAACCATGCACCGGATGGTCCTTCGGGATCTCCGGGAAGATCCGATGGAAGAAGGGCCGCACCACCGTGGCGAGCGCCGCGATGACGCCGCCCTTTTCGCCCACGCGCATGAGTCCGAGCCAGAGCGTGAGCACCCCGGTCAGGCCCAGTGAGATCTCGAAGGCGACCTCGGCCATGTCGAACGTGCTCGCGACCATGGCGGTGAAGATCTCCGTGTCTCCGAAGAACACGAGCTTCACGATTGCCACGACGAAGGCGATCAGGAAGAAGCCGATCCAGATGACGTTGAGGACCATGCGTCTAGGCCAGGGCTACGGTGAAATGCGGCGGCTGAGCAGCTCTACGAGCACCGGTACCTGCTCGCGAGCGACTTCGTCGGGCGTCACGAGCCCGAACTCGTAGGTTACCACGGGCAGCCCCTGTTCCGCGCCCCAGGTGCCGAAGGACCCCGGAGTGGGGTAGCCAACGTCGGGCACCAGCGGCAGACCCGTGCGCTGCGCGAGCCACCGCCCCAGCTCACTGTCGTTCGGGTCGTCGATGCATGCGAGCGGTGCGTGCATCGCCACGACCGCTTCCGGTTCCAACTCACGGATGAGCCCAAGCAGCGCCTGCGTCTCCGGCTCGGAGCCAGGCGAGTCACCGGGGCTCAGAGCGACATCCCGCGGTGCATCGAGGGTGGCGCGGTGCAGCACCGGGTCGCTCTGCCAGTCGGTGGTGGGAAAATTCCGGTTCAGGTCCACCCCGCGGGCGTTCCCCCGAGTACCACGCATGAGCCCGTCGGGGTTGGCCGCGAGCACCACCGCGCAATGCGGAGAGGGTTGTGCCAAGTGTCGAAGCGCCCGGGAAAGGGCAGAGGTCGTCTCCGCTTCTTCCCCGTGGATGCCGGCGAATACCAGCAGCTGGCAAGGTCCCGCAGGGTGCCAAACCACTAGGGGCGTACCTAGGTGGGAGCGGCCATAGACGTCACCCTCCCATGGGATGGTGCCCTGGGCCTGTCGCGGTCGAAGCCTCATGTGTGCTGTCTGTTGGTATTGATGACGAACCGCCGGTAGATGTCCTCGAGGTGTTCGAGAATCGTGTCTTTCAACTCGATGTCGGATGCAGAGAGGGTCGTGCGCAAATGATCCGCGGAGAACGCTCTTTCGTGAGGGACGGCGACGGGCGCGTGGCTCAAGTGCCAGCGCTCGGGCGCCACGCCCCCGCGGTCATCATCGTAGGGGCGAAAGAAGCCGTGGCAGGTCTCGTCGGCAAGCCTCTCGTCCAGCCATTCGTGGAGAGGGCCGAACATGCCGCCGGCCTCGACCTCTGCGGGGACCAGGTCGATCTCGTACCCCTCCGGGCGAGCGTTTTCGTCGTAGACGTCGATGTCCGTGCCCCAATGGTGGCGGGACGCACCGGGCAGGGCCGACCATCGTAGGATCGCGTACGTCAGCTCTCGTGCACTCAGACGCTCGATGTCCAGGGGAACGGCGGCGGAGTCCAAGGCCGCGAGCGCACCCGTCGCTTTCCGGTTCCAGATGGAGATCTGGCGATCGAAACTCCGGAATCCACTGACCACACGGAGGTCGAAGCCGGCGACCTCGGCGTCATCCCGTAGGCGCAGAAAGGGCGACACGACCTCCCTGTGGACGCGCGCGTCGAGTCGCTCGGCATCGGCGGACGAACAGAGGTGGCTCTCGGTCTGGCCCGTGAGCGACGCGGGGTCGGGCTCCGTGGTGACTATGAGAATGGGCCAGAGGCCGGCGGGTATGCGTCACCGGGCGGTGCGGACCCGGCCCCGCCACCGATTGCGCCCCCCGGGGGCGGGCCCTGGATCTGCGGGCCGTCGAACCCGGGTATGTCGCACGCGGCGGGGCCGAGCAGCAGGGCGAGTACAATCAGCCGCTGAGGCCCGAGCCAGGTCAGTCTGGGTGCCGTGGAGCGCATCGTCTTCCTCCGGTAGTCCAAACAAACATATGCTGCTGGCTGTGCGTCTCGG
>JAYZBT010000005.1:0-9412 GCA_036338615.1 Gemmatimonadota bacterium
GTGACTATATGGGCGCTGCATCGCGGGCTCAAGAAGAAAGGGAAGGAGCCGAGGGCCGGGGCCGAGAGGTGTCCGCCGCCACCGACCTCCCCTACGTTGCAAGCTCTATGCGAAATACGTTCCCTCTCGCTGTCGTGGCGGGGATGGTCGCCGCCTCGTCGGCGAACGCCCAGCTGCCTCGCTACGGCCTCTCGACCCGGGTAGAGTTGCACTTGCTTCCGGCGGTCACGAGCGGACCGCTCGATCCGACCTGGCATCCCGATGGCTCGGCTCTCGCATACTCGATGCGCGGCGATATCTGGATCCAAGAGATCGGAACGGACCATGCTCGAGCCATCACCGAGGGCCCGGCGTACCACTTCGAGCCGGCGTGGAGTCCCGACGGAGAATGGCTCGCGCTCGCTGTGGACACGGACGGCGAGCTGGATATCGCCGTAGTCCGATCCGACGGAACCGGGTTCAGGCGCTTGACGTCCGGTGGCGGCGTGGATGTTCAACCCGCCTGGACCGCGGATGGGCGGGGCATCGTGTTCGCATCGGCACGAGGGAGCAGCTTCGACATCATCCGGGCCGAGGTGGCAACCGGCTCCGTCGAGACCCTCGTCGGTGGACCGGGGAATCAATTTCAGCCGGCTCCGTCGCCCGACGGTTCGATGCTCGCGTTCGTCGCGGGCGTGCGAGGACGCTTGGGAAGCGGAGGGATTTGGACGATACCGATGGAGGGCGGCGAGCCCACCCTGGTCCACTATGAAGAGACGAGCTATCGAGCCGCTCCCACGTGGACGCCCGACGGTTCCGCCCTGGTATTCGCTTCCGACGCCGCAGGCTCCTACGACCTGGCGACGGTCCCGTCGACAGGGGGCAACCGAGTACGCCTGACCGCGCAGCCGCTCGACGAGTTCGCCCCGGCGGTGAGCCCGGACGGCAGGTTGTTGGCATTCGTCGGGAATCAGGATGGGCCGACTGCCCTCTGGGTGACGTCCCGCTTCGGCGGAGGAAACGAGGCGTGGCGACCCATCGCGCCGACGCGACTGTCGCCGTTGTACGAGACCGCCACCCTGCGCGGACGCGTTCGCGGACCCGACGGGGCGACGGTGCCTGCTCGCATCCAGATCCTGGCATCAGACGGACGTGGCTATGTGCCGGCTCAAGCGTTTCACAGGGTGAGCCCGGCCAGCGAGATCCACTACTTCCACTCGGACGGTGAGTTCGAGGTGGTGGTCCCGGTCGGTGACGTGAGGGTCGAGGCATTGAGGGGCTTCGAGTGGATTCCGGCTGACGAGACGGTACGAGCGGTGGCCGGTCGGACGGCGACAGTCGATCTCCGCCTGGAACGACTCTCCGATCCTGGCCAGTCGGATTGGGTGTCGGGCGATACGCATGTGCACGACCTGCACGAGGGGCGCTACGGGCTGACCCAGCGGGAGTTCTTGGCCTGGCTCACGGCGGACGATCTGCACGTGACCAATGATCTGATCCATATGGACGGGACCAAGATCATGGGAAGGTGGAGCGACCTGACGGGTGAGAACTACATCGGATCGAGCGACGACTACATCCTGCGCTACACGCAGGAGTTTCGCGGCTCGTTCGGCCACGTAGGGCTGCTCGGGGTGAACGAGTTCATCATGCCGCTCATCGGCGGCACCTCCTCTTCGCCCTATCCGGCGGACGGCTTGAAGCTGATGTATCTGGACAGCGTGCGTGCCCTAGGAGGCATCGGCGGCTTCATGCACCCCTACACGCCCGACAGCCTGAGTGCCAGCACGCCGGAACGCGCCGCCCAGTCCGACATCCCCGTCCACGCGATCCTGGGGCGGGGCGATTTCTACGATATCGTCTCTATCGCGTCGGACGAGCTGGCGAGCGCCGACATGTACTACCACATGCTCAACGTGGGCGTCCGGCTAGCCGCTACTGGTGGTACCGACAACTTCTCGAACGTCTGGCGGGACCCCTCGGGCGGAACGGCACGTACCTATGCCCGACTGGACGGTCCGATCAGCTGGCGCGCGTGGATCGATGCGGTCAGGGCCGGACGCACGGTCGCGACGAACGGGCCGCTCCTGTTCGCCGAAGTGGACGGGCGGGAGCCCGGCTCGGAGCTCGGTGGCCGTAGCCGCGTGACCGTGGATGTGGAGCTGGCGACGATCGCGCCGGTCGACGTGATCGAGATCATCGTGGACGGGGAGGTCGCGCGCGCGATCTCCGTGGCGGACGGTGAACGTCGGTTGACCTTGCGGGAGTCGATCCTGGTCGAGGGCGCTCGGTGGATCGCCGTGCGCGCGCGGGGGGGCAAAGCACGATACTCGGGTGACAACTATACGTTCGCGCACACGACCCCGGTCTATTTCACCGATGCCCCGCCCAACGACGCGTCGAGGGCCTCCGCGGACTTCTTGGCCGATGTGGTCGATGAAATCTGGCGGCGCGTGGACCGGCGGGACGCGTGGCTGAGGCCAGAGGACCGCCACGTATACAGACGTCATCTGGAAGAGGCGCTGGCACGGTTGGCTGCGAATGACGGAGCAATACCGCTCCGATGAGGACCGGCCGCCCCGGGCCACGCTCACTCCCCACGAAGACCACCTCGGACAGGACCTGTGCGACGATCCTGCCACGAGGCGCACTCAGCGCCACCCGGGCCTCGAGGCCGTCCCAAATGCGGAGGAGCGCCCGGCGATGGACCGAGAGGGCCCGCACGCCCTCTTCGGTGACGTCGGCGAAGCGGTTCGGCCGCCCACCCCGACCGGGTTCGGTTTCGCCGCTCCGCAGCGTGAGGAATCCATTCCTTTCGAGCCGCTCGAGGGTGATGTAGAGCGACCCCGCCTGGGCTGGGTTGGAATCGGATCGGCTTGCAGCGCCACCGCGTGGCCGCTCATGTTGATCGTCGGACCGGCCGGACCATCGCTCGACAAGAGAGAAACCGTGAATACTCCACGCGGCGCCGTGTTTCTCGCGGCCATGCTCACGCTACCGCTCGTCTCGACCGAGGCCGCGGCCCAGATCACACGCATCGACATGGAGGTCGTGGAGTCCCCGGCGTTCGACGGCCAGACCTTCGGCGAGGTCGGGCAGTTCGAGCGACTCCGGGGCCGCTTCCAGGGAGAGGTCGACCCCGACGATCCCCGGCATGACGAAATCGTGAACCTCGACCACGCCCCCCTGAACGCGAGCGGGCGTGTCGAGTACAGCACGACGGTGGAGATCTACCGACCGATCGACATGGGGCGTTGGAATCGGGCGATCTACCACACCATTCCCAATCGCGGCGGGGCCGGAGCTGCAGACCCGGTATTGATGGAGATGGGTTTCGCGCTCGTTCGCGTGGGGTGGCAGGGTGACCTGACCGCCACGGGCCGGAACATCGTTCCGTTCCTTCCTGTCGCACGGAACGCGGATGGCACGTCGATCGTCGGACCGGCGGCCGAAGAGTTCATCTTCAACGATGCCGACCGAGTCTCGGAAGCGGGGTTGAGCTACGAGGCCGCGTCCCTGCGGGTGGGGCAAGCGACACTCACGGTGCGTCAGAGCCAGTCGAGCCCGCGATCGACGCCTCGCGATCTCAAATGGACGTACAACCACGCGGGTGAAATCCGTATCGAGCGCCCGTCCGGGTTCGACGGGGGCGCCATTTACGAGTTCATCTATCAAGCGAAAGACCCGATCGTCATGGGCTTGGGCTTCGCCGCCGTCCGGGACGCCATCTCGTTCCTGCGCTACGAGGACGCGGACGATGTTGGCTCCGCGAATCCGCTGGCGTATCAGGGCCTCCCGCATACGGCGGTCTCGATCGGCGTCTCGCAGAGCGGACGGTTCCTCCGCGATCTGCTCTACCAGGGCTTCAACGAAGACGTTGCAGGACGGCCTGTCTTCGACGGCATGCATCCAGACATCGCCGGCTCACGCAAAACGTTCACCAACTACCAATTCAGCCAGCCGGGGCGGTGGCAGAAGCAGCACGAGGATCACTTCTACCCGGGTGACCAGTTCCCCTTCACGTACACCACGCTCTCCGACCCCATCAGTGGAAGGACCGACGGCTTGCTGGAGCGATGCTCGAGCTCGGATACGTGCCCGAAGATCATCCAGACCGACGGTGAGGCCGAGATCTGGCAGGCGCGCGCGTCGCTCCTCGTGACGGACCCGATTGGGCGACACATAGAGCTACCGGAAAACGTGCGAGTATACCTGATCGCCGGCACGCAGCATGGCGGCGGAGCGGGCGTTCACGTCGCGACCCCGCGCCCGGGCATGTGTCAGAACCTGAACAACCCCCTGGCCTTGAGGCAGACTCGCCTCGCGCTGACCGTAGCCCTTTACCAGTGGGTGGTGGATGGCACCGCCCCGCCCCCGAGCCGCTTCCCCACGCTCGAGAATGGCGGCCTCGTGTCCCCCGATGCTGCGGGCTTTCCACGCATGCCCGGCGTGACCTACTCCGGGAGCTACAACCCGCTCAACTTCCAGGATCACCGCTCACTGCCTCCCGTCGAGGGCGACGCGTATGCCGTCTTCGTCGGTAGGGTCGACGCGGACGGGAACATGAGGGACGGGATTCTTCACCCCAACCTCACCGCCCCCATCGGGACGCACACCGGCTGGAATCTGCGCCGCGAAGGCTTCGCCGAGGGAGCTCAGTGCGGCGGAACCGGATCGTTTATCCCGTTCGCGGCGGGTCGCGCCGCGAGGCAGGCCTCGGGTGACCCCCGCCTCTCCCTCGAGGAGCGGTACGAGGACCACGCTGCTTACGTGAGTCGGGTCTCTTTGGCGGCGGACGCGCTGGTACGCGATCGGCTGCTATTGCGCAGGGACGCGGACGCGATCGTGAGCCTCGCCGCAGGGAGCTCCGTAGGGCGGTAGTGTGAGGCAGAGACGCCCTACACCCAATACGCCAGGACAAAGGAGAAGACCAATAGCCTCGTGAGGTCGAAGCCCGCGTTGATCGCCACGAGCCCCCACTTCTTCATCTCCCAGGCGACGCGATTCATCTGTAGCGGCAGGAAGAACCCGAGCCACGTGAATCCTGCCGTGTAGAGGGCCAGCGCAACTGGTGACAAGTCCGGGCTCAGCCCCCATGCGGAGGCACGCCACACACCTAGGGTATGCGCGAGCACGTAGACAATGAGCACGTTGCTGACGAAGAAGATCACCATCGACTTGCCCATGGCCGCGCCATCGGCCTGGGGCACGTCCTCCATCCCCATGTGCCGCGCCCAGGCCTTGTCAAAAAGCACCGAGAACCAGACGAAGCCGAGCACCATGCCGAGGACGACGCTGAGCGCGATCGCCATGTAGTTGAGAGCGATGATCGGTTCCCTGTGGTCCTCCTGAGCAGCGGGTGTCGAATACGTCCTCATTGTATCGGGCGGCGGGTGCAGGAGCCACGCGGTCGCTCTGGCCTCACGCGGCTCCACGGACCACCATTGGGGCTCTACTCGAGCTGGACGGTCGACTGAGTACTCGGCGTGGTGCCGCGGCCGCGAATTGCCAACCAAAGGGAACGCATGGATCGGACTCGGAGAATGACGGGCAGGCTTTTGGGGCGGCTCACTCCCTTGGTGCTTCAAGCGCTGATGCTTCTAGCGCTCGGGCTTTTCGCCGCTCGCGCGCACGCGCAGACCTACGACCTCGTGCTAGAGGGCGGTCGCGTCATGGATCCCGAGTCGGGGTTGGACGCTGTGATGAACGTGGGCATCCTGGCCGGGAGCATTGCTGCGATCTCGCCCGACCCGCTCGAGGGTCGTGAGGTCGTCGATGTTCGTGGGCATGTGGTCGCGCCCGGCTTCATCGACCTCCACGCTCACGGCCAAGACCCGTTCAGCCGGGATCTGCAGGTCCGCGACGGCGTCACCACCGCGCTGGAATTGGAGAGCGGCGACGGCAGGGTCGACGAGTGGTACGCGCAACGTGAGGGTGACTGGAGGATCAATTTCGGGATCACCATGAGCTACGGGTCGGCGCGCACGGCTGCGTTTGGTGGTGACCGACGAGCCGCGGTATATGACGCAGCTACGCCAACTCAGATCGATGAAATCCAGGAGACGATCACGCTCGGCCTCGCTCAGGGCGCGCTCGGGCTCGGAATCGGGCTGCAATACATCCCCGGGGCCAGCCGAGAAGAGATATTCCGCGCCTTTCAAACCGTGGCCGTCCAGGGCCTCACGGTCTACGTACATATCCGCTACGCGGGTGTGATGGAGCCGGAGAGCAGCATCGCCGCGGTCCAGGAGATGATCGCGGACGCCGCGGGTTCATCGGGATCGGTGCATATCGTTCACATCGGATCGAGTGGGCTACAACAGATTCCCGCCCTACTCGACATGATCGAGACCGCTCATGACGGCGGGGTCGACGTCACCACGGAGGTCTATCCCTACACCGCCGCGTCGACCGGCATCCAAGCCGCGATTTTCGACCCGGGCTGGCGCCAGCGACTCGGCGCCGACTACGCGGACATCGAGTGGGTGGCCACCGGCGAGCGCTTGGATTCGGTCTCGTTCCACGCGTATCGACAGCAAGGGGGCGCGATCATCGCGCACATCATTCCCAAGGATGAGATGGAGTACGCGATCGGGCATCCGGCGGTGATGATCGCGAGCGACGGCGTGCCCTTCGTGAACGGCAGGGCGCACCCGCGGGGCGCAGGGTCCTTCGCGCGCGTGCTGGGACGTTACGTGCGCGAAGAGGGTGTGCTCACCCTCATGGACGCGATTCGCAAGGTGACCCTCATGCCCGCGATCCGACTCGAATCGGTCGTGCCCATGATGAGCAGAAAGGGACGAGTATCGGTTGGCGCCGACGCGGATCTCACGATCTTCAACCCCGCGACAGTTCTCGACCGGGCCACGTTCCCCGAGCCGGCGCAGGCTTCCGCCGGTATCCCCCACGTGCTGGTCGACGGACAGTTCGTGGTCCGTGACGGTGATCTCGTGGAGGGCGTCATGCCTGGTCAGCCGATTCGCCGTCGGCCCATCAGCTGACTGAGGCTGGTTCTTCGATGCGCGCCGAAGAACGCGCCTCCCGGTTCCCGCGCGGAGGCCGTGTCACCATGGCGCGGTTGAGCGCCGACCCCTATCCGATCCTGGCGGACCTGCGTGGGCACGAGCCGGTCAGTTGGGTGCCGGAGACGGGCATGTGGTTCGTGACCCGCCACGACGATGTGCTCGCGGTCCTGTCGGACTTCGAGACCTTCACGGTCGACACCGAGGAGTCGATCATCCGGGACATGTTCGGCCGTCACATGATGACGCTCGATGGGCCGGAGCAGGTGCGCCACAAGAAGCAGTGCATGCCGATGTTCCGCCCGAGGGATCTGATGGACACTGTGGGTTCGAGTGTAGACGAGCGCGTTGCCCACCTCATAGACGCCGTCGCGTCCTCGCCTCGCTTCGAGCTGCGCTCGCAGCTCGCCAGGCCCCTGGCCGTGGAGACGGTGACCGAGATTCTCGGCCTGCCCGAGACCTTTGTTCCGCGCATTGCCGGCTGGTACGACCACTTCGCCGAGGCGCTCTCCAACTTCGCCCGGGACCCCGGCATCCGCGGTAGGGGTCGCGAGGCCTCGAAGGAGTTCGCCACACTCGTTCGGTCCGTCCTGGAGTCGCATGGCGACGACTCGCGGGACTCGCTACTGAAGCGCCTCGCGCATACCGAGGATCGACTGACGAATGACGAAATCGTCTCCAACGCCCTCATCGTCATGTTCGGCGGCATCGAGACCACCGAAGCGCAGCTCTGCAATGCGGTATGGAGCCTGCTCGTGCACCCGGACCAGTTGGCCGAAGTGCGGTCGGCCCCGGCGTTGCTCGACCGAGCGATCGAGGAGGCAGCGCGTTGGCAGCCCTCGGTGCAGTCGTGCACGCGGCATGTCACTCGAGACGTGTCGTTGCGCGGCATCGGGATCGCGGAGGGTGAGGTGGTGCAGTGTATGCTCGGCGCCGCCAATCGCGACCCTGAGCGATTCGTCGAGCCCGACCGGTTCGATATTCATCGCGAAGACGTCCGCGACCACGTGGCATTCGGGGCGGGGCGACATTTCTGCCTAGGGGCTCCGCTCGCCCGCCTCGAGATCCGAACCGCGATTAGCGCGCTGCTGCGGCGCTTTCCCGAAATGGCGCTCAATCAGGGACGACTGATCGGCCTGACCGGGCACGAATTCCGGAAGCCGCCCGAGCTGTGGATCACCTCCGGGAAATGAAGACCGACGGCTGAAGGGCGGGGATCCCCACCCTTCCTTTTTCAGCCGTCGGCCGCCAAATGGAAGAAAAGCAGGTCCTTCACCGTCCAAGCTTCAGATGGGAATCCGACTCTTGGCGCAGTACGACTCAGACGCCAGCATCCTCGAGGGTTGCCGAAGAGGCGACGCCAAAGCGCAGCGTTGCGTGTTCGAGCGGTGCAAGGACCGTGTGTTCTTGGTCGCCTTGGGTTTTCTAAAGGGGGACCACGCGGCGGCCGAGGATGTGACGCAGGAGGTGTTCGTGAAGGTTCTCCGCGCAGCCCGCACATTTCGCCACGACGCGCGGCTGTCCACCTGGCTGCGCAGGATCACCGTCAATGCCTGCACGGACGAGCTGCGGCGCCGGAAGCGGCTTGCCATGTTCGCTGAAGTACCGCCCCAGTTGGAAGGCCGACTCGGCCCCGAACTCCCTCGACTCCGGCCTTTGGCCTCCGGCTCGCCAATGCTCCTGACCCGCCGCTCGGCGGCCGTATCCGTAAGTCGACTCGTCCCAGTCGAGACCGGAGGTCATGATCAGCATGTGCGCCAGCGTGATCGAGTGCTTGGGTGCATCCCTCAGTTCGGCGTGCTTGCAGGCGAGCGAGGTGATCGCGATGGCCAGGGCCACAACGGATCTGATACAGGTCTTCATTTTTGATCTCCTTTTCCGTGTAGCGAACGGCGCCGCTGTTTCTGACACGGCGGGATGCCGGGTCGGCGGCGGGGAGATCGGATCAGGTGGGGGAGCGGCTTCGCTGCTTCGATCGGGTAGGACGGTCTCGATCGAGTGGTCAGGCTCGGTGAGCGAGCGGCCGGCTCAGTTGGTCAGGCGCGCCTCTCAGTGCCCTCCTGCGGCCATGGCCTTCGCGATCGCCTCGACCGTCACGTCCGTCCGAAACTCGATGAGCTTCCGGCCGTGCTCGATGGCCTGCTCCACCGGCACGATGCTGATGCCGTTGATGGAGGCCTTACCCGCGTCGATGCGCTGCTGGAGGCGCACGAACTCCGGATTGTCGTTCATGATGATCGATGTGATGTAGTAATCGTCGTGCAGACCCTCCAGGCGCGGGTCTTCGTCCACCCCGAGCACGTCCCGCTGGTATTGCTCCACGTCCGCATAATTGTAGTACTCGGGGATGTGGGCGATGACGACGTCCTCGCCCTTCCACGCTTCCGCCAGCTGTTCGGCGGCCGCGGCCA
>JAYZBT010000006.1:0-20401 GCA_036338615.1 Gemmatimonadota bacterium
GGGGCCCAGCCGTCTTCACGGCGTCGCTCACCTGGTCGGCGAACTGCTCGAAGTTGGCCTTGAACATGGCCGCGAGCTCGGCTGCGGCCGCATCGTACGCCGCACCGTCCGCCCAGGTGTCGCGCGGACGCAACACCTCGCGCGGCACCCCCGGAACGGCAACCGGCACGTCGACGCCGAAGACGGGATCGCTTACGTACTCCGCGCCGGCGAGCTCGCCCGCGAGCGCCGCGTTCACCATGGCACGGGTATAGGAAAGCTTCATTCGGCTTCCCACCCCGTGACCGCCACCGGACCAGCCGGTGTTCACGAGCCACACCCTGGCGCCGTGCGCGCGCAGCTTGTCTCCCAGCATCTCGGCATACACGCCGGGATGGCGGGGTAGGAACGGGGCCCCGAAACACGCGCTGAACGTCGCCTGTGGTTCGGTCACCCCGCGCTCCGTACCGGCGACCTTCGCCGTGTATCCGGAGAGGAAGTGGTACATGGCCTGATCGGGCGTGAGCCGGGAGATCGGAGGTAGCACCCCGAACGCGTCGGCGGTCAGAAAGACCACGTTGCACGGGTGTCTACCGCGACTGGGCAAGACCGCGTTCGGGATGTAGTGGATCGGGTAAGAGGCCCGCGTATTCTCGGTGATCGAGCCGTCGTCGAAGTCGATCTCTCGGGTGGTCTCGTCGAGCACCACGTTCTCGAGAATTGTCCCGAACATCTGGGTCGCCCGGTAGATCTCGGGCTCGCCTTCCGGCGACAGTCGGATGGTCTTCGCGTAGCAGCCGCCCTCGAAGTTGAAGACGCCGTCGTCGGTCCAGCCGTGCTCGTCGTCACCGATCAGTCCACGCTCGGCGTCGGCGGACAGTGTGGTCTTTCCGGTGCCCGACAAACCGAAGAAGAGCGCGACGTCACCGCCCGAACCGACATTGGCGGAGCAGTGCATGGGCAGCACGCCCGCTTCAGGCAGCATGTGGTTGAGAACCGAGAAGATCGACTTCTTGATCTCGCCGGCGTACCGCGTCCCAACCACCAGTACTTCGCGGGCCGCGAAGTTCACCACGATCGCGGTGTCCGAGTTCGAGCCGTGCCGCGACGGGTCGGCCTTGTAGTGCGGAGCGTGCAGGACGGTGAACTGTGCTTCGAAGCTCGCCAGTTCCTCCGCGGACAGACGCAGGAACATGTTGTAGGCGAAGAGCGAGTGCCACGGGCTCTCGCTGATGACACGAATGCCGAGGCTGTGCCTCTCGTCGGAGCCCGCCCGGGCGTCCCTTACGAACAGGTCGCGGTCGTTCAGATACTCCACCACGTCGGCTCGCAGGACTTCGAAGTGCGCGGTGGTCATCGGGACATTGACCTTGCCCCAATCGACGACAGCCTCGGTCAGCTCGTCTCGAACCACGAAGCGGTCGTTGGGCGAGCGGCCGGTGTGCGGTGCGGTGTCCGCGCAGATGGCGCCCATGTGTACCAGTCGCCCGTCGCCGCGCGCGAACGACTCCTCGTAGAGGCGCGTCGGGGACAAGTTCCAGTGGACCGCCTTCTGCGGGTCTAAGCCGTGCTGTTTCAAACCGTCTTCTTCCTCGAGGGCCGCGGCATCCGCCGGCCGATCCATCGTCCGAGTCGTCATACTGCCTCTATTCTCGTGTGAGAACACCCGGAAGGCTCGGCCATCCGTCAACCGGCTCTGGTGTCTGAAAAACGCACCGCCCGGACGATGACAGTCCGGGCGAGGAGCCTAAACTAGCTTGTTTCTGGCCTGCCAGTCTACCGATGCCACGGTCGCCAGATTGAGTACCGCCTGAACCGAACATCCACGCTGGAGAATGTGCACGGGCTTGGCCATCCCGAGTAGTACCGGACCGATGACGTCCGCTCCGCCGAGGCAGTCCAGCAGTTTATACGCGGCGTTGGCGGCGGACAGTCGTGGGAAGACCAGAACGTTGGCCGGCCCCTTGAGGTGTGTGAAGGGATACGTGTCCCAAAGCTTGATCGCGTCGACCGCCGTGTCCGCCTGCATCTCTCCGTCGATCTCGAGATCGGGGTCCGCCGCCCGGACCAGATCGACGGCCTCCGCCATGCGCCTCGACTCTTCGTGCGGAGCCGAGCCGAAGTTCGAAAAACTCACCATGGCCACACGCGGCCGAATACCGAGTTCGCGCACGAACGCAGCCGTCTGAAGCGCGATATCACGCAGCGTCTCCGCATCGGGGTCGATATTCACGGTCGTGTCCGCGAAGAAGATCAACTCTCGGTTCGGGAAGGCGAGCATGTACAGGCCCGCCACTCGGTTCACACCCTCCGCGGCACCGACCACGTGTAGCGCGGGCATCAAGATCTCGCCGTAGTTGGCCTCGATGCCGGCTACCATCGCGTCGACCTCGCCCGTCTCGACCATGCTGGCCGCAAAGTAGATCGGCTTGAAGAGATTCCACTGCGACTCGGCGAGCGTGAGGCCTCGGCGGCTTCGCCGCTCGAACAGGGACTCGGCGAACTGCGCCCGCTTCTCTTCGAGTTCGGCAGCGTAGACGATTTCTATGCCCTCCAGGCTGACCCCCAAAGCCCTGGCCTTCTCAGTCAGCCGTGGGGGCCGCCCGAGCAGCACCGGCACACACACGCCGTCGTCGACCATCTCGGCCGCGGCACGGATGACGTTGTCGTTGTGACCCTCTGGGAAGACAACCCGAGCGGGTCTGCGACGGGCGCGGTTCGTCATCCAGCGCATGACCTCGCGGCCCGGGCCCAAGGAGGCGCGAAGCCGGTCTCTGTATTCGTCGAGATCTACGTCGATGCGCGCCATGCCGGTCTTCATCGCAGCTTCGGCGACCGCCGGCGCCACGTGAAACAGCACGCGATGATCGAAGGGTGTTGGAATCAGGTACTCTCGCCCGAAGCGGATCTCAGACCCGCCATAGGCCCCGCGCACCGTGTCCGGCACTTCTTCGCGTGCGAGTGATGCCAAGGCGGTAGTCGCGGCAAGCATCATCTCCTTATTGATGCCTTTCGCCCGGACGTCCAAGGCTCCCCTGAAGATGAAGGGAAAGCCCAAGACATTGTTCACCTGATTGGGATAATCCGAGCGCCCCGTCGCCATGATGGCGTCGTCACGCACGTTCGCGACCTCTTCGGGGAGAATCTCAGGGTCTGGGTTCGCCAGCGCGAAGATGATCGGGTCCTTCGCCATGGAAGCGACCATCGCCGGCGTCATGATGCCCTTCACCGAGAGTCCGATGAAGACATCCGCCCCTTCGAGCGCTTCTTCGAGCGTGCGGCACTCCGTCGCAACCGCGAAGGGCTCCTTGTACTCGTTCATGCCTTCTTCGCGCCCCTCGTGGATCACGCCCTTCGAGTCCGTGATGAGCACGTTCTCCCGGGCCACCCCGAGGCGTTGAAAATGGGCGGCCGTCGAAAGCGCGGAGGCCCCCGCCCCACTGAACACGACCCGCACCTCATGGATCTCCTTACCGATGACCTCGAGCGCGTTGATGAGCGCGGCTCCCGCAATAATGGCGGTGCCATGCTGGTCGTCGTGGAATACCGGGATGCCCATCGTTTCCTTGAGCGTGCGCTCGATGGTGAAACATTCCGGAGCCTTGATGTCCTCGAGGTTGATACCACCGACGGTGGGCTCCAGCAACTCGCAGAAGCGGATGACTTCCGCGGGATCCTCCGAGTCGACCTCGATGTCGAACACATCGATGCCGGCGAAGCGCTTGAACAGGACTCCCTTGCCCTCCATGACCGGCTTGGCCGCGAGCGGCCCGATGTTGCCCAATCCGAGCACGGCGGTGCCGTTGGACACCACCGCGACCAAATTACCTCGCGCCGTGTACTTGAAGACGTCGTCTGGATTTGCGTCGATCTCCCGGCATGGCTCTGCAACGCCGGGCGAGTACGCGAGCGAAAGGTCGCGCGCGGTCACCACGGACTTCGTAGCCACAACTTCAATCTTTCCGGGACGCCCCCGCATATGGTAGTCGAGGGCCTCCTTTCGCCGATTCGGCATGTATACCTTTACTTCCAGAGGGGGGTCAGTGCTCTGCTGAAGCGTAGACGAGCCCGCGAAACCATGCAAACGACCGATGATCCGGGAGCGCCGCATCCGCGAGAGTTCTGAGCCCGCCGGCGGCGAACGCCCCGGCGCCCGGGCACCCACGCGCACACAGGTCGTCCGCTCCGCCCTGCTCTGTGTTGCGGCGATCGCGTCGTCGGCCCCGCACGACGCGCTGGCCCAAGTCGGCGACCCAGCCGAAGCATGCGAAGCCGGACGCATCTCCAACATCTTCGTCGACAACCGATCGATCTACGAGATCAACGACGACGACCCCTTTCGCTGGGTCTACCGCCTGATCAACGCGTTGCACGTCAATACGCGAGCAGGCTTCATCCTCCGCGAACTCCTGTTCAGCGAGGGCGACTGCCTCGACCCCCTGCTACTCGAAGAGTCGTACCGGATCCTGGAGTCCTACGGCGTCATCGGGATAGCCGACATCTACCCTGTGGCTCAGCCCGACGGTACGTATCACGTCGTCGTCGATACGCAGGACAGGTGGACGACCCAATTCGACCTCGGGGTATCGTTCGATCAAGGGCTCCAGCTCGATCGCTTGAACCTGACGGAGGCGAATCTGTTGGGTCGCGGCGTCAGGGCAGAGGTTTTCGCGCAAAGACGCCGCGAGCAGCGCACACAGGGCTTCAGACTTCAGGAGCCGCGTCTTCTGGGCACCCGCACCGACGCGAATCTCGGCTGGGGCAGGACCCGCAGCGGAAACTTCGTGGAGCTGGGACTCAACTACCCGTTCGTGGGTGAAGTGGGCCGCGTGGCCATGAGGCAAATCTACGACCGTCGCGACCGAGTCTTCACGTACTCAGCGGCCGACGATCCGGACTTCACGAACGTGTTGCTGCCCTATCGCGACGAATGGGCGGAGGTCTCGATGGCGGGTCGGCTGGGGCGGCCCGGCAACTTGACCTTGCTCGGGCTCGGTTTGACCCGGGAACGCATCGTATTCCGGAGGTTCCCCAACGAACTCGAGGTCGCGATCGACAACGACTTCGGCAACACGATGGCGGCAACTAGCCAGGTCCAGGACCTCATCTCAGGGCAGACTCGGGCCCGCTCGACCACCCGTGTGAATCTCATGATCGGTCAGAGAAACCTCCGTTTCGAACGAGTGCTCGGCCTGGATGCCCTGGACGGCGCGCCGGACCTGTGGCTCGGCACCGACCTCGGTCTCACCGTCGGCCGCAGCGTCGGCCTCTTTTCGGCGGAGGGCGTGCCGAGTCCCGACGATATCTTCGGCAGGGCGCGCCTCTACGCGGGGCACGACCTGGGCAGCTCGTTCGTCTTTGCCGCTGCCGCGGTCGAGGGTCGGCGGCTGAGAGGAGAGGACAACGACTGGCGTGACGTAATCGGGGAGATCGACCTGTACAGCTACCTGCGCTCCGAGCGGATTCCGGGACAGACGCTCTTCCTGCGTGCTTCGGCGGCGGGGGGTTGGTCGATGGATAGCCCGTTCCAGTTGACCCTCGGCGGCCGGGACGCCGTCCGTGGCTTCGCCGAGGAGCATTCGCCAGGGGCCCGACGTCTGCTGCTCACGGTCGAGGATCGGATCTTCTTCAGTTGGCCGTGGCCCGATCTGATCGACCTTGGACTCACACTTTTTGCCGACGCGGGACGCGTCTGGTCAGGAGATGTGCCGTACGGGGTCGACTCGGGGTGGGAGGCTGCACTCGGAATCGGGCTCCGGTACTCGCTGCCCGCCGGGTCGAGGAGAGGAGGACGCATCGATCTGGCATGGCCGCTCGGTGCCCCCCCCAATCACGGTCCTGTGTTCCGGTTTACGCTCTTGGAACTGCTGGGCATCGGCCCAGGAGTCAAAGACCTGCAGCTCGAACGTACTCGGCGCACCCGCACCGGTCCCGATTTCCTCGTGACCGAGCTGGGGCGCTAGTGCCCTGTCGTGGAACGAGGCGGTAGCATGCTCTCGGATCTTCCACCAGAGATCTTGGTCCTGCCTCCGCTCGCGATCGCGGCGGGCCTGGATCTGTACCTGACGCTGCTCTTTCTCGGCGCGGTTCCCACCACCATGTGGTGGAGCGAGCCGCTCCCAGGTGCCTTGGGCGACCTCGATTCGCTCGGAGTCATGGCAATGGTCGGTGGATTCTATCTCTTGGAGTTCACGGCTGAGCGTTTCCCCACCGCAGCGCTGCTGTGGAACGCCTTCCACACGGTCATCCGCCCTGTCTCGGGCGCCCTCTTGGCCCTGCTTCTGCTCGACGGCCAGGCTCCCCTCGTGATCGTGGGTGGAGCCGTACTCGGCGGTGTACTGGCTTCGGCCGCGCACTCCATCCGCTCCGGGGCATCCATCCTGCGCTGGCTGAGTTCGTCGCCTGTCCCCCACCCATTGCTGACCTCCCTGCTCGAGGACGTGGTCGTGCTCGGCATCGTCGCACTCGTAATCGATGTGCCGAACTGGGCGCTCGCGGCCGGTCTGGTTCTCGCCGTGGCCGGCGCGTGGAGTGGAGCGTCCCGCGTGCGGGCTTTCGCTTTCGCGGTCCGCCTGGTGGCCGGACGGGTCTTTCAGACGCTCGGGGCGCGGAGATGGACCCACACCGAAGACTTTCCGGCTTGGGTGCGAGCGGCCCTGGCAAGAGACGTCATGGCGCCGGGCGGCGGTTTGCGCGGCAGCCCGGTGGGGGCGCACTTGCTCCCAGGTGCGCCACCCTTCATCACTGGGTGGATCGTGGTGCGCGGTGACGCCCCGATCTTCGTCTTCCGCGCCCGTAGAGCCACGGGATTGGTCGACCTGGCGGATCTCCACGCGCTCGAGGTCGCCGAGAGCGGCTTCTTCCGAAGAATCGACCTGCGGCTTCGCACCGCTGGGCGCGCGTCCATCTTCTTCGCTTTGAACGGCCCCAGCACGGAAAGTCTGGAGGCAGAGTTCATTCTCGTGTAAATCCGGGGCGAAGAAGAAAACCTTTGACCGCAGAAACAGGCTTTTATACCTTCATTCCCACCCGAAAGCTTTTAGGGATCATCGATCCTGAGCCATCAGAACCCAAGCAGGAAGCGGGTTGTCGGGGCTCGGGATCGTAGAGTGAGGTCCTCTTCGACCCGCACACGAGGAACAGACTAGAACGGATGTTTTCTTCCTCCCGTGGCTTAGACTCGTTCGATCAGTACCTGCAGGACGTCGAGAAATACCCGCTCATTCAGGACCCGCTCGAAGAGCGAGAGCTCGCACGTCGAGCACGCGTCGGGGACAAGGAAGCCGCCGAGCGTCTGGTGACCGCGAACCTGCGCTTCGTCATTTCATACGTGAAGAAGTACCAGGGGCGGGGACTCGGCCTGGCCGAATTGGTCTGCATCGGCAACGAGGGGCTCCTCAAGGCGGTCAAGAAGTTCGACCCCGACAAAGGCGTCAAGTTCATCTCGTACGCCGTGTGGTGGATCCGCCAAACCGTTCTTCAGGCGCTGGCGGAGCAGACGCGGTCCGTACGCATCCCGCTCAACCAGAACTCGAACCTCGCCAAGTTGGCGCGCACCAATACGCAGCTGACGCAGTCGCTGGGCCGGACCCCGACCGATCAAGAGATCGCGAAGGAAATGGAAGAGCCGGTTGAGACGATTCGAGCGCTGCGTCGAGTGGCTGCGTCCGAACTGAGCCTCGACGCCCCGATCGACCGAAGCGACCGTGACAGCGCCAGCTTCGGCGAACGCTTTGCCGGTGCAGAGGCGTCGGACATCGAGGAGGACGTCGAGGCCATCGCTCGACGCGACTTCCTCGAGACGATGTTCGAGCAGTATCTGACCGAGCGAGAGAGAAAGATCCTCTACCTGTACTACGGCCTCGACGACGGGGAGGAGAGGACTCTCGAAGAGATCGGCTCTTTGCTCGGCGTGACCCGCGAGCGCATCCGGCAGATTCGGAACCGCGCTTTCGAGAAGCTCCGAGAGAGTCCTCACGGCGAGTCCCTCTCCGGCTTCTGGACGCCCAACTGAGGCGGGGCCGGCTACGATCGACAAAAGGGCTCCGTCTTCCGAGACGGGGCCCTTTGTTCTTGGGGGAACCGGCCCGCGAAGCGGAGCGTACCAGGCGTGAGTCCCGATGACCGACCCCACGACCGAGAGCGCCCGCGCTTGAAGCACCTATCGCCTGGACTCCTTTTCTGCGCCTCGGCCGCTGTCCTGGGTTTGAGCGGCGTGGCCCACGCGCAAAGCCCCGAGCAGTGGAACGACGACAGGGTGCTGGAACTCATCGCGCGGGCGCGGGCGGAACGCCACTCACTCGCTGTCGACTCGACGTTTCGCTCCTACGTGGGCGAAGCCCGCGGGTATGCCTACTTCCTCATCGACCGCCCGGACTCCGACGAGCTTACGTTGGTCAAAGCGGACCAGATCGCGATCGAGGTCTTCTGGAGAGCGCCGAACCAGACCGGACAGCGCATCGTCGGCCTGAGGGACGAGAAGGTCCTTCCCACGAACATCAACTACCATCTGGACCACCTCACCGTCGTGCAAGACGACTTCGGCGACTTCATCCGCTTGGGCGACGGTGACGAGGTCGAGCAGGTGCTCCACCCGTTGGGGCCAGATGCGCCACGCGTCTACGATTTCCAACTGGTGGACTCACTCACGGTCGAGTACGGGGCCGGTACCGACCGGACCCTGGTCTACGAGGTCCATGTGCGGCCGAAAGAGCACGAACAGCCCGGTTTCATCGGGTCGGTCTTCCTCGACAGAAATACGTCGGCAATCGTGCGCATGACGTTCACGTTCACGCCGGCGTCCTACGTAGATCCGTACTTGGACTACATCCGGATCTCGATCGACAACGCCCTGTGGGACGGCAAGTACTGGCTCCCCTACCGACAAGAGGCCGAGCTCCGCCGAGAGATGCCGGAGCTCGACTTTCTGGCGGGTAGCATCATCCGAGGTCGATTCGAGATCGGACGCTACGACTTCAACGCGGAGATCCCGAACCCGGCGCTTCTCGGCCGGCGCGTCACAGCCGTCCCCCGTGCCCAACGCGAGGCATATCCTTTCGAGCGAGGCCTCTTCGACGACCTCAATGAGCAGGGTATAGCGCCCTCCCCCACCATGGGGGAAATTCGGGCGCAAGCGAGACAGATCATTCAGGACCGCTACCTGAGCGGCCTCGGTCCGCTTCGCCTGCACCTCGGCTCCGCTTCCAGCGCGATCCACTACAACAGAGCCGAAGGCCTCTTCTTGGGCGCGGGCTTGAGCCTCCGCCCTACCGGCGACCTGCTGCTGAGGGCGTCGGGCGGCTACGCGACAGCGCGCGGCGAGCCAGCCGGCTCGCTGACCGCAACCGGCGGACCCGACCCCGTGGTGCCGACCGTCGAGATCCACTGGAATCAGGTCCGGGACGTGGGACAGGGCCTGACGGCATCCGGCTTCACCAACTCGCTGGCAACGGCGACGGGAGTGAACGATTACCTGGACCCGTTCTTCTCACGCGGCATTGGTCTGTCGTTCCGCTCACGCACCTCGGGCCGGACTCGGCTGGGCTTGAGATGGGAACGTCACGAGTCTGCGGAGGACGTCGTGTCGGACGTGCCGGGCACGGACCTCCGTGCCGTGCGCTCGATCGATGAGGGCATTCTCGGCGCCGTCGATCTCGAGTACCCTATCCGGCTCCCGTGGGACGGCTCCGGCACATTCACCGCGACCGGCGCACGGTTCGAAACGCGCAACTTCGCCGCGTTGCGGGGGGACGCGTCCTGGACGCTTCAGGACCGAAACGCTCGCTGGCACGGAGAAGTGCATGCCTCGGCAGGACTAGTGACCAGCGAAGCCCCGGTGCAGGAACTCTTCCTACTCGGCGGGCGTGAGACGCTTCCCGGCCACCGATACCGGGAGTTCGTAGGGGACCGATTCTGGCTCGTGCGGGCCGAGGGCACATTCCCGCTCCGACCGCCTTGGGTGAGCCTGCGAGCCTTCGCAGGCGTGGGCGCCACCTACCTCGACGGGCGCGCCCTACCGAACGATTGGCAAGGGAACGATTCGGCGGGCCTGCGAGCCACGCTGGGTGCCGGACTCGCACTGGGGTGGGACGTGCTGCGCATCGACGTGGCCCACGGCCTGCGCGACGGAACGTGGGAGCTGATCTTCTCCGTACGGCCCCGATTCCGTGGCTGGCTCTAGAAACCCCGAAACGGGGGCCTGAGAGAAACTCCCTCAAGCCCCCTCTCACGCGACCAGGCCTTCCCGGGGTCTACGCCGCATCCTCCAGTTCGTCCTCGGATAACCCGGCCTTCGACGACAACATGACCACCGTGTGCACGATGACCTCGGCGCTCGGGATCGTCACCCCATCCCGCTCGTACGTCTCGTACTCGAGGCGTCCCTCGACATAGATCCTGTCCCCGACCCTCACGTAGTCCTCCGCGAACTGAGCCTGACGATTCCAGAGCGTCAGCCGATGCCAATCGGTACGCTCTTCACCCTCCGAGTCGGCCGGGGTGCGCCGGTTCGTCGCGAGTGAAAAGTGGGCGACTTTGGTGCCGCTCTTGGTCTGCTGCATGTCCGGATCACGCCCCACATTCCCGATGAGCGTGATCTTGTTCACCGTCCGGCTCATGATTCCTCCGCTGTTGGTTCGAACCGCCCGGAGCAGTGTCCGAGCGCCTATTGCACCGAAGGATGGACACGCGAGCGGGGCGCACGTATGGCGGGACGGGACGCCTGGAAGCCGGCCTGGTGCTGCTATCCCTTGCACTCGTACCAATCGCGGCCGACACCCCAGTCGACCTCGAGCGGGACGTGCAGCTCGACAGCACCCTCCATGTGAGACACGACCAGGTCTCGCACGGCATCGACCTCGCCGTCGGGCACCTCGAGCAGCAACTCATCATGGACTTGCAGGAGCAGCTTCGCTCCGGAATCGGCCGCGTCCAGAGCGGCCTGCACGTCGATCATCGCCTTCTTCATGAGATCGGCGGCCGTACCCTGAATTGGAGTGTTCTGGGCGACCCGTTCACCGAACTGGCGAATATTCCAGCTCCCGGACCGCAGCTCGGGCACGTAGCGCTTACGCCCCATGAGCGTCTCGACGTATCCCTGCTCCTTGGCCATCTCGACCTGAGCGTCGAGGAAGTCCCGCACACCGCTGAAGCGCTCGAAGTACGTGGCGATGAACTCCTTGGCATCTTCGCGTGAGATGCCGAGTTGCCGGGCGAGTGAGAACGGCCCCTGACCGTACAGGGTCGCGAAATTGACCGTCTTGGCCTGACCACGCATGTACCCCGTGACTTCCCCGATCGGCACGTCGAAGATGACCGAGGCAGTCTGCTTGTGCACGTCGATGCCTTCCTTGAAGGCCGTGACGAACGCGTCATCCCCCGAGAAGTGCGCCATCACCCGCAGCTCGATCTGCGAGTAGTCGACCGCGAGAAAGGTTCTGCCTGGCGCGGCGACGAAACCCTTCCGGATCTGGCGTCCCAGGTCGGTACGGATGGGAATGTTCTGAAGATTGGGATCACTCGACGACAGCCGTCCCGTCGCGGCTACGGTCTGGTTGAAGCTCGTGTGGATCCGCTGCGTGTTGCGGTTCACGAGCTGCGGGAGCGCGTCCACGTAGGTAGACCGCAGCTTCTCGAGCTCCCGATACTCCATCATGAGCCGCGGGACCTCGTGACCTTGTTCAGCCAACTCCTCCAAAACCGATGCATCCGTCGAGGGACCGGTCTTGGTCTTCTTGAGGATCGGGAGACTCAGCTTCTCGAAGAGCACCTGCCGGAGCTGCGTCGTCGAGTTCAGGTTGAAGTCGCCACCCGCCAACTTGAAGATCTCTTCCTGGATCAGTTCGAGCTCACGTTTCAACTTGGACCTCATCGCGCGGAAGAAGTCCGCGTCGATTCCGATACCTGCCAACTCCATGCGCGTGAGGACCGGCAATAGCGGCATCTCGAGCTCGGCCATGAGGTCTGCGAGCGCCTGCTCGTCGAGCCGCGCCTGGAGTTTCTGGGCCAGCTCGAGCGAGAGGTCCGCCTCCTCCGCGACGAAGTTACGCGCCCGTTCGATGGGCGCCTCCGGGAACGGCACTTTGTTGCGGCCACTGCCTACGACATCGGCGTACGCAATCGGCTTGTGCGAGAAGTTCTCCATGGAGAGCGTCGTAAGCTCGTGGCTGCGCCGCCCGGGATCGAGAACGTAGCTCGCCACCATCACGTCGAACGCGCTTCCGACGAGCGTCACGCCCGACGTCGAAAGAGTGAGTGCCGTGCGCTTGAGATCGTGGCCCACCTTCTCCACGCCCGGGTCCTCCAGCACCGCCTTGAGCCCGGCCATGGTCGATGTCTCCAGGGCCGGCAAGTTGGTGACCTCGCCGGATCCTTCTCCTTCGAACGTCAGTTCGAACGGCTGCTGATGCCCAAAAGGGAGGTACCAGGCAGTGCCGGCGTCGACGGAGAGTCCGATCGATACCAGCACCCCGCGAAGCGGGTCTTCCGCCGAGGACTTCGCCGTGATCGCTACCCGCCCGGCGGAACGGATGGCATCGACCACGCCGCTCACCCGCGAGGCTGTGTCCACCACCGAATAGTTCGCCTCGCGCGTTGCCAACTCGTCGGCCACCGCGCCGCCGGCCTGCGCGGCTGCAGCAAACTGCTCAGCGAGCGGCCGGAACTCGAGCTCCACGAAGATGTCGCGCAACGCTTCGTTGTTCGGCTCTCCGACCTTGAGCGCCTCGAGATCCAGTTCGACATCCAGGTCGGTCATGATCGTGACCAAACGCCTCGAAAGCCGAACGTCCTCCGCGTTCTCCTGCATCGATCTGGACGCGCGCGGTGGCTTCAACGCCTCCGCGTTGGCGATCAGGGCTTCGACGTCCGCGTATTGCTGCAACAAGGCCACGGCAGTCTTGGGACCGATTCCACGAGCCCCTGGGATGTTGTCGGAGGAGTCCCCGACGAGGGCGAGGTAGTCGATGACCTGAGAAGGAGGAATACCGAATTTCTCACCAGCGTTCGCCTCGGTGACCCAGTCGGCGGCGACCCCGGTCGCCCCCCCGCGCCCAGGATTCAGGAGGTGAACGCCTGGCCCGACGAGTTGATAGAAGTCCTTGTCCCCGGACACGATCACCGCCTCGAGGCCCGCATCGCGCGCGCGCATGGCGAGAGTCCCGATGACGTCGTCCGCCTCGTAGCCCTGGAGCTCGACGACGGGATCGTTGAACGCCTCCACGATGGCCCGTACGCGGCCGAGACTGGCGCGCAGATCGTCCGGCATCTTCTCGCGCGTGGCTTTGTAGGCCGGGTATTCCTGCTTCCGAAACGAGTCGCCAGCGTCGAAGACCACGGCTAAGTAGTCCGGTGAGAACTCCTCTCTGATGTCGAGGAGAAAGCGAGTGAAACCGAAGGGAGCCGAGGTATTCTCCCCCGCCGCGTTGGTCAGCGGGCGCTGGATGAACGCGAAGTACGATCGGTAGATGAGCGCATACGCATCGATGAGGAAGATGCGAGGCTTGATCTTAGGTGGGATCTGCAACGGCCGAGGGAGGCAGGGGTGGAGTCAAAGAAAACGCCCCCGGCTCCAACCGAGGGCGCTTGGGACCTATTCCGGAGAGGGCGTCAGGCTCGAATTACGTTGGTCGCCCGCTGGCCCTTATCGGAGTCGCGAACCTCGAACTCCACGGAGTCTCCTTCGTGAAGGGTCCTGAATCCGTCACCGAGGATCTCCGAGAAGTGGACGAATACGTCGTCACCTTCTGCATGCTGGATGAAGCCGTATCCCTTCGAGTCGTTGAACCATTTTACGGTCCCCTTCATGCTGCTACCTCCAACGAAGTGATCCACCCGCGGCGCACCCGGTTCTCACCTTAGGGCGTGATATGCGTCCCGCGCAAGCAAGCCGGAGACGGAGCACGCAGAGAGGCCCCTATTCGACGGCGAGTGCCGCCGCCCGCCTCAGTCGCGACCGTACAGCACCTCGTAGAGACCCAGATTCCGTCGGACGTTCTTCACATATCCACGGGTCTCGACGAAGGGGATTCGCTCGGTGAAGCGAAGCGGGTCGGAGACCTCGGGGTAGCGCCGCCAACGAGTCGCTCGGGTGGGGCCCGCGTTGTATGCAGAGAGTACGACCGGGAGGTCATTGTCGTACCGCGCGCTCATTTCTACGAAGAACGCGGCGCCCAGGTGCAGGTTGACCTCCGGAGCCGTCAGGTTGGCTGCGCGGAAGCCGGCCGGGCCGTGCGCACGAGCGAGTTGAGCGCCAGTCGGGGGCATGACCTGCATGAGGCCGATCGCTCCCGCATGACTGACGATATTCGCCTTGAACGCCGACTCCTGCCGGATGATCCCCGCCATCACGATCGGATCGAGGCCCCATTCCGCGGCTTCCCGACGAACCAACTCCCTGTACGGGAAGGGAAACGCCACTCGAATGAGACGAGCGTCCCACTCGTGCCCGTCGTCGCGCAGTGCCCATCCGAGGTTGATCCCGTCTATGGTGTGGCCCCGTTCGATGAGCGCCTCGGCGAGGCTCAGCATGTCGTGCAACGAGCCGCGGGCTAGGTCCGTCAGTCGGCCGATCTCGGCGGAGGCGGCGGTTGCCAGATCGGCCTCCGTGAACAGGTCCAGGCGTTCGAGTCCGGCCGCCAACCAAGTCGGAGCGGGTACCGACTCGGAGTCGGGCACGTCCATTCGGTACTCCACCCCGAGCAGGTCCGCACCCACTACGGAATAGTAGGACACCGGGTCACCAGCCCAGACGCGTTCGATGTGTGTGCTGGCCTGCGCGGTGTCGCCCAGTTCCAGCCTGATGCGCCCAGCCCAATACGAAGCCTCCTGCCAGCGTCGTCCGGTGGGAAAGTCCGTCAGGTACTGCTCGTAGATCTCCACCGCGGCCGCCAGATTCGAGCGTCCCAACTCGATCTGGCCCGAGCGCATTCGCGCTTGGCCCGCGCGGGCGTGCGCGCGCGCGTTCTCGGCGATGAAGGCGTACTGCTCGAGCGCGGCATCGAGGCTGCCCCGTCCATCGGCAGCACTGGCGCGGGACCAGAGAAGCTCAGCGGCCTGCCCGCTGCCAGGGAACTGCTCGATCAGCCACCGCTGCAGCGTGCCCACCTGGGCACTCAGCCCCTGACGACGCCTCAGTTGCGTCCATACTTCCAGGTTGCGGGCGCCGATCGTCACGTCCTCCGTTTCTTCCCGGATCGCCCTGAATTCCTCGATCGCGGCCTCCTGCCGGCTGCGTACCGTGCCCATGAGCCGCGCCCGCTCGACGCGCATCGATAACGGCGCCTCGACGCCCTCTTTTTCGGACAAGACCATCACTCGGTCGTATCCGCGCAGAGCCCGCCTTCCGTCCCCCGACCGATCCAGGATGCGAGCAAGGCGCAGCGTCATCTCCCGGTCGATGCGACCCAGATCGGAAAGCGACGATGCCGCCCGTGTTCGGGGCGTCCCCCGAGCCCCCTCCAGGCCTTCGAACAGTAGCCCTCGGGCCAACACAGTGTCTCCGGCGGCGAGCTCGAGGCGGCCCAGCTCGACGGACACGACGGCCCTGCGGGAACCGCTCGACTCGGCGCGAAGAGCCGCGAAGCTCGTTGCCGCCGCCGCCGAGTCATGGGCCGCAAGCTGGGCATCCGCCCGTGTTCGCCAAGCAGCGTCCAGCGCGAGTGAATCGTTCACTTCGGCGAGCAATGAAGCCACCGCGTCCGCATCGCCCATCACGGACATCTCCGAAGCGAGCTCGAGCGCGATCCAGGAACGGGCCTCCGGCGCATAGGTCAGCTGCGCGAGTACATCCAAAGCACGCGAGCGTTCGTCGAGCTTCCAGAGCGCACGCGCCGCCCGAACCAGAGCCGCTCGGCGGCGTACCGCTGCCGCCGGCGTGATGGACGCGTAGGACGTGTAGGACTCGGCAGCGGACGCCCAGCGTCCGTCTTCCTCCTGGGCTCGGCCGAGCAGGTACATCGCGGCGCCGCGCCCTTCATCCTCGAGCCAGTCGGCGTCAGCAAGGAGACGCTCGACCGCGGGCCAGTTGTTCCAGCCCGCTTCAGCCCGAGCGAGCAGCAAGACGTCTGCCGCCTCGCCGGTCGCCACCCCCTCGTCCCGCATCATGCGAGCCGCGTGCCAGAATCGGCCGGCTTCGAACTCGGCCATGGCCGAATCGGACGGGGACACCTGCGTCCCGGTTCCCACGAAGCGGGAATCCGTCGAGGCAGCGGCGAGCGCCACCACGAGCGTTGCGGTCAGGGAGAGTCGTGGGTTCATGAGGTCATACCAAGGACACACACCGCGGCCCCAGCGTTAACAAAAAAAGAGGCCGCCCCACCGGGGGCGGCCTCTCGCTGGCCTTTCGCAGCCGGCCTCAGCCCATTGCTGCGTCAGCCGCCGGAGCGAGTGTGCTCAATGGCATGCAGCGTATCGACCATCTTCTGGGCCGACTCCTCCATGTCGATCACCAAGCTGTCGATGCGGGACACGAAGTAGTTGTGCCCGATCGATACCGGAATCGCAATCATCAAGCCCGCGGCCGTCGTCTGCAGCGCGACTCTGATACCACCGGCTACGAGCGTCGCCTCGACTTCGCCCGCGGCCTCGATCGACTGGAACGCGATGATCATCCCGATGACGGTCCCGAGGAAGCCGAGCAACGGTGCGACGTTTGTGAGCGTCGCGAGGATCGTCAATCCGGACTCGAGCTTGCTCATCTCGAGCAGGCCCTGATTTTCGATGGCCTTCATCACGCGCTCGGTGCCTTCCTCGTGTCGCTCGAGACCGGCGTAGAGGATGTTGGCGGCGGGCGCGTCGGTATCACGCGTCAACTCGAGGGCCTCACGAATGCGCTGCTGGGTGAGCAACTCATCGACGTCCTTGAGGATCTTCTTCGTCTTGATCGTCTTGCCCGTCAGGCTGATGAACTTGATGACGATGACGAGGACGCCCAGGCCCAGACAGAAGGCGAGAGGATAGATCATCCACCCTGTGGACGTCCAAAGCTCCGAGAAGTACTCAACGCTGCAGCACTGGGGCGCTTCGTCCACGAGCGGAATCTGCACAAGAGCGCCGAACAGTTGAATCGCCAAAGCGACCTCCAGCCAAAGTTCTATCGAGCCTGCGTTACTTCGCCCCTCCACCGCGCTGAGCAGTGGAAGGGCGGGAATTTCAAGAGGTCAGGATTATGGTCTTCCCCCAGATGGGTGTCAACCCTGTCACAACCCGCTCATCGAACCTTGGGACACGCCGCGAAGTGGCTTGGTCCCTTGGCACTCGGTGCACACAAGACTCGTCCCTCTCGGGATGGGGGCATCGTGTGTGAAAGGCACACCCGGTAGGCAGATGTACCGGGCTCGGCACCTCTCCCTGCAGCAGGATCCGGTCCCGTTTACCCCGTATGGACGGGTCCGGACGCGGCGCCGCAGATTGCGGCCCCCAGCGCAATCGTCTTTCTCATGACGACTCCCCTATGGTGTCGCTGCAACGAGGTTACTGTCGCCAGGTCCACTCCTCACACCCGTAGCGCTCCTTCTCGAGCCACTCGGCCTCCTCGATCTCACCGGAGCGGTACTCGCCTTCCTCCCACACGCCCCCGAGCGAAGCCTCCAGACCGCCCGTGAGTGCCTCCGCGAGGTCCCACGTGCTCACTTCGCCAATCAACGCTCGAAGACTCGCCGGGGCTTGAATCGGACCCGCACCCGGACAGAGGCGACTCAATTGACTCTGGTCCCCGTCCAGGATGATCGAGCCGTGCTGAAGTAGGGAACTCCCGATCCGGACCTGTGCGCTGCCCACGAGCTTCTGTCCGCCCGCGAGGATCTCCCCGGGGGCCGGAACCTGGAAGCAGGGTCCCTCGTCCGGAGCGAGCACGACGCCGGCGGCAGCGACCGATGCGTCGACCCCCAATTGCTTCAAGCCCAGCGCGAGGCCCTCGTTGATCTTGCTGTACACGCCCTTGGGCCCACCAGAGGTGCGGTCCGGAAGCACGACGGCATAGGTCAACTCGGCGTCGTGATAGACGGCGCGCCCCCCCGTTGGGCGACGCACAAAACCGATGCCCGAGGCCTTGCCAGCCTCGGCATCGTATGCCCCACTGGCGGGCTCGTGCCTGCCGAACGATACCGTCGGGGAGGCCCACGAGTAGAGTCGTAGCACGCCTTCCCCGCGCCGGGGCGAAGTGGTCAACGCGTGATCGAACGCCATGTTCATCGCGCCAGGCCGCGCCTCGTCGAAGATGACCCGCCAGGTAAGGCCTCCTGCCGCCGGCTTCGCCATCAGAACTCGAAAACCGAGGCGGGAGCCATCACTTCGACCCGCGCGCGGTCACCGACGGCATCCACGAAGGCCTGGGCATCCTGTTCGATGGGCGGCCAGGTGTCGTAGTGGCACGGAATCACGACGTCCGGTTCGATGAATTCGACGGCGCGCACCGCGTCGGCGGGACCCATCGTAAAGCGGTCACCGATCGGCAGGACGGCAACGTCGACCAAGCCCTTCAGCAGTTGCATGTCCAGCAGCAGGCCCGTGTCGCCTGCGTGGTAGAAGCGTTGACCGCTCGCCAGGTTGATGAGGAAGCCACCGGGCACCGTCGTGAACCCTTCCCCACCCGGGAGATCCAGTCTGCCTCCGTGCACCGCGGCAGTCATCTTCACATAGCCGAAGGGGTAGTCGACTCCTCCCCCTATGTGCTGTGGACTCGCGGACAGTCCCTGCTTCTCCATGTACGCCGCGATTTCGAAGGATGCGATGATCGTCGCACCGGTGCGCTCGCAGAGCGGGATCGCGTCCGCCACATGATCAAAATGCCCGTGGGTCAGCAGGATGAAGTCGGCCTCGACATCCTCCACGGACACATCACACGCCGGATTGTCCGTGAAATATGGATCGATCACGAGTTTCGTACCGTCGTCCGTCTCGAGTCCGAAGGTCGCGTGACCGTAAAACGTGAGCTTAGTCATAGCCGAGAACATGTAGATCACCACAGTTGGCGGCAACGCTTCGTGTGAACCAGCCGTTGACCTAGCACCGCCCGTCCCCTCATACTCTTTACCTTAGCACTTACGGTGTGTACTCGGGGGGGCCATGGCTCGCACGCTTCCGCTACTCAAAGGCACGCTCGACCTGCTGATTCTCAAGGCCCTGAGTTGCGCGGTCACACACGGATATGGGCTCGCGACATGGCTGGAAAAGCACTCCGGCGGAGATCTCGTCGCTGAGGACAGCGCCCTCTATCAGGCGCTGCATCGCATCGAGGGTCGGGGGCTCGTTACGGCCGAGTGGGGCGTCACGGAGAACAAGCGGAAGGCCCGCTATTACTCGCTGACCCCAAAAGGGCGCAACCACCTCGAGCGTGAGTCGGAGACCTGGCGCCGGTACGCCGAATCGGTCTCGTCCATTCTGGCGGTAGAACGCGGAGTAGACTGAGGGGGGGAAGCTGGGCAGATACAAACGTCTCTTCCGGCTTGGAGCCGGGAAACCGAGCGATCTCCATCGTGAGCTCGAGCAGGAGATCGAAACTCACATCGCGCTGCGCACGGAAGCGCTCGTGAAACAGGGCGTGGAGCCCGCGTTCGCTCGCGAGCAGGCGCTTCAGCGGTTCGGCGACATCGAGTCGGCCAAGCGCCAACTCTACGCGTCCGCGCGACAACGAGAGGACCGACTCCGCTGGCGCACAGCAGTGGACGACGTGCGTCGGGACGGATTCGAGGCCGACCCGCGACCCGAGTTGTTCGTGCTTTACCGGCAGGTTCCAATGTGGACCACTTCCATGACCGCGGTGGTGCGCGCCGGATCAGGTGCGTAGCCCGGACTGGCGACCTCGATCCGCGAAGCCGCCAGAGCCGTAGATCCCGCGCTCGCCATCGAGATCGCGTCCTTGGACGATCGTGTTCGCGGGCTGCTCACCGGCCGCCGCTAGACGCTCACGATTCTGACTTCGTTCGCACTCGCGGCGCTGATGCTCGCCGCACTGGGCGTCTACGGCCTCGTGTCATTCGCGGCCGCCCAGCGAACCAGAGAGATGGCGATCCGCGCCGCTCTCGGAGCGCAGCGTAGCAGCCTGCTGCGGCTGATGATCGCGGCCGCAACGCGTATCGCGTGCTCGCCGGTGCGCTGGCGGGCCTGGTGGCTTCCTACTGGCTGACCCGTCTCATGGAGTCGTTCCTTCTCGACGTACCCACGACGGACCTCGCGACCTTCGTCGCCTCCGCGACACTCCTGGTCGGGGTGGGTCTCCTGGCGGCCCTCATCCCGTCGCCGCGCGCGGCCAAACTCGATCCCGTACGTGCGCTGGCCTCCAACTGAGGCCAGATTCGTGCGCCACGGGAGGTGATGATGAGAGTACTCACGATGTTGGGCGCCGCCTCGGCGCTCCTGCTCGGTACGGGCGCGGCGGCGGCGCAGTCAGCGGGTCCGAACGACGGACTCCCGCCGGTCTTCGCCG
>JAYZBT010000007.1:0-24396 GCA_036338615.1 Gemmatimonadota bacterium
CGATCCGGCCAATGATTGCGGAGCGATGGATGAAGCCGCTCGCTGGGACCGATGATCCCATCCGGGCGATGGCGGAGTCGACCCGTGCGACCATGATGGACGCCACGCCCGAAGAGCTGCGGTGCGGGTGCCCGTTGAACAATCTCTCGCAGGAGCTCGCGGGCGCCGATGAGGAGTTTCGGAAGCATCTGGACCGTGTCGCGCACGACTGGCGGGCTGAGATCCAGGCCGTCTTCGAGCGGGGTCAACGGGCGGGCAACGTCCGCGGCGACGTGGACTGCGCTGCGATAGCGACCCTGGTCTTCGCCACCTATCAGGGCCTCATCGGTTCCGTGAAGACTTCACGCGATCAGGAGTCGGTCGCCGCCGGACTCTCGATGTTCCTGGACCTGCTGGAGGGTCTGAGACCCTAGAACGCTGGCCCCGGCGCTAGCCGCAACCCGTTCCGGTTTCGGCGGGGCGCTCCGAGATGGCACCCGGTCGGGCGGCAGTCAGGGCGCAGCCAGGTTGAGGCGCACTTTCGTCGTTCTCCAACTGGGAATGGCCGTCATGCTGACGGTGAGCGCGGGTCTCCTGCTCGAGAGTTTTTGGCAGATCCACCAAGTGGACACTGAGGGTGCGCGGTGAGACCGGACGACACAGGGGTCGGTCCTACTCCGCCCTCAGAGCCTGCACGGGATCGACGAGCGTGGCACGCCTGGCCGGCACGTAGCTCGCCACGAGCGCGACCCCGCAGAGCACCACGACACCGAGCACGAACGCCGATGGGTCGGCGGTCGTGACTCCGAACAGGAAGCTCTCGAGAAGCCGGGATGCGGCTGCCGCGCCGACGATCCCGAGGCCGACACCGAGAGCGGATAGGATCAGTCCCTGCCGCACGACCAGGGTCATCACGGAGGACGCGGCGGCCCCGAGCGCCAGACGGATGCCCATCTCCCGCTGACGTTCGCCAACCACGAAGGACATCGTGCCGTAGATGCCGACCGCCGCCAGCACGAGCGCCAGCGTGGCGAAGCTGGCGAGCAGTCCCGTGTAGAAGCGGGGAGCGGTTATGGTGCCCGCGACGTGATCGCTCAAAGCGACGACTTCCACGGGGATGTTCGCGTCGACGTCCCACACGGCGCGCTGCAGCGCTTGGGAAACGAGGGAGAAGTCGGCGTCCGAACGAACCACAATCCGCATTTGATCCGACGGTCTTTGCTGGTAGAAGAGATACGTCTGCGGCCCCCCCGACTCCGCGAGCCCTTGCTGGCGCACATCGGTTACGACACCGATCACGGTGAGCCATGGGCCAGGCCCATCGACCGAGCCTCCGATCTTCAAGCGGCTGCCCAGGCTGTTGCCGTTTGGCCAGTACTCCTGAGCGAAAGCCTCATTCACGACGAGACTCGTGAGCCCTTCCGAACCACGGTCCTCCGCTGAAAAGACGCGCCCCGAGATGACGGGGGTCCCGATGGTGCTGAAGTAGTCCTCGCTCACCTGGGCGAAGTCCATGCCCAGGCGGGCCCCCTCGGGAGGCGTGTACCCTTCGATAGCGATGGGGGCGCGCCAGCGGTCCCCAGACATCGGCAGTGCCGTCACCACTGCCGCCGAGACCACGCCGGGAACGGTCTGCTCCGCCTGCTCGAGTACGCTAGAGAAGAAGGTCAACTGCTCTTCGCTCGTTTGGTATCGCTCGTCCAGGATGACCGAGGCGAAGAAGACGTCCGTCGGGTCGAATCCGGGGTCTACGTTCTGGAGCGTGACGAAGCTCTCGATCAAGATACTCGCGCCGATCAGCAGGACGAGCGCGAGTGCGACTTGAGACACCACGAGTGCTGACCGAATTCTCTTGCCCACCCGGGTCGTCGCGGCGTGGGTGCCGCCACTCGCGAGGCTCGAGCCTCCGAGCCCGCCGAGCTGCACAGCCGGCATGGCTCCAAAGATGACGCCGGTCACCAACGTGACGAGAAGCGTGAAGCCCAAGACGGTTCCGTCGAGGGATACCTCGGTGAGGCGAGGCAAGTTGCCCGGGTCGATGGTGACGAGCGCTTGAATGACTCCGGCCGCGATCGCTACGCCCACTGCGCCACCAGCACCGGATAGCAGCAGGCTCTCCGTGAGCAGCTGCCGGGTGATTCGCCCTCGGCCCGCCCCCAGCGACGAGCGCAGCGCGATCTCGCGGGTTCGAGATATAGCCCGTGCCAACAGGAGGTTGGCGACATTGGCCGAGGCGATCAGCAGCAGGAGCCCGACGGCGCCGAGCAGCAGCTTCAGTCGCGGCCCCACGTCGCCGATGGTGAGGAAAGCCAAAGGCGTCACGTCGGCCCGAAGACCCATCCTCTGGGCGGACGGGCTCTCGATGGCGTTGACCGCGTCCTGTGCCTCCGCTGGCCCTATACCGTCGCGAAGGCGCGCCAACGCGCTGATCACGTCCTGGGTCGGGATGTTGAGTTGGTAGGGGTAGAGCACGTCCACTGCGTCGAAGTGGAGCACTTCTGGATACCGGAAGTCACTCGGTAAGACACCCACGACTGTATATGGCTTGCCACTCAGTGTGATGCGTCTGCCAAGAATGTTCGGATCGCCTGCCCAATGGGTTTGCCAGAGACGATGGCTCACGATGGCCACGGGTCCCGCATCGGGCAGGTCCTCCTCAGCCGAGAAATTGCGCCCCACGACGGGTGACGTGCGAAGCAACGGGAGGAAGTCGACGGACACACCGGCCGCATTCAGTCGCTGCGGGTCCCCCTCACCCACGAGGTCGAGTGTCCACTCGCTCACTGCAGCCATCTGCTGGAAGGCCGTGTTGCCCTCCTGCCAATCGGCGAATACGCCCGGCAACGTCATCCCGCGAGGGAAGCCTTGCTGTCCCTCCAGCGTGCCTCCCACCACCACGAGTCGCTCGGAGTCGGGGTAGGGAAGCGGTCGCAAGAGCACGCCGTTGACCACGCTGAAAATGGCCGTACTGGCCCCGATGCCGAGCGCCATCGTGACCACGGCCACGGTGGTGAACGACGGGTTGCGCGTGAACGTGCGCAGAGCGAATCGAACGTCCTGGAGGAAGCTGCTCATGTATGATCTGCTTTGCTCAACAACTTCAGGTGGACTGTCTTCAGTGACGAACGTCACGGTGAGTCGTTCTTTGCTACCCAGTACGATTGCCTGCCCGAGGGCGCGAGCCCACAGGCTCGCGGCCGGGAGTGAGCAGGGCGGTCTTATCCGGCCGGATGCGCGAGATCGTGCTTGAGCATCGTCACTTCGTTGAAACGCAGGGGGAGGTCGGCGGCCCGCGGGTGTGGCTTCATGACGGCCAAGGTAGCCGCCTCCTTCCATGAACGATCCTTCATCTTCACTTCACGGTGTCTTCACGGGGATGGGCGCAGACTGGGGGCTGACCATGCCAATTACTATCCATACGGCCCCCCCCGGGATCGACCGGCGCCAGTTTCTGAAGGTGTCTGCCGCGCTCACCGTGATCTCGGGCCTAAGCGCCGAGCGCCGAGAGCTCTGGGCGGCCGTCGAACCTGCCGGCGCCGGCGCTCTCGAGGTCGTGGAATACGATCTTGCGGTGGGTCGACTCGGAGTCTCATTCAGCGGGGACTCGGTCGAGGCCCGGGCGATCAACAATATGATTCCAGGGCCGTTGCTGCGGCTGAGAGAGGGTCAGGAGGTGATCCTTCGCGTCACGAACAACCTCGACGAGATGACGTCGTTGCATTGGCATGGCCTTCTCGTGCCGTTCGAGATGGACGGCGTTCCGGGCTTCAGCTACGACGGGATCGAGCCGGGCGAGACGTTCACGTACCGATTCCGGGCGCGGCAAGCCGGGACGTACTGGTACCACAGCCACTCCGGCGGGCAGGAGCAGCGGGGAGTCTACGCACCCATCGTGATTGAACCGGCAGGGGACGATCCGGTCGCTTTCGATCGCGAGCACGTGCTGGTGCTGTCCGACTGGACGGACGAAGCGCCCATGGAGGTGCTTCGCAATCTCAAAGGGAACGGCGGCTACTACAACTACGGCAAACGAACGCTCCCGGGCTTCGTCCGCGACCTCTTCGATGACGCCGGAGCCGCGATTCGCGATCGGGACATGTGGGGTCGGATGCGGATGGACCCCACCGACTTGGCGGATGTCTCGGGGGCCACGTATACGTTCCTCCTCAACGGGCGGACGGCGCAGCAGAACTGGACGGGCCTATTCCAGCCGGGCGAGCGAGTCCGATTGCGCATCGTCAACGCCGCAGCGATGACCTACTTCGACCTGAAGATCCCGGGTCTCGCCATGACCGTCGTGCAAGCCGACGGTCAGGACGTCGAGCCCGTCGCGGTCGAGGAGCTTCAGATCGCAGTGGCGGAGACCTACGATGTGGTCGTGGAGCCCGAGGCTGGTCAGACGTACACGATCTTCGCGCAGACCTTGGATCGAAGTGGCTTCGTGCGCGGCACACTCGCGGAGCGGGACGGCGCTGAGGCGCCGGTCCCGCCGACGGGCACGAGGCCTCTCCGGTCCATGCGTATGGAAGGGATGGCGGGGCCTGGTATGGACATTCCGGCGGACGCGGAGGACCCGCCGGCCGCCCCGCATGCGGGCCATGCCGTCGCATCTGCCCCGAAGACTGTACACGCCAAACTCGAGTATTCCCACCTAAGGGCGCTGACCCCGAATCCCGACGTCCGGGATCCAGAGAAGGACGTGGTCTTCCGTCTCACCGGTGACATGGAGCGGTACTTCTGGACGCTCAACGACAAGAAGCTGGGTGACTCCGATCCGATTCGCTTGCAGGTTGGTGAGCGGGTGCGAATACGCTTCGTCAACGAAACGATGATGGAGCACCCGATGCACTTACACGGCGTCTACATGGAGTTGCAGAACGGAGCAGACCGTGCGCATGCTCCGCGAAAGCACACCATCAGCGTGGAGCCATTCGAGACTGTCGAGGTGCACGTCACGTTCGAGGAGGCGGGGCCCTGGGCGCTCCATTGCCACCTGCTCTATCACATGGCCACCGGGATGTTCGCCCGGGTCGAAGTAGCCGAGGCGTCGGTCACGCAGAATTCATGAAGGTGGTCGTCAAGAGCAGCATGGTCGCGCTCACGTCCGTGTTCATGCTCGCAGTACCGGGAGCGCCGATAGGCTTGGTCGGACAGGAACTTGAGAACGGCGTCTTCCACTATTCACTGGTCGACGTGGATGCTTCCCGGGCGACCGGAACGACGACAGGCCGGTGGGAGGGATCCGGCTGGATCGGAACCGACATCGATCGCTTCTGGTGGAACACCGCGGGCGAGGGCGACGACGGGGGTTTGTACGAAGCCGAGGCCATGCTTCTGTACGGCCGCTATGCGCGGCGGTTTTGGGACCTCGTGGTCGGATATAGACACGAGATCGAGCCCACGTCCCAGGGTTACTTCACGTTCGGTGTCATGGGACTGGCGCCCTATTGGTTCGAAGTGGGGCTCTTCGGTTTCGTGAGCGACCAGGGCGAGCCGAGTCTGCGCTTCGAGGGCGAGAACGACATGTATCTCACCCAGCGACTCGTGCTTCAGTTGCGAACCGAACTGGACTGGCTGATCACCGCCGACGACGAGCTCGATCTCGCGGCGGGCTTTCGCGGGGTCGAGGTCGGCCTCCGCACCCGGTACGAGATCCGGCGAAAACTCGCGCCCTATGTGGACCTGACGTGGTCGCGTGAGAAGGCCAGACGCGTGCCCGCGCCAGGAGAAATCGACGCGGACGGTCTACGCCTGCGACTCGGTGTTCGCCTCATCTATTGATACCTGAAGCCCCCACCCTTCAATTGGCTGACTCCACCGAAAAGACGGATCTGCCATGATAAAGAGAACGCTGCTGCCGCTCACGCTGCTGGTTGCCATTGCGGCCGGGACGCCGCCCGAGGTCGTGGACGCCGAGTTCCACTTCGCGCTCAACAAGTCGATGCCCGAAGCGGAATCGGCCATCGAGTCTCCGCCTGAGATCAGGCTTTGGTTCACCGAAGTGCCCGAGGCGGAAACGACCTCGATTCGCCTGATTGCCGCCGACGAGGGGGCGATCGAGACGGGTGATGTCACTCAGGATACGGAGGACGAGCCGTCGTTCGCTGTCGTCCTGGAGCGAGTTCTCTCGCCCGGTACCTATACGGTCTCCTGGCGGGCGATGGGCTCCGATGGACACGTCCTCCGATCCGCCTATGAGTTCACCGTGGTCGCTCACTAGGGAACACCGATGGCCGGCGCGCTCAATGCCGTTACCGGGTGGTTGCTGTTCACCTCCATCGCGCTCTCGGCAGGTGCGGTGTTGGCGCGAGCCGTAATTCTCCCTCGCGTGCAGGGGGATGACGGGCCTTCTTCCGAGTGGATGGTGGCCGGCGCCGCCCGCCTGGGCTCGGGTGCGGCCCTCTTGCTCCCGGTTGCCCTGGCGCTCTACTTCGTCCGGCAAATGGTCGAATTTCGCGACCCGTTCGCTCCGTGGTCCGAGGACGCGAGCCTGCTCCTGACGGGGACGGACTGGGGCCGGACCTGGTTGTGGGGCATGGCAGCCTCTGTGGTCGTCGCCGGAGCGTTCCTGGTCGCGCGGTCCGGTCGCCGCGCGGGCTGGTGGGTTGCTACTCCCGTGGTGCTCGCTCTGGGCGCCTTTCCCGCGTTCACGGGACACGCCGCGGGCGAGCAGCAGCTGCGGTTCGTCGCGCTTGCCGCGGATACCCTGCACGTGTGGGCCGCGAGCGGCTGGATCGGCGGACTCGCGCTCGTGCTCTACCTCGAGTGGCGATGGAGGCTGGAGAAGTCAGGGGCCCAGGAGAGTCTGCTCCCGAGCCTGGTACCCGCCTTCTCTCCCGTCGCGATGGCGTGCGTAGCGACCCTGGCGGTAACCGGCTCGTACACGGCGTGGCTGCATGTCGACAGCTTCGCAGCGCTCGTCTCGACCACGTATGGACGCACCCTCTCGCTGAAGCTCCTGCTGGTGGCAGGCGTGCTCGCGCTGGGCGCCCTGAACTTCCGTGTTCTTACCCCGAGGTTGGGTGAACAGAGCGGCAACGACGCGATGCGCAGGACCGCGAGCGTCGAGCTTCTTCTCGCTCAGGTTGTCCTGTTTGCTACCGCGATCCTGGTCAGAACCTCACCCATGGATCATTGAGGCCCGTTGGGGGGGCTCTCTAGGGGACGACGGCTGGAAACCGGACCGTAAATCGAGCCCCGCCTTCTTGCAGGTTGTCGGCCGTAGCGTGCCCTCCGTGGGCTTCGGAGGCCGCCTTCACGATCGCGAGTCCCAGGCCTGTGCCCGCTGGCTCGGGACCACGGGTTCTGGCCTCGTCCGCCCGGAAGAATCGCTCGAAAGGGTTCGTGGCGTCGAGGTCACCCAGTCCGGGCCCGTCGTCCTCGACACGTAACAAGATGCCTCCCGCGTCTTGGTCGACCGTGACACGCACGTGCCCGCCCGGACCGACGTACTTGAGGGCATTGTCGACGAGATTCCAAGCGCACTGGCCCAGTAGACCCGGGTCGAGCAGCGCGGAAGTCGAGTCGGGTCCCTCCATGATGAGCTCGATGTCCTTCTCCTTTGCGCGGGCGCGCAGCCTCTCGACGGTGCGGGTCACGATCTCCACGGCGTCGGACTCCGCCAACTGCGGAGTGAGCGCCCCGGCGTCCGACCTGGCCAGCGTCAGCAGGTCCTCGGTGAGCCTGGACAGGCGCATCACCTCCTCGAGCGTGCTGTCGAGCACTCTCGCGTACTCTTCCGGCTGGCGGTGTCGTCGCAGGGCGACCTCGATTTCGCCTCGCATCGCCGTGAGCGGAGATCGGAGCTCATGGCTCGCATCCGCCGTGAATCTGCGTTGTGACTCGAAGGCGCTATGGATGCGCCCGAGCATGGTGTTCAGTACTTCCACCAGCCGCTGATACTCCGAGGTTTCCGCGTACGCCTGAATGCCGCGGCCCAACGACCCCCCCCCCGATCTCCTCCGCCTGGTCGATCACCTCGTGGATGGGCCGGATGGCGCTACCGGCCAGCCACCACGATCCGGCGAACGTCACGGCAGCCAGTAGCACCGTGAGCAGGACCAAGAAGGAGCCGGCTTGGCCGAGGATTCCGTTCCTGGCCACCAGCGGAGCGGCGATCTGGAGGACGTGCGCTTCGTGCCCCTCGCCGAGGCGATCCAACGGGTAGAACAGCGTCCTGACTGGCGATCCCTCGAACTGCTGCTCAGCCCAGACCAACTCTCCCGCGTCTGCCCTGGTCAGGGTCTCGGCGTCAGAGGGAAGGTCGGACATCATGTAGCGACTGCGTAGTAGGCTCTCCCCATCGGTGTGCCAGACCTGTGCGTAGCGGATGAGGCCGCTGACCGAGGCTGCTTCCTCCGGTGTGAGGTCCCACTCGTGGAAGTGCATCCCCCCGTCACCGGTCCGGTCGGCGAGCGATGCGGCCTGGATGGAAGCCACGCTTCGGATCGAAGCGTCGAGCTCGCGGTCGAGGACCGCTCGCAGGGTCAGCAAGGTGACTCCTGAGAGTACCGCCAGTCCCAACGTGGCCCCGGCTGTAGCTCGCAGCGCCAGCTGAAAGCGAAACGAGCGGGTCATGTCGCCGCGCCTTTTTGGAAGACGTACCCCACGCCGCGAACGGTATGGACGAGCGAGTCATCCCCGACCTTGCCGAGCTTGCGTCGCAAATGCCCCACATGCACATCGACCACGTTGCTCATCGGATCGAAATTCAGGTCCCAGACCTTCTCCAACAACTCCGTCCTGCGCACCACACGTTCGGGGTTGAGCATCAGAAACTCGAGCAGCTGGAACTCTTTCGGAGTGAGGTCCAGACGCGCTCCGCCCCGGTGCGCCTTGTGTGTGACGCGGTCCAGTTCCAGGTCGTCGTACAGCAAGCGATCCGACCGGGAGGCGCCGCCCCTCCGCAGGAGAGCCCGAACCCGCGCGACCAATTCATCGAAGCCGAACGGCTTGGTGAGGTAGTCGTCCGCTCCGGCGTCCAAGCCGAGCACGACGTCGTCTCGGTCGCTACGAGCGGTGAGCAGAAGCACGGGCACAGACGACTGACGGGAGCGGAGGCTGCGAACGATCTCGAGGCCAGTCTTGCCCGGCAGCATGACATCCAGCAGGAGCAGGTCGTAGTCGTGCACGTGCGCCTTGAGCAGGCCGTCTTCCCCGTCGTGCGCCACGTCGACCGAGTACCCTTCCTCGCGCAGCCCTCTGTCGAGGAAGCTCGCGACCTTCTCGTCGTCTTCGACTACCAGGATTCTCAACCGGCTGCTCTACGTTTCTGTGTTGATCGGGCGTGCCTATTGCCGCCCGGCGGCCTCCCGCCCGACCTGCAACGCGCGTGCAGTTCCCGCGGTGATACCTCCGTCCGCACCTACGGTCACCATGCGGAAGCCCTGGCTCAAGCGCCTCGCCACAGAGCCGGCGCCCGTCGTGATCGCACAAGGCACGTCGTGGCGCAGGCAGGCGGCCAACACCGTCTGGATCGCCTCTTCTACCTGGGGCGCCCCTGGATTGTCCCCGTAGCCCATTTGTGCCGCAAGGTCGGAGGGGCCGATGAAGATCACGCCGACGCCGGGCGTGGTGACGATCTCTTCGACCCGTTCGACAGCCCCCGGACTCTCGATCTGGATGATCGTGAGCAGATTGCCGGCGGCGTTCAACGGCCAGACGTCCGCCTTCTCGAAGTATTCCCCGCCACCGATTCCCCAATACCAGGAAGCGATGCCCGGCGAGCGGCCCCGACGTCCATGCGGCTCTCGAATGTCGGAGTCGAGCGGCCGCGGATAGCGCATCGAGGATACCGCGTTGAGCGCTTGTTCTCGGTTCTCCACCATGGGGAACATGATGCCGAATGCGCCCATGTCGAGCGCCTGCTTCACGATGAAGCTCATCATCTCCGCGCCGTTTTGCGGAACTCGGACGAGCGGCGTGACGGCCATCTGGAGATCACCACTCGCGGCGATCCGCTGCTTGTTGGTCATGCCCAAGAGGAAGATCCGTAGCGTCTCCGGATTCCACGGGCCGTGCTCCATGTCGATGATGATGAAGTCGAGGCCGGACCTCGAGAGTGCGCGGGCGCTCGTGAGAGACCAATCGCCGCTGATAATGCCGAAGACGGCGTCACGGCCGTCCAGCAGGTCGATCACGCGGCTGATGCGTCGTTCCTGCGCATCGAGCGGAGTCGGTGTCATGAGGATCGGAACCGGCAGGAGGGTGCAGGCGGCCACGAGGACGACCGATCGAAGTGATGGCATGGGCGTCCTCAGGTGGGGTCGCTCACGGGCACCGTGCCCATGGGCTTCAGGTAGGTCTCCCACCAGCGGAGTTCGTTGATCATCCGGTGCACGTTGTTCCAGTGACCCCAGCCGCCGTGTGCCATGCCTTCGTAGATGATGAGCTTCGTGGGCACGCGCTGCTTTTTGAGTGACGTATAGAGTTGAATCGAGCCCTCCAGCGGAACGCGGTAGTCGTCCTCGCCGTGCACGAACAACGTCGCGGCCTGCACACCGCCGGAGTTGAGGTAGGCAGACTGCCGGATCATGACCTCTCTGGCCTCGGGCTCCCAGGGCGGCCCGAGGAACTCGAGCTCTTTCGTACGGGAAACGTCCGAAAGCGCGTAGTTGCTGGTCCAGTTGGATGCGCCGGCACCGGGGACCGCCGCCTTGAAGCGGTCCGGGTATCGCGTGATGAGCCAGTTGGTCAGGATTCCGCCGTAGGAGTGGCCCGTTGAGCCGACCCGCCCCGGGTCGATCGGGTAGCGTTCGATGAGGTGGTCGATGCCCGCGAGCACGTCTTCGCCGTCCTTGGTGCCCCAGGCTCCCCAGGTGCCCCACTTGAAGTCGTCGCCGTAGCCGGTGGAGCTGCGGAAGTTGGGCAGGAATACGAAGTATCCGTTGGCCGCGAAGAGCATGTTCTTGAAGCTGAAGCCGTATCCCGACGCGCTGTGGGGCCCGCCATGGTTCATCACGATCAACGGGTATGAGCCAGCCTCGGCGTCATACCCGTACGGGTACAGAAGAAAGCCCTCGACCGGCGTGCCGTCGTAGCTCGTGTAGAGCACGCGCTCCGATGGTCGGCTCGCCACCTCCACTTCTGCGAGGAGGTCGTGGTTGACCGATGTCAGGCGGCGCTCGTTCTGCCCGTCGATGTCGGACACGTAGACTTCCGCGGGGCGCTCGAACTCGCCGACGGTGTAGGTCATGCGCCGGAACGACTCGTCGATGTCGAGTCCCTGGATTCGGCGTTCGCCGGTGGTCACTTGCTGCACGCCTGATCCGTCCGGCGAGACTCGGTAGAGGTGTCTCGCTCCGCCCACGCCGGCGACGAAGTACATGTACCGGCTGTCCGGAGACCACATTGGCGTGCCGGGATCGAGATCCCAGTCCTCGGTGAGATTGACGGGCTCGCCTCCGTCGGCGGGCCGAATGTAGAGGTCCCGTGGCCCGCCGTGCCTCAGCTTCCGGTCGATGATCATGTTGCTGCCGAAGGCCCGCGTATACGAGATCCACCGACCGTCCGGCGAAAACGCGGCACCTGAGTGCGTGTAACCGTCGTTCGTCAGTCTGGTGAGCTGCCCCTCCACCGAGACCAGAAAGAGGTCCGACCGGCTGTACAGCAACGGGTCGAGCACGGATTCGTCGGCGGTGAACAGCACTGAGCTTCCGTCGGGGTTCCACCGTAGGCCGCTCGGTCGGAGTCCGAGCCGCGTCAATTGAACGGCTTCGCTGGCACCCATCGTGGGTGCCAGGAAAATCTCGGTCAGCGGCTGCTCGCCGGGATCGGGGAGCGGAAAACTCTGACGGTCGCGTCGGAAGGGGTACCAGTCGAACGCCTCACCCCTGAACCGTTCCTCGTGCCGCTTCTCGAACGCCGACATATCGAGCGTCGCAGGTGCGGGCATCGGCATGGCCCCCGTGCGGGCAAGCCAGCGTCCGTCCGGGCTCGGGGAGCCCGCCAACTCGACGACGTCGTCGAGAACCGCGCCTCTGCTCAAGTCCGACGGGTCGACAAGCCATCCCGCGCCTCCGGAGCGAACCCTGAGGCGGCCGTCGTCGGACCAGCGAGGGTTGGACACGTCTCGACCGTCGTGTTGCACCCGCACAGGCTCGGCGGATCCGTCGGCCCGCACGATCCACGATTCGGTGGCGGTTCCGTTCGTCTCCTCAATCGCGAGCGAAACCGTGTAGGCGATCCAATCGCCCGCGGGGGAGATGCGCGGAGAGCCGACATTCTTGAGACTGTAGTAGTCCTCCAAGGTCAGCTGTCGCCCTGTTTGAGCCGAGGCCGGCAGCGAAGCGAGAAGCAAGACTCCGAGAGAAAGCATGATCCGGCGCATGGCGGCCTCCACCTGCGTGATTGGGCTGTGTCTTGTTTGGATTCCTACTGCCGGCGCGCTCCGGAGAGAAAGTCCTTCACGGTGTCCGACCGAGCCACGTCGGCCGCCGTTCGACCCTCTTGATCCACGGCGTCGACGTCCACACCGCGTTCCACCGCGAGCTCGACCGCGGCCAGCATCAAGGCATCTATCTCAGCGGGATTGGCGGACACGAAGGCGCGCATCCTGCGCGAGCCACCCATGCCGACCGCCGCCATGAGCGCGGTGGTCGACTCCGTGGTGCGGTTCGCGCCGAAGGTGCCCGTGGTGCGCACGTAGTCTGCGTGGTGCACGAAGAGAGGGTCCGCACCGAACTCCACGAGGACGCGCATGACCTCGGGTTGCGTGAAGCGAGCCGCCAGCCAGAACGGTGAGGCCCCGACCAGGGCAGGGTGAATCGACCAGTCGGCCGAGGCGCGCCGCGTGGGCGTCCAGTTGGTGAGTCGGACATTCGCGTCGGCCCCGTGGGCGAGTAGCGCGCGAACGGTTTGCTCGTCCCGACGCAGGACCGCGACATGGAGCGCCGAGAACCCCGCGCCGGCGGCGTCGGGGTCCGCGCCTTCTTCGAGCAGGAACTCGACCAGATCGAAAATGCCGAGGTGCGCGGCGAGCACCGTGGCGGTGACGCCCCTGGCGTCGGTGGCGTCCAGGTCGGCACCGGCGGCCACGAGGAGTCGCGCGGACGGGAGATCGCCCACTCGCGCCGCGAACAAGAGCGGCGTGTTGCCACCATGGGGCACATCCTGCTGGTTCGACGGCTCGCTGTGCGGCGGGATCGCCATCACCTGGCTCCAGGACTCGGAGCGCGCGTGCACGTCGGCTCCACCCGCGACCAGCGCTCGAACCGCGTCCGGGTGACTCTGCGCGGCCGCCCACATGAGCGCGGTCTGCCCCCGCGTTGCGCTGGCGTCCGGATCGGCACCGGCTGCGAGTAGTTGCTCCACGACCCTTGCCGCATCCGCGCGGGCCGCGGTCATGACCGGCGTCTCTCCGGAGAGCAGTGCGGCGTTCGCATCGGCTCCCGCCGTGAGCAGGCTCTCGACCATTGCGGAGCTGCCGTTCAGGGCAGCGCTCCAGAGAGGCGTCGCTCCGAGATCGTTTGCGGCGTTCACGTCACCGCCTGCCGCGATGAGGAGCTCGGCCGCCGTTACATCGTCCCAGTAGCTTGCCCAATGCAGGGCTGTCGCCCCGTCGGGCGCGGTGGCTCTGGCGTCCGCGCCTTGGGCGAGCAGCGTGCGGACGGCTTCCCAATCCGCGCCCTTCGCAGCGTCGATCAACGGCGGTGCGTCCGCCGGGCCCGGTGGAGTGGCCGCGATGAGCGCCAGCGCGAATGCCAGCCCCGTCAGTCCCTTGAGTCGCACCTTCAAGATCAGAGCCCGCAAGATCAGAGCCCGTTGAGCGTGTCGAGCGGTAGCGCTCCGGTACTCGCGCCGTGTGCGTCCACCGGGACGCCCAGCTTGTCCATGAGTGTGACGAGTAGGTTCGCCATTCCCGGATCGTCGGAATACTCGAGGTGTCGGCCGCCTCGCAGGCTCCCCGCGCCGCCGCCCATCACGAGCAGCGGCAGATTTCGTCCGGAGTGCCGCGTGCTGTTGGAGATTCCCGAGCCATACAGGATCGTCATGTTGTCGAGCAGGTTGCCGTCACCGTCCGGGGTCTCCCGCAGCTTCGTCAGATAACGCGCGAACAGGCCGGTGTGGTACCGGTTGATCCGGGACATGCGCTCGACCAGTTCCGGCTGGTCATTGTGATGAGAGAGCGGGTGATGCGCGTCGGGGACACCGATCTGCGGGTACGGCCGAGGGCTCTGCTCCTTGCCGATCATGAACGTGACGACCCGCGTCAGGTCGGTCTGGAGCGCGAGCAGCTGCAGGTCGAGCATCAAGTCCAGGTGGTCCTCGAAATCCGCTGGCGCGCCTTCCGGCTGCTCGAAGTTGGGCAACTCGATATCGATCTGAGCCTCCGCCCTCTCGATTCGGCGCTCCACGTCCCGAATGGCCTCCGTATACTGCTCTACTTTCATCTGATCCTGCGCGCCGATCTCCCGGCCGAGCTGGCCGAGCTTTTCGAGCACGGAGTCGAGGATGCTCTTCTGCTGTTCCAGTCTCTTCTCGCGCACCCCACGCTCGGTAGAGCCGGCATCGCCGAACAGTCGTTCGAAGACGGCTCGAGGATTGTACTCCGTGGGAAGCGGCTGCGTGGGGCCGCGCCACGAGAGCGTGTGTGTGTACACGCAGCTGAGGTTGCTGCTGCAGGCTCCCGCGTTCGCAGAGGCGTCCATGGAGAGTTCCAGCGACGCCACCTGAGTGGTCCGGCCAAACCTGCGCGCCAGAACCTGATCCATCGATACGTCTGCGAAGATCTCGGTCTCGGTCCGTCCACCCTGGGGAATGCCGGTCAGGAACGATCCGGAGGCACCCGCATGGATCTGGTTCCAGTTCGCTCGAATCCCCGACAGGACCAGCATCTGGTCCCTGAACGGCGCGAGCGGCTCGAGGATCGGTGTGATCTCGAAGTCGGCGCCTATGCCCAAGGGCGACCAGTACTCCATCGCCATTCCGTTCGGCACATAGAACGTCTGGAACCGATGCACGCGCTCGGCTGTGGACAGTCCGCGCAGCCCCGCGGGCACCATCGCGTCCAAGAGCGGAAGCGCGAGGCTCGCGCCCACTCCCTTGATGAGGGTTCGTCGGGGGAGCGATTTCCCCAGGAAGGTCGTCATGTGTGAGCTCCCAAGTGTGTTTGTCCCGGCATCAGCTCGCCTCCACGGACCTGCGCATCAAGAAGGCCTGGCTCTTTGCGATTCCGAGTATGATCGATGACCAGCGGTACCCGTCGGCCTCTGCCTCGCGCACGATCTGCCGCACCGCCGGCTGATCGAAGTGCTCCAGGGGGCGTCCGAGCGCGTACGACATGAGCTTCTCGGTTACCGTGCGCACGAACTGCTCATCGTTGTCGAGCAAGAACGAGCGCAGCGCCGCCACTCCGCCGAGCTCGACTCCGCTCGGCCACATACCGCGGCTATCAACCGGGTTACCGAGTTCATCGAAGTCACGCCAGGCTCCCACCGCGTCGAAGTTCTCCAGCGCGAACCCGAGGGGATCCAGGAGCGCATGGCAACTCGCGCACAGGCGATCGGCCCGGTGCTGCTCCAGTCGCTCGCGGATGCCCAGCCCCGCCGTTCCCGCACCCTGGTCCAAACTCGTGTCCACGTTCGCGGGCGGCGGTGGTGGATTCGCACCCAAGATATTGTCCAGCAGCCACTTGCCCCGCAACACGGGTGATGTGCGATCCGGGTACGCGGTGATGGCCATGAGCCCCCCGTGCCCCAGCAGGCCCCCGCGTTGCTCCGGGTTCGGAAGCGTGACGCGGCGCGGGCGGCTGCCGTAGACGCCTGGGATCCCATAGAACCTGGCCAGGCGCTCGTTCGCGAAGGTGTAGTCCGCGCTCAGCAGTTCGGTGAGGGGACGATCGTCGATCAGGGTGCTGCCGATGAACATCTCCGTCTCCTGACGAAAGGCGTCCAGGAGACTCTCATCGAAATCGGGATACTTCAGTGGATCGGCGAGCTTTTCAGGGATGAGGCGGAGGTTGAGCCACTGAGCGGAAAAGCCCCGAACCAGCGCGTCGACCGCGCGTGGATCCGCCAGCATCCTACGGACCTCTTCTTCGAAGACGGAGGGTTCGGTCAGTCGGCCGCCCTCCGCCAGCACGAGCAGGTGTTCGTCGGGGATGCTGCTCCACAGGAAGAAAGAGAGCCGGGAAGCGACCTCCACGTCGTTGAGCTCGTACACGTGGTCTGCGGCGACGCCAGGGGGCACACGGCTGACGCGCACGAGGAACTCCGGGTCGACCACCAGTCGCTCCAGCGCGAGCTGGATGCCTGCGTCGAAGCTTCCGCCCTGGGCACGACCGCGCTCGAAGAAGTCGAGCAGCACCGAGACGTCTTCTCGAGTGGCGGGTCGGCGGTAGGCTCGACGCGCCATCCGCGACAGGATCCGTTCGGCGCACGCTTCTTCTCGGGTGCCCGCCTCGGGGCGGCACACGAAGATCTCGTCGCGGCTCGGCGTCTCCCCCACCGTCCCGGTGGTCTCGTACGGACCCCCGATCTGGAGCGAGTGCACGCTGGCATAGCCCATGTAGATCTGGTCGTTCGTGAGCACCCGCCCTCTCTGAAGCGGTTGTGGCAACAACTCCGGCTCCCACTGCTCTCTGATGAACGAGACCCCGACCACCGCGGGCCCGGCCTCGACGGTCACCCGCGTCTCCAGGTGCGCATCGCCGCGGGTCTGCATGTACTCCTCCCACGCCGGGGCGCCGAACGAGCCCGGCTCTCCGGAGCCGGCGTAGCTGGCCGCGGCGGGCCTCGCGTCGAGCGCGCCGCCGCCCACCGTGAAGCGGTCGACGAGCGCGCCATCGAGCCGGAGGTCCAGCTGCTGCTGCCAACCCATGCCCATCAAGTAGTCCTGATACTGGCGACGTAGCCGGACCTTGAGCAGGTACTCGCCATCCACCGGAAAATCATATCGCACGGCGATTCCGCCGCGAGACCCGAACGGGAGGTCTTCGGCCTGCCGTTGGTCCTGGACCACGTGCAGCGGGATCTCGAAGGTCTCCACCCCGGGAGCCACGGGAGGTAGGCCCGTGGCCAGGCGCGTCACTTGTCGTGCCACCGACATGTAGCGCTCCATATGGGTGGTCGTGATCGACAGCGCGTTGGCGAAATTGTCGAAGCTGCCGTCGGCCGTCTCGTCACCCGGTAGTAGCTCCTGAACGTCTACCTCGAGCGCGAACAGGTCGTTGATCGCGTTGTTGTACTCCAACCGATTGAGGCGATGCACCGGATTCGTCGTGCCCGGTTTGGGATCGGCTGCCGCTGCGGCCCGGTCGAGTTCCGTCTCCAGCCAGCTCGCCACGAGGTCGTACGCGTTCGGGCTCGGTCGCCGCTCGTCTCCAGGCGGCATGGTGCCGGTCCGCAGCTTCCGGATGACCCTCTCCCACGCGTCTGACGCGGCGCTGGGCTCTGCCACGTCCAATATGTCGAGGGCCAACCCGCCGGTCAGACGCCGCTCGTTGTGGCAGCGCACGCAGTACTCGTCCAGCACTTCCCGCACGTCGTCGAGGTCGCTCTGGTAATGGCGCAGAGTCGTTGCCGGAGCGGCGAGCGAAGGTCCGGCGACGGTCGTCAGCGATCCGAGCACGACCATCGCGACTCCGACACCGAGCACGAGTGCCGCGAGGGACGCGTGACCGGCGGTGGACCGTTGCGCCTTCATCAGTCGTGATCTCGCGCGTGCGCTTCGACCCGCTTCACTTCCTCGCGGGCATGATCTTGACGGAGCGCGCGGTTCTCGGCGCGGAGGCCAGCGGTGGCGCGTGCCTGCGTGCCCTGCGAACTCACCGCGGACCTCGACATGATCCGCTCCAACTCCGCGCTCCCGCACGCGAAGCACCTCGGCTGGGGCGAGGCCTCCAGCACCAGGTGCTCCAACTCGTTGCCGCACGCACGACAACGGTATTCGAAGATGGGCATAGGATCACCCGCAGGATCCAGGGTACGACTGAGAATAGCTCCTGGCGCTGGAACGGGCCACGCCGGTGGCCGCCGACTCAGCGCATGGGTGAAAAGTCCGTGGGATCGAGGAAGACGCTCGTAAGGCCCGAGATCAACCGCCCGTCCCGCTGAGACTCCTCCGCCACGGTCCGCCACTCCGGGTCTCCGCCGAATCTGCGCCAGCTCTCTTGAGCGGCTTCCCTGGAATCGTGGGCCAGCAGATAGGTCAATGTATTCTCAGAGAGCGGCTCGTCCTGGTACACCCAGTACCCGACGTTCGTCATGCCATGATTTTCGAAGATCCGGAGCGTGTGGTCGCGAAAGCGGGCGAGTAGGTCGTCCAGTTTCCCCTGGTTTGCCGTATACGTTCTCAGCTCGTAGACCATGTTGGCCTGGACGACCGGGATGGGGCTCGCAGAAGCCTCGGAAACGAGCGCACCCGTCTTGGCGCTCCCGAGCAGGTAGCCCGCGCCGAACAGGATCGTCATGAGGCCCACCTGCAGAAGTCGTTTGGCATCCATCGTCTTCTTCCTTTTCGAGGTCGTGCAGCAATTTCCGTCCACCGCATGTTGTGGGCGCACACCGCGTGGGAACAGGGGCGACAGGCCCGGTGAAGCCGCGCGGCCCCACTGGCCGATACTAAGAACAGGCTTCAGGCGGCTTAACAGCAGGCATGAGGAACACGGAATGAGACACGGTGCAATAGCGCTCCACCGCAGACTGATCACCAAGTTTGTGGCTATGGCCCTGTTCTTCTTTTTGGTGCCCCAGGCGATCACCTATGTGCTCTCGTCGCGGAGTACCTCGGCCATGCTTCTGGAGACCCTCAGAGTCAGCCTCGAGGAAAAGTCTTTCCTGGTAGGCGCCGACATCGACCGGTTTTTCTCCAGCGCGAGCGTGACGGACTACCTGTCGAAGCCGGTCGACAAGGACGCCCTGCTCGAAGTGCTCACGAAGGTGGCAGCAGCCGTCCCCGATTGATCGGTCGAGACGCGTGGGTCCCTTCGCTCCGCGTCACAGCCCCAATTCGCGGATCATCTGACCACGCATCACGAATTTCTGGATCTTGCCGGTCACGGTCATCGGGAACGAGTCCACGATCTTCACATAGTGGGGGATCTTGAAGTGGGCGATCTGCCCCTGGCAGAAGTCCTGGACGTCCTCAGTCGTCGCCGACGTGCCATCCCGGAGCTTGATCCAGGCGCACAACTGTTCCCCGAATCTCTCATCGGGAACGCCGATGACCTGAACGTCCTCGATGTCGGGATGGCCGTACAGGAACTCCTCGATCTCGCGCGGATAGACGTTTTCGCCGCCGCGGATGACCATGTCCTTGATGCGCCCCACGATGCAGCAATAGCCCTCGCCGTCAACCGTCGCGAGGTCGCCGGTGTGCATCCAACCGGCTGCATCGACGGCCTCGGAGGTACGCTCCGGGTCGTCCCAGTAACCCAGCATGACGAGGTAGCCACGGGTGCACAATTCACCCCGCTCACCGGCCGGGACGATCCTGCCCTCCTCGTCGATGACTTTGACCTCCACGTGCGGATGCACGCGACCGACGGTTCCGACTCGCCGATCGAGGGGATCGTCCGGCGCGGTTTGGAAGCTCGCGGGGCTCGTCTCCGTCATGCCGTAGGCGATGGCGACCTCTTCCATGTGCATCTCGACGATCACGCGCTTCATCACCTCTGTAGGACACGGGCTGCCGGCCATAATGCCGGTGCGCAACGAAGAGAGGTCGTAGGACTCGAAGTCCGGGTGCTCCAGCTGCGCGATGAACATGGTCGGCACGCCGTACAGCGTGGTGCAGCGCTCTTCGCTCACGGTCGCCAACACGGCGCCCGGTTCGAAGCCCTCCGACGGATAGACCATCGTCGCCCCGTGCGTGATCGCGGCTAGGTTGCCGATCACCATGCCGAAGCAGTGATAGAGCGGCACCGGGATGCAGATGCGGTCTTCGTGCGTGAGCCCGAGCGCCTGCCCCACGAAGTAGCCGTTGTTGAGGATGTTGTGGTGGGTGAGGGTCGCGCCCTTCGGTAGGCCGGTGGTGCCGCTGGTGAACTGGATGTTGATCGCTTCGTCGAATTGGAGCGTCTCGGCGATCGTTCTCAGCCGGAGCGCGTCCTCGCTCGTGCCCGCTTCCATGAGGTCCTCGAAGCGCATCATTCCGGCCTCGTCTTGCGAGCCGAGGTGGATCACGAAGTCGAGCGCGGGGAACCTTGCCGACTGGAGGCTCGGCCGCGGGTCGGCCCGTGGCACTCCCGGCTCGGCCTCGTCCAGTTCTGGCACCAGCTCTCGCAACATGCCTAGGTAGTCGCTGGTCTTGAAGCTCGTCGCCGTAATGAGCGCTCGGCAGCCGACTTTGTTGAGCGCGTACTCGAGCTCGGAGAGGCGGTACGCGGGATTGATGTTCACGAGGATCAGTCCGGCCTTGGCCGTCGCGAACTGAGTGACCGTCCACTCCGCGTTGTTCGGTGACCAGATGCCGACGCGGTCGCCGGGCTCGAGGCCTAGGGACACTAGGCCCACGGCGCACCGGTCCACTCGTTCGCGAAGCTCCGCGTAGGTCCAGCGAATCGATTGGTGGCGCACCACGAGCGCCTCCCGCGCCGGATATCGTTCGGCGGCGCGGTCGAAATGGCGACCGATGGTCGTGTCCAGGAACGGCGTGGACGAAGCGCCGTGCATGTAACTATGCGTAAGAGGCGCCATCAGAAGGTCGAGACCAGTGCGCGCATGCGGCGCTTGGTGGCCTCGTCCGGTATGCGTCCGAAACCGGCCTGGATGTTCTCTTCCATATGCTCCGGGTTTGTCGTCTCGGTCAACACACAGGTGACCGCCGGGTGAGCGAGAATGTATTTCAGTGAGAATTGTGACCAGGCGGCGCAGTCGAAATCGGCTGCCCACGGGGGTAGCTCCTGGCCGCTGACCCTTCCGAAATATGTACCGTTCATGAAAGGCCGGTTGATGATGACGGCGATGCCCAGATCCTGGGCGAGCGGCAGCAGGCGCTCTTCGGCGCGGGGTTCCATCACCGAGTAGTTGACGTGCACGAAGTCGGGCGCTTCCGTCCTCATGAACGCCTCGAGGCGCTCGAAGTTGCGGTACGAGGAGACCGTCGCGCCGATGTAACGCGTCTGGCCCGTTTCCTTCCATTCGCGTAGGCGGGGCCAATGCGCCTCGAGGCCGCGCAGGCTCTCCACCTGAACGAGATCGAAGGGCGGGGGGCCGAACAGTCGCTGAGTCTGCCGCATCTGCTGGATACCGGTCTCAGCGTCGGGTGTGTTGATTTTCGTGGCGAGGAAGATGTTGTCCCGGATGGAAGGGTCCGCGAGCACGCGTCCAAATTCGGCGTCGATGGCCTCCGGTCGGATCGACGTGTCAACGACGCGTCCGCCGTGTTCGAGAAGCATCCTCAGTACGGCGGCGACAGGCTCTGTGCCCTCGGTGGGGATCTCGAGCACCGGCTTCGACGATCCCAGGCCGATGATCGGCAGAGCTTCGCTGGTCCCGGGGATGGGCCTCGTAGGTAGAGCTTCTTGCGAGAGCGCCCACGCGGGCCTGCCCAGCATCAGGCCGAGTCCGCCGAGCTGGGCCAGAAAGGCGCGTCGGGTCGTTTCGCTGATTGTGGCCATTCTGCCTCGCGTCCGGGGTTACCGGTGTTCCTGGGTGTCTTCTTGGGCGTTCCGTACCCGCCGCGACGGATCACACCTTCCCAGATGAGCCCGTGAGGGGATTGATGGCAAGAGCGTGCATTTGCGCATCCTCGGTGGTTCGCTATGGTATCGAGATGGTCCGTATGGCGATGATGCGCGCATTCCTGATGCTCGGTGTCTCGGCGCCGCTCTCCGTGAGCGCCCAGGCGGGGAATCCGTACGAGGGAGACCGGACAGCCATGCGTTTGGGCTCTGCCCTCTATGGGACCCGGTGCGCCGAATGCCACGGTGCCGACGCGAAGGGCATCAGTGGTCCTGACCTGACGCTGCTCTGGGCGGACGGCACCAGCGACGACCACGTGTTCGAGGTTGTACGCTCGGGGGTGTCCGGCAGCATCATGTCGTCCAGCTCCGCGCCGGACCGAGAGCTCTGGGCCATCGTGGCCTACCTCCGGGGCATCAGCACCGTGTCGCCATTCGAGAACGATTCCGGGGACGCCTCGCGAGGCCAGGAATTGTTCTCGGCGACGTGCGCCCGCTGTCATCGCGTCGATGGTGACGGTGGGCATTTGGGCCCCGACCTGTCTCGAATCGCGGTGATCCGATCGCGCGAGATGTTGGTTCGCTCCATTCGCGATCCCAGCGCGTCCGCCGCCGCCGGCTACCGCGCGGTGACTGTAGTGACGCGAGACGGGCGCCGCATCCGCGGTGTCACCAAGGGCGAGGACGCGTTTTCACTTCAGGTAGTCGATACGCGGGAGCGGCTCCAAGGATACCTGAAAGTCGATCTTCAGGAATTCACGCACGAGGAGCGATCGCTGATGCCCGAGTTCGGTCCAGAGCGCCTCAGTGATGCGGAGCTCGATGACGTTCTTCGATATCTAGGCACGTTACGACAGGCAGGTGCACGGTGACAGGTGCACGGTGAGAGGTGGGGTCTGATGCTGCTCGCAAGATTTGGGCTGATCGCCGTGTTGGCGGCGGGGGTCGCGGTCAGTCCTACACACCTCATGGGCCAGGCGGGTGACGACGGGGTCACGTACGCGGACCTGCTCCAGGGCCTGTCCGATCCGGCGAGTTGGCTGACTTTTTCCGGTGACTATAGTGGTAGACGCCATAGTCCGCTCACGCAGATCACTCCACAAAACGTGCACCGGCTCGCCCCCGTCTGGACCTTCCAGACCGGGACGATGACGCGAGGGCGTGGTTTCGAGACCACGCCGCTCGTTCTGGATGGTGTGCTCTACGTGACCGGGTCGAACAACTTCGCATGGGCGCTCGACGCCAGGACGGGGCGACGTTTCTGGGAGTATCGGCGCAACCTTCCGGACGACCTGACGTACGGTGCGAGCGCGCCGGTCAATCGCGGGTTCGGCCTACTCGGGGATCGTCTCTTCATGGTGACGCTCGACGCCCACTTGGTGGCGCTCGATCGCAAAACCGGAAGGGTACTATGGGAGATTGAGCTCGCGGACTACCACATAGGGTATTCCGCGACGATGGCCCCTCTCGTGATCGACGGAAAAGTCATTGTCGGGATCTCTGGCGGCGAGTACGCGACGCGCGGGTTCGTCGATGCATACGATCCGGAGACGGGCGAACGGATCTGGCGGTTCAACACGGTGCCCGGGCCCGGTGAGCCCGGCAGCGAGACCTGGCCGGACGATCCGGAAATCCTGGCCCGTGGTGGCGGCGGCACATGGATGACGGGCAGTTACGATCCAGAGCTCGATCTCATTTATTGGGGCACGGGCAACCCGAATCCGGACTACTACGGCGACGACCGCCCCGGAGACAACCTTTATACGAACTCGATCGTGGCGCTCGAAGCGCAAACGGGCAGGCTGCGTTGGCACTACCAGTTCACACCTCACGACGTACACGACTGGGACTCCAACCACGTACCGGTTCTGGCCGACATCGTGTTCGACGGGGAGCCACGCAATGTGGTGATGGTCGCGAACCGCAATGGCTTCTTCTACGTGCTCGACCGCACCACGGGTGAGCTGCTGCTCGGAAAGCCCTTTACCGAAACGACATGGGCGCGCGAGATCGGGAGTGACGGGCGACCCATCGTGCTCAACGATGGCAGCAAGGGATGCCTGCCGGACCCCTGGGGCAGCACCAACTTCATGCCGCCCTCGTTCAATCCCGAGCTGGGCCTGTTCTTCGTAACCGCGAGGGAGACGTGCGCCACCTTTGCGCCGCAGGAGCCGGAGTTCGTCACAGGCCGGTCGACGTTCGGGGGGGTCGTTTGGATCGACCGGGACCACTGGTACAGTGCGCTGCGCGCGATCGACGTTCAGACCGGCGAACGCATGTGGGAATTCCGCTACCCCTCGGCCACGATGGCTGGGGTCCTGACGACGGCGTCCGGCCTCGTCTTCGGTGGAGATCACGAAGGAAACTTCATCGCGTTCGAGGCTAGCGGCGGCGAGAACCTCTGGCACTACCAGACCGGCTCTCGAATCTGGGGTGCCGCCGCTATGACCCACATGATCGATGGGCGGCAGCACGTGTTGATCCCTTCCGGGACCACGCTCGTGGCGTTCGCCCTGCCGGAGAACCGGCCGTAGCGTCCCGGCAGAGTCCTTCGCCACCGCTGTCAGATGCAGTTGAAACACTTGCGATGAGCCATGCTCCGGCTCATCGTAACTGGTGGCTTTTGCACGTTGTTGCCTCGACGTCGATGGAGACTTTGCGATGAACGCCAAACAGTTTGCCTTTTCGGTCACCGCCCTTCTGATCTTGTCCGTCGCGGTCGGCGCTCAGGAGCACGACGCCAGCTTCGCCAATCACCAGCCGCACCTCTACGCGGCGGCGGACTTCGGCATCAA
>JAYZBT010000008.1:0-8223 GCA_036338615.1 Gemmatimonadota bacterium
GCAATACGGTGCCGAGGACGCTCAGGATATCGGTCTCCGGTACACCCAGCGTGGCGATGTCGATCGCACCCAGACTGATCAGGACGACGAAGAGCCGACTGCGGTGAAAGCCTCCGGCGAGCGCGATCCCGAGCGCGTACACAACCCAGCGGTACTGCCCGGTGAGGTCCAGGATCAGCTGCTCGCTCATGATCGCGAGCACAAGCGCGGCCAGGAGTAGTACAGGGGCTCCCGGCACCAGCCAGGACATCAACAGCCGGGCGGTCCTTGGCGGACGCGGAGACGACTCCCCGTCGACAATCAGGTCCGCGCGGGACGTCACGGCAGAGAAACGATCGGTGGCAGGCCCCTCTCCACGAGCATGCGGTTGAACCGAGCCAGGTCGGTCGCGGCCAGCTGCGCCCACTGCTGCAGCGCCTCCGTGAGCCATTGGCGATAGATGTCGCGAACCTCGATCATCTGGTCGGTGGGCCGATCGTCCGATCCACTCGAGTATCCCGCCAGACTCGCGATCTTCGCCCAGAGCTGCCGCGGCCACCGGATCGTATCCTGACGCGCGCTTCCCCCCGTGAGTCGCAGATCGAAGAGGCTCATCTCCAAGTCGATGAGGGCGTCACCCAGCTCCTCACCGGCCTCGACGACATCCCGGTAGCGGGCCTCGCTCCTGACGCGCTCTTCGAGGTCCATGAGACCCTTGCGGGCCCACTCGATGCGATTGATCAGCTCCGCGGTCGAGTCGCTCATCTCCCGGAGCTCGAGTTGCAGGTCTAGCTGAGCCTGCATGTCCTCCGGCGTGGCATTGGACTCCGGGTCCGGCAGCACCTGCAACCAGGCGGTACTCGCCGTGCCCCCCGCGGTGAGGCGTACCTGGTATCGGCCAGGGACCGCGAGCGGACGGACCGAGCCCCCGTCGGGTGGCGGACGCCAGCCCGACTGCCCCACGTCGCGGTGACTATGGCCGAGCGCGGGGGTGCGCAGCCGCGGCGTCGAGGAGGGCGGATACCGCAAGTTCCACATGACCCGGTTGAGTCCTGCTCGCACGCCTCGCAGAGGCAGCTGCTGAACGAGGTCTCCGTCTTCGGTGAGGATCTCGACGCGCACGCGACCCTCGGGCGGGCTCGATACGTAGAAGTTGATCGAGGCGCCGCTCGTTGGGTTCTGACCCGCGGCCGGATCGCCCGGCTGACTGTTGGCCCCCTCCCGAGGCATGAATCGATAAGCCGGTCGCGGCTCGAAGAGATGCACGGCGCTGGCCATGACCTCGTCCGTCATCTGCTGGATCGCGGTGATGTCGTCGAGGATCCAGAAGCCTCGTCCGTAGGTGCCGATGACGAGGTCGTTGAAGTGGCTCTGCACCGTCAGCCAATAAGCCGGTGCATGCGGTAGGTCGCCCTGCAGCGGCAGCCAACGTTCGCCGTCGTCGAAGGAGACGTACACGGAGTTCTCCGTGCCGAGGTAGAGCATCCCGGCGCGGGTCGGGTCTTCTCGGATCACGTGTGCGTAGCTGAAGACGCTGCGGGGGACGTCGTCCGCGATGGAGTGCCACGATGCGCCGTAGTCGTCCGTGCGATAGACGTAAGGGTCGTTATGCCCGAGTTGATGAAAGTCCACGGTGATGTACGCGACCGCTGGGTTGAAGCGCGACGGCTCGACGTTGCTCACCGTGCCCCACTCCGGCAGATCCGGGATGTTTCCGGTCACGTCGGTCCAGCTCGCTCCGTTGTCTCGCGTGACTTGTACGAGCCCGTCGTTGGAGCCCGTCCAGATGAGGCCGGGCACGATGGGCGATTCGGTGATCGCGAACAGGACGGAAGCGTACGTCGGGCTCACGTCCTCGGTGGTGAGGCCACCCGACTTCTGCTGCCGGGTCGTGTCGTTGCGCGTCAGATCCGGGCTGATGAGCTGCCAGGATTGACCTGCGTCGGTCGTCCGATGCACGTGCTGGCTGCCCGCGTAGACCGTTTCGTTGTCGTGGGGGGATATGTGCACAGGGAAGGTCCACTGGAAGCGGTAGCGCACGTCGCCCGCAGCCCACCCTTCCGGGTTGTCCGGCCAAACGCTCACGGTGCGGGAGATTCCAGTCGAGATCTGGTGCCGGTCGAGGATGCCCTCGTAGCAGCCCGACCACACGATGTCGTTTGTTACCGTGTCGGGGACCGCGAAGCCGGACTCGCAGCCGCCCACGGAGCGGAAGGCCCCGATCGGGATCGTACCTCCGCTCAGGGTGTTCGAAGGCCCCCCGCTGGACGCGCCGTCTTGCCGATTCCCATACAGGTTATAGGGCACTTTGGTATCGGTGAAGACGTGATACATCTGCGCAATCGGCAGCAGCGGGCGGTACCAGTTGCGACCCCGATTCGTCGAGATTTTCACGCCCTGATCGTTGCCGACGATCATTCGGTCCGGTAGCAGCGGATCGATCCACATGTCGTGGTTGTCGCCACCACCGATCGACGAGAACGTGAGCCCCCCGTCGAGCGATTTGGTGTGCGCCGTGGACATGAAGTGGACCTCGTCCACGTCGTCGGGCGCGACGGCCATGCGCGTGTAGTAGAGCGGCCGCTGGGCAAGCGCGTGATCTGCGTTCACCATTCGCCAGGAACGGCCGCCATCGTCGGATCGCCAGAGTGTGCCCTCGTGGTCGTCGAACGCCTCGAAGGCCGCGTTCGAGCTCGTCTCGATGAGCGCGTACACGCGATCTGGATCGTCCGGAGAAACGCCGAGGCCGATCTTGCCCATAACCCCGCGCGGTAGCCCGTTGCCCTCGAGGCGGGTCCAGCTGTCTCCGCCATCCCGGCTCATCCAGAGGCCGCTCTCCGGGCCGCCGCTCTCCCGACCCCAGGTCCACATCCGCATTTGCCACGTGGCTGCGAATAGGATACGCGGATTGACCGGGTTCATCATGATGTCGATCGCGCCCGAGTTCGGGCCGCCGCTCAACACCTGAGTCCAGGTCTCTCCTCCGTCGGTCGTGCGGTACAGGCCACGTTGCTGCGCGGGGCCGTCCGCGAATTCGTCGAGCGTTCCGTACAGGTGCCCGACGGCGGCTACGAATACGATGTCGGGGTCACGAGGATGGATTGCGATCCTCCCCACGCGGCCGCTCGCCTCCAGACCCATGTGGCTCCAGCTCTCGCCGCCATCGGTCGAGCGATACACTCCATTGCCGATCGACACATTGCTGCGGATGAAGGCTTCGCCTGTGCCAGCCCAGACCACGTTCGGATCCGACGGGGCCACCGCCAGCGCTCCGATCGACTGGGCCTCCTGGTCGTCGAAGACAGGTCGCCATGTGTGGCCCGCATCCTCGCTCTTGAAGACGCCGCCGGACGCCGCGCCGAAGTAGTAAACGTTAGTGTTGCCGGGCTCGCCGGCCACCGCGCTCACACGATTGCCGACCGGGCCCACGTAGCGGAAGTCCGAGCCGGAGAAGAAGTCCTCACGGAGGTCGGCGAGGCTCTGCGCAGGGACCGAGTTGGGCGCCAGAACCGCCAATGAAACCACGGCGGCGGACAACGGTGAGAGGCTACGGCGGCGTCCGACTAACGACCACATTGGGGGCTCCGCGGGTGTTTCGGGGACGTGGCGCCATCGGCGCCGGGAGGGAAGCAAGGTAGACCTGAGAAGAGGTGCGAGAAAGCGGGATGGCGCTGGATTGATCCGTTTGAGTCCGCTCCAGAAACGGACGTACAGCGGTCACCTACTGCTGCGCGGTGACCCTCTCGGGCGTCGCGTTGCTGTTGGCGATGTACGGTGTGCATGTCACCGCGGTGCGGGAGGCGCTGGCGGTGGAGCCGGCGGCGGTGTTGGCTTAGCGGGGGGCGAGCCTTATCACCTACGCTCTCGCCAGAGATGCCCCCCAAGGAACCCTCCCCTCCTCCCGGGTGTTCGAGGTTCGAATCCGGCCCCATACTTAGGTGTTGCCTAGAACCCGGCAGGAGAGCCTCCATGATCATCCGGACTCGTAAGCCCAGTGACGTCCCCTCTTCGGAAATCACGCCCGAACACGTGTATGTGAACCGTCGTCGCTTCATTCGGAACGCAGCGGTCGGTGCGGCGGCTTTGGCCATCGCGCCCAGGGCCCTGCGCGGTATCACTGACGGCCCGGCCCAGGAGGTCCCGGCGCGCTTCGCGAACATGAAGTCGGAGCTCGGCGAGGAGCTGAACCCGTACAGGGACGTCACGACGTACAACAACTTCTACGAGTTCGGTACCCAGAAAGAGGATCCGAGCAGAAACGCGGGTGACTTCCAGCCGGCTCCGTGGTCGATCCGGGTCGAAGGGCTGGTGAACAACCCGGGCGATTACAACCTCGAGGACTTCATCGGGCCGAGTAACGTGGAGGACCGGGTCTATCGCATGCGCTGCGTGGAGGCGTGGTCGATCGTGGTTCCGTGGCGCGGCTTCCCCCTGGCGGACGTGGTGAAGCGGGCGGACCCGATGGGCGACGCGAAGTACGTCGAGTTCAAAACGGTCGTCCGGCCGTCGGAGATGCCGGGGCAGCGTACCCGCGTCCTCGACTGGCCCTACGTCGAAGGCCTGCGCCTGGATGAGGCGATGAACCCGCTGACGCTGATGACGACCGGCGTGTACGGCATGGATCTGCCGAACCAGAATGGCGCGCCGCTTCGGCTCATCATGCCTTGGAAGTACGGCTTCAAAGGCATCAAGTCGATCGTGAGCATGAACTTCGTCGAGGAGATGCCTCGCAACACGTGGTGGGTCCAGAACCGCCGTGAATACGGCTTCTTCGCCAACGTGAACCCTCAGGTCGATCACCCGCGCTGGACCCAGAAGCGCGAGCGCCGCCTGGGCGAGTTCCGTCGACGCGAGACGTTGATGTTCAACGGGTACACGGACGAAGTGCAGTCGATGTACGAAGGCATGGATCTCACACGGTGGATCTAGGGCTGCACACTTAGCCTGTACCTAGGCACCCCATCATGAATGAGAAGAGGGCGATTCTCGGCCTGAAGGTCGTGCTCTGGATCTGTGCATTGACCCCGGCCGCGTGGCTCGGCGCCGCCTTCTATTTCGACGCGTATGCCGCCAACCCGGTCGCGAAGGTGTCACTCGGCGCCAACCCGATCGAGAAGCTGACCCACGTCACAGGGATGACGACGCTGGTGCTGCTCCTGATCACGCTGTCGGTGACACCCGTTCGAAGACTCACAGGCTGGAATCGGGTCATCAAGCTGCGCCGGACGCTCGGCCTCTTCGCATTCTTCTACGCGTTCCTGCACTTCAGCATCTGGTCGGGGCTCGACCAGACGTTCGTTTGGGCCTGGATGATCGAGGACGTGATCGAGCGCCCGTACATCACTGTGGGCTTCGCCGGCTTCATCATCCTGATCCCGCTCGCGATCACCTCGACGACGGGGTGGATCCGCCAGCTCGGCACGCGGTGGACGGTCTTGCACCGCGGCGTCTACCTGACGGCGACGCTCGGGGTGATCCACTTCTACTGGCTGGTGAAGGCCGATGTGCGGCTACCGCTCTTCCTGGGCGCCTGCCTCGTGCTTCTGCTCAGTTGGCGTGTAGTCTTCAGCATCCGGAAACGCCGCCGTGTGTCACCTAGGAAGGACACCGCACCAGCGACTCCCTAGCGTTTAGGCGGATTCCCGCGCGGCACGGGTCGTGCCTCTCCTCTGTCTGACACCGGGCGATCGAGCCCGGGCCCTCCGGAGAGGAGACGTTGAGATGAGGAAGGTGATGATGGGCGTGGCGATTTTGACCCTCTCGGCGTGCATGCATACCAGCCATGTCCGTTTGGATCCCAGCGCGCGGTACGCACCGGTCGATCCGTACGATGTGATCGTTTATGTGCAGGAGACCGACGTGCCGTACGAGTTTGAGCCGATCGCGCTCGTGCACGCTCGCGTGGACGACGACTGGACCGATGAGTCCGACCTGATCGAAGCGATGCGGGAGGAGGCGTCCGAGCTCGGTGCACACGGGATCATCATCGAGTGGATCGACGAGCCGAGCGGATGGGAGCACGCGATTGAGCACCTTGCCGACGTCGAGATCGCGGACCGCCGGGGGAAGGGGCTCGCGATCCGTGCCGTGTCTACGAGCGGCGGATGAGCGAACGCAGTTTCCGCGGAAACTGAAGGGAGGCCGGTCGACGCCGACCGTGGTTTCCGCGGAAGCTGGAGCCGCCGAGCAGGGGGGGCGCTACCCTCAGTGACTCATCGAGTACAACGCGACGTTGATGCCGAGCGCGTAGGCATCGGGTGAGAACGAGTAGAAGAATTCGTCATCCTCCCCTTCCCTCTCCCAGCCATCGGCGATGTCGGTGTTGTGCGTCATCACGACGAGCGCGCGACCCTGCTCGTCGAAGATCGCCCGCAAGTGGGGCGTGGCGCTCTCACGCCCGCGCTCCGACGTGCCGCGCCGACCGTTGCCTCGCCACCATTGGATGGACGGTATTTGCGGGACCTTCTCGACCACGTAGAGCGCATGCATGATCATGTGGTCTGGCGTGATGTCCACGATGGCGTATTCGGGAAGCACGGCGGTGATCTGGTTCTCCCACTGCCGCCAGGCCAGCCCACCCCAAAAGTCATCGACCCAGATGAAGCCGCCCTTCAGCAGATACTCACGCAACGCCAGGACCTCACCCTCACTGAAGCCCACCGTGCCCACGTCGGACATGAACAGGAAGGGGCATTCGAAGAGTTCTTTCTGCGTCGCGCGCACGACCGCGTTGCCAGGCTGTCCGTCGCCCCACTGAGCGGGCCACGTGGCCGTGAGCTCCTCCAGCCGGTCGATGAAGTTGTAGTCCGACCCTGGATAGTCGGTATTCCACCCGTGGCCCATCGGCTCGTAACGGACGTGGTCATAGAGGAGCCGGCAGAACGTGAAGCCACGATTGGGGACCCCGTTCGACGCCGTCGGGAGTCCTTCCCGGTAGGGGCGCGGAATCCACCCGGTGCCCCAACGCTGGCGGTATTGAAAGGCGGAGAGCAGGAGTACGGTCGCGAGCGGCACCAGGTAGCGCGCGCGCCGCAGATCCAGGCGCCTCCACCGAGCCATCACTCGTCTAGCACGTGCCGCAGGAAGCGCGGCATGATCGACTCGGCCTCCGGGGTCTCCGGTGTCATCTTCCGAAACTCCTCGAGGGACGAGGCGCCGGTCAATGGGAGGTACGCGGGGTAGCGTGCGATTCGTGCGATCAAGCCGGCGCGATCGAGCTCCGGGTGGAACTGCGTCGCGTAGATCGGCTTGCCCGGGAAACAGAACGCCTCGTTCTCGATTGTCTCGCTCGACGCGAGTAGGACGGCCCCCTCAGGCAAAGCCGTCACGATGTCCTCGTGACCGATCTGGACCGCGAACCTTGGCCCGACCGGTCCAAACACGGGATCACGCGCGCCCTCCGGCGTGAGTTCCAACCAGACCGTCCCCACCTCGGCTCGGTCACGGTCGGTGACCACTTCACCGCCCAGGGCCCGGGCGAGCGCCTGGAAACCCCAGCAGGAGGCGAAGGTGGGCTTTCCCGACTCATAGAGTCCGACCATCGCCTCGAGCGCCGCGGGAAGCCATGCGCCCCCGCGCACCACGGAGTAGTCCCCGCTCCCTCCGATCAGCACGACGTCGACAGCGTCCAGGTGCGCCGGGGACGGAGCACCAGTGAGTAGATCAAAACTCTGGAGTTGGCCGTTTCCAGTCCCGAGGGCCCTGGAAAAGCACGAGGCCTCGTGTTCGCGGATCGGGTCGTCGGGATCTCGGACTTGGAGGAGGAGAAAACGGGCTTCGTTCAAGGATCGGCACCAGAGGGGGATGTGGGACGGACGGACAATACCCGAGATTACGGATTTGTGCACTTGGGTTGCTGCGTTGCGCCGTGGTTCAGCACTGACCTCGGCTACAAACAACGCCCCGAAAGCCGAACGACACGAGCACGCAGGACGGACCCTGTGTGGGTATCTGGAGGGGGAAATCGACGCTTGCGGTCGCGGAACCCTGCGGCAAGGCGTGAGCAAGACGGGCTCCTCACGCATCTTGTGACCACCACCATCGTACGACGGATCGACCACCAATCAAGCGGAGAGGAGCGACGATGACCGATGAAGGCGCACGGGACGATCGGCGAATCGAGGAGCCGGCGGACGGCCGGGAGAAGCACAGAGTAAGCGGCGACCGGGTGATCGAGAAGATCAAGGACCTGATCCATGAAGGGAACGTTCGCCATATCGTCATCAAGAACGACGAGGGACGCAC
>JAYZBT010000009.1:0-4421 GCA_036338615.1 Gemmatimonadota bacterium
ATCCCTACGAAGACGGAATGGCAAAAGCTTGGATCGAAGGGCAGGCGGGCAACTGGGCGGAGCGGAAGATCCTCACGCTGGCGGTGACGACGGCGGAAGACGGCGTGCTGGGCGCGATCGGCATTCATCTGAAGCTCGAGCACCTGCGCGGAGAGCTCGGATATTGGATCGGAGTTCCCTTCTGGAACCGCGGCTACGCCACGGAGGCCGCCGGCGCCATGATCGAATTCGGGTTCTCCTCCCTCGGCTTGAACCGCATCGAAGCTCACCACTTCACGCGAAATCCCGCGTCGGGCAGGGTAATGGAGAAACTCGGCATGACGCTGGAGGGGGTTCGTCGGGAGCATGTGCTCAAGGATGACACACTGGAAGACCTAGCCCTCTACGCCATTCTCCACTCGGACCCCGGACGGGGCTGAGCGGCATCGCTTTTCGTCCCGCCCGACGCCCTCAGTTCACGCCCAGCGCCGGGAAACCGTTCGGAGGATGTCGGTGCCGAGTACCCTGCTCGTACGCATAGGCGAGCCGAAACAGCAGCCCCTCCGCATACGGCCTGGCTAGGATCTGGAGGCCCGCCGGGAGGTCGTTGTACGTGTAGCCCATTGGCACGGTGATCGCCGGCATGCCGGTCTGGGGCGCTACGCGCTGGCTGTTGTCGCCCCGGTACTCGGCCCGCGCCTGGTCGATGTGGGCCGGAGGGTTCGTCCAAGACGGGTAGAGCACGGCCTCGACGCCCGCCTCGTCCATCGCAGCGATGAGATCCGACCGATACCCCTGCCGCCCTTCGTTCTCGAAGTAGTCGGGGCATGGAGGGTTGAAGTCGGCGGGATGCAGGTCCACGGGCCGGCGCGTGTAGCCTCGCAGACCACGCTCGACGTAGTCGGAGTACTGGCCGGTTTCGAGCACTTCCAAGACGTCCCGGATGGGAGCCCCGTCGCCGAGCGACGCCAGGTATTGGCCCATGTCGTACCGGAAACGAGGGCAGGACATATTCGGTCGATTGCGCTGCGCAGACACGTCGAAGGCGAGGTCGACGACTTCGGCGCCCAGCCGTCGCAAATCCGCCACGGCACCCTCGAATACGCGTGTGACCGCCGTGTCGGCGTCCTCGGTGTCGACGAGGGCGCGCAGCACCCCGAGGCGCACGCCCTGCAGGCCGTTCGCATCGAGGAACGAGCGGTAGTCGTCCTCCTTCTCCTCTCTGCCGTCCTCCGTGTACGGATCCGCCGGATCGTACCCGGCCACCACATTGAAGACGTGGGCGACGTCCCGGACGGTGCGGCCCATCGGGCCCGCGATGTCTCGATCGAAGGCGAGCGGGATCACGCCGTCACGGCTAGTGAGACCGATCGTGGAGCGGATGCCCACCAGCGCCAAATGCGACGAAGGACCCCGTATCGAGTTTCCGGTGTCGCTTCCGAGCCCGATCAGCCCGAAGCTCGCCGCGACGCCCGACGCGGTCCCGCCGCTGGACCCGGCGGGCACGCGATCGAGTGCGTACGCGTTGCGTGTGGTATCGAACGAGGAGCTCACGGTCTGTCTCGGACTGAAAGCCCACTCGGCCATGTTGGTCTTCGCGATGACGATGGCGCCCTCCTCGCGGATGCGCCGCACCATGAATGCGTCGTCCGGCGGGATACTTTCGCGAAGCGCGATCGAGCCGCCCGTGGTCACCATGTCGTGGGTGTCGAAGTTGTCCTTCACGAGCATGGGCACGCAGAAGAGAGCACCGAGCTGCTCGCCCGCGGAAACCGCCGCGTCGATCGAGTCCGCTCGAGCCAGTGCGTTCGGGTTCAGGACCGTGATCGCGTTGATGCGGGCCTCATAGGTGTCGATTCGATCGAGGTAGGCCTCGACCACCATGCGACACGTCGTCTGGTCCGAGAGGATCGCCTGCTGCACATCGTCGATCGACGCTTCGACTACGTCCATCGGGACCGGAATTGCGCGCTCGGCGCAGGCAGCGACGAGTGCGGCGAATGCGGAGATGAGCAGCAATCGACTTGAGCGAAGGTGCAGACGTGAGAGCATGGATTCGAGGCGGTTTGAGCCCGCGATCAGATCGTAGGCATCGTGGGATCAGGCAGTCGGGCCCGCCCGCATCCAGGCGGTGCCGGCAAGGCACACAGTGGCGGCCCAGGCGCCGGACCGATAGGGTCACCCAGGCCGTTTGCGCAGCCGAGTCCGCGCAGCGGATAATGACACGGGTAGATGAATGAAAGCGCGACAGGCACGACCGGGATCCGGAGGAAGCAAGATGGCTGAGAGAAAAAGGGCTAGTGATTTCCCGAAAGAGGTACTCGCTCTCTTCGACGGTTACATACATGGGTTCATCGATCGCCGCGCCTTCCTGGAAGGCGCCGCCAAGGTCGTCGGGGGCGGCACGGCTGCGGTCGCGGTGCTCGACGCTCTGCAGCCCCGATACGCATGGGCCGCTCAGGTTCCGGAAGCGGACGAGCGCATTCGTGCCGAGTACGTCGAGTACGATTCCCCGAACGGATCAGGCACGATGCGCGGGTACATGGCCGTGCCGGACGGGGCTACGGAGCCCAAGCCAGCGGTCCTGGTCATCCATGAAAACCGCGGTCTCACCCCCTACATCGAGGACGTCGTCCGCCGCTTCGCCGCGGCCAACTTCGTCGCGTTGGGTCCCGATGCCCTGACACCGCTCGGCGGGTACCCTGGAAACGATGACGATGGTCGTACCATGCAACGTCAGCTCGACCGAGCCGTCATGATGGAGGACTGGGTCGCGGCCTTCGAGTACCTACGCACTCACTCCTCCTCGACCGGTCGCGTCGGAGCAGTCGGGTTCTGCTACGGCGGTGGTGTGGTGAATCAGTTGGCGGTGCGCCTGCCCAACCTCGGCGCCGGCGCACCGTTCTATGGGGCGGCCCCCGCGAGCGGAGACGTGGCACAGATCCAGGCGCCGCTACTCATCCACTACGGTGGACTGGACGAGCGCATCAACGCCCGTTGGCCCGAGTACCACGATGCTCTGGAAGCCGGCGGGAAGACGTATACGATGCACATGTACGAGGGAGCCAATCACGGTTTCCACAACGACACCACGCCTCGCTTCGACGAAGAAGCCGCCACGCTGGCGCAGGAACGTACGGTCGCCTTCTTCAACGAGCATCTGCGCTGATTTCGATGCGGGCTTGGAAGATTCTCGGTTGGCTGACCATCGTCGGCCTCGGTTGCTGGCTCACCGTGGTGGGCGGCCAGGAACGCCCCCCCTTCGCTCCCGAACAGGAGGCGCGGCTTCAGATTCGCGAAGTGATGGACGGCCTCTACATCATCCCCGGCTTCGACGGCAGTCAGTCGGGCGGGAACGTGGCGGTCCGGGTGACCGACGGAGGCGTGATCATCGTCGACGACAAGTTCCCCCACAGTTTCGAGTTCATCACCGACCAGGTGCGGAGCGTCACCGACCAGCCGATCGAGTATGTGCTCAACACGCATCACCATGGAGACCACGCCGGCAGCAATGCCGACTTCATGCAGTCTGCCGAAGTGATCGCGCACAAGAACGCTCGCGCCAACATCGTGCGCAACAACCTGGCGGGCGCGCCACGCGTCGTCTTCGCGCATGAGACCGCCGTCTTCCTCGGCGGCGTGGAGGTCCGCATGCACCACTTCGGACGCGGTCACACCAACGGGGATGCGGTGGTCTACTTCCCTGACCTGAGGGCGGTGCATACCGGCGATCTCTTCGTATTCGGCGAACGGTTGGACGGCAGCACCCTGTCGCCGTTTTGGGACTTCGGCAACGGTGGCAGCGTGCTCGAATGGCCAGGGACTCTAACGCGGTTGTTGGCCCTCGACTTCGACACCGTGATTCCGGGCCACGGTCCGGTCTTGAGCAAGGCCGACATCAGGACGTTCCGGAGCAAACTCGAGACTGTGCTCGATCGCGTGCGCGCGGAGATCGCGTCAGGCGCGACGCGCGACGACATCGCGTCCAGAGTCGAGACAGGCGACCTGGACTGGCCGCTCGCGCCCGTGAGGATCCAGAACGTGTTCGACGAGTTGACCGCCGCTCGCTAGCGGCCGCCCACGGCGACCCCGAGGTATTGCTTGCCTCCATGGTCGGCACGTCGCGGGCGCCCGAGTTGACGATCGAGAGCGTCTTGGTGACCAGGGGCCCGCCGGCATTGGAACCCAGATGGCCGCCCACCGGGGGTAGGTCGAGGTTCTTCAGCGCCTCGTAGGGAACGAGCTCCACGGTGCGAAGTCTGGTCTGCGACGGAACGAAGATCCGAGCGGTCTGGCGTGGCCATCCAGACCCTCAAGCTGGAAAACGAAGGTTGGGAGCGCGATACGAGCGTCCAGCCTCCGGACGAGCCGCAATACACGCTGCCCGCCAACTAAGACTCATCGCGCCCACGTCCATCAGCCGCACGAGGCCTCCCCACCGG
>JAYZBT010000010.1:0-12353 GCA_036338615.1 Gemmatimonadota bacterium
GCGCGCGCCAAGCGGGTGATCGAGTCGAGCAGGATCACGACGTCCCGACCGTGCTCCACCAGACGCTTGGCTTTCTCCATCACCATCTCGGCGACCTGGACGTGGCGCTCGGCGGGCTCGTCGAAGGTCGACGAGATGACCTCGGCGCCGACCTGCTCCTCCATATCGGTGACTTCCTCCGGGCGTTCGTCGATCAGCAGCACGATGAGGTGCACGTCCGGCTCGTTCTTCGTTATCGAATTGGCCATCTGCTGGAGGATCGTCGTCTTGCCTGCCTTCGGCGGGGACACGATCAAGCCGCGTTGACCCTTTCCGATCGGGGCGATCAGGTCCATGATGCGCATGGAGAGGCTCTCGTTGCCCGCGACTTCGAGCGTCAGGCGGCCCTCGGGGTAGCGTGGTCGGAGGTCGTCGAAGTGCCCGCGGTTTGTGGCCTCCTCCGGGTCCAGCGTGTTCACGGACTCGACCTTCAACAGTGCGAGGTAGCGTTCGCCGCTCTTCGGCGGACGCACCTGCCCGTTGATCATGTCTCCGGTGCGTAAATCGAATCGCTTTATCTGCGACGGACTGACGTAGATGTCATCCGGACCATACAGATAATTCCAGTCTTGCGAGCGTAGGAATCCGTACCCTTCCGGCAGGATCTCGAGGACTCCCTCGCCGCGCAGAACCTCCCCGACTTCCAGCAGACTCTGCTCGATCTTGAAGATCAGATCTTGCTTGCAGACGCCATTGAAGTTGCTGATGTTCAGTTCGTTGGCGAGGTCGTGTAGTTCTCCTACACTTTTGTCTTTGAGTTCTGCGATGTCCACGTGGAGGGCTCCGATGAGTGTGGACGATTCCTGCGGGGTGAGCCTGGTACTCGGGGAGGAAGACAGCAAACCCGAGCGATCCTAGAGGAGGGACGCGCCAGGCGCGCGCGCGGGGGTTTATGGACTTGAGGCCACAATAATGACCGGCAGAAGCGAGGTCAAGCCTGATCCGGGCCTGTGGCTCCCCCTCCTGGCCGAGTACCGTCTGACCTCCCTACCCAACGATACGCTGCTCCAGGGAACGCTCCGCTCGGACCTGGACGGTGCCTCGCCCGAAGTGCAGGCTGCGCTCCGCGCCTGGCCCGCGTCGTGCTACCTACACCACGAGGACGGGACAACCTCCGTCGCCCTGGTATACCATGCGACGGACGAACGGGGTCGTGGGCCCTGGCTTCACTTGGCGCTGTTCGCGGCCACGCTGGTAACTACGATGGCGGCCGGCGCGCTCATGGTCGGTCTGGATCCCTTCACTACGGAGGTCTTTCGGCTGGGTGAGATGAGGATCCCGTACCCCTCGGGCCTGAGTTGGGCCGCCCTCAGGGTCGGAGCGCCGTTCGCGCTGCCGTTCATGGGCGTGTTGCTCGCGCACGAGATGGGACACTACTTCGCCGCAAGGAAGCACCGGGTTCGGGCCACGCTGCCGTACTTCATACCGTTTCCGCCGTATCTCTCGATCATCGGGACGGTGGGTGCATTCATTCGGCTCAAGGGCCCGACTGTGCGACGATCGATTCTATTCGACGTAGGAGCAGCCGGCCCGCTGGCGAGCTTCGCCTTGTCGGTTCCGTTGCTTGCCATCGGCTTTGCGCTTTCGACGGCCGTGCCCGGGCGCGCCACGGCGGAAGCGCCTTTCGTCATCCAGTTCGCCGGCCAAGCCGTTTGGCTCGGCACCGGTGCGATCGCCCAGGTGCTCGCGACCCTGTTCGCGCCAGGCGTGCTCGGAGAGACTCCGATTCTTCTGCACCCACTCGCGCTCGTAGGATGGCTCGGCCTGTTCATCACCGCGTTGAACCTGCTTCCGCTCGGCCAGCTCGACGGGGGTCATATCTTGTACGCGCTCGTGCCGAAGCATCAGTCTACTGCGGCGCGCCTCTTCATGGTGGCGTTGCTGCCGTTGGGCTTCCTCTGGTGGGGATGGTGGGCTTGGGCGCTCCTGATCGCCGTGATGCACAGGGGCCGCCTGAACCATCCCACGGTGGTGCAACCCGAGAAGCACATCGGACGGACCCGTCGCATCCTGGGGTTGGTTTTGGTCATCATATTTTTCCTGACTTTCGTGCCGGTGCCTCTGAATATTTAGCGGGAACAATCGAACCAGGAGATAGGGCGGAGACCGTTCGCGGCGTTGCGCTTCCGCCGGGCCCGAGAATCACAAAACTTGACAATTCGGTGTGTTCGGAGAAACATTCGTTTACAAATTAATCATGGACTCGACCTCTTCGGAGGAGTCGGGGTGGCGCGTCACAATCGCGAGGGCAGCGGAGCCGACCAGTGTGGCTTCGAGTACGGCGTGAACTATCAGCCGGATTGGCTGAAACTGGTCAAGGTCACGCGACAGCTCGAAACAGGTCGCCAATCCACGAAGACCCTCTTCCGCAATCCAGTGAATGGACCTCGGGCCGAGTTGGGTGATCGAATCCGTACGCGGATCATATCACACGACCAGGCGCTGGACTTCGAGTTGTCGCTCACGGACCCGAGAGCGGCGGTAAGGCGGATTCGCATCTCCTATACGCTGCCCGGTGATGACGGCCGTGCCAACGAGGTGGAGTTCACGCTGGAGAGCGAGGGCGGCCCCGGCGAGTAGGAATCACGCTTCACCCAGGTCCTTCATGCTTCATCCGGTCCGGGCCGTCGGACGCAGGACTCTGCGCATTGTGGGGGCCGTTGGGCGGGCCGGGTATCTCGCCGTCGACGCTGCGCGGGCCCTTCGCAAGGGCTCGCTTTGGGCGCCCCATCTACTCGGGCAGATGGCGAAGATCGGAGTGGAGTCGGTGCCGATCGCGCTTTTCGTCGCGCTCTTCACAGGCGTCGTGCTCGCGCTACAGGCAGACTACACGTTCACGGGGGCGGTGCCGCTGTACTTCGTGGGTACCCTCGTCGGAAAGACGATGCTACTGGAGCTGGGCCCCGTCCTGACTGGCCTGGCGCTATCCGGGCGAGTCGGAGCGAACATCGCGGCCGAGATCGGCGCCATGCGGGTCACCGAGCAGATCGACGCCCTGGAGACCTTGGCGTACGACCCGGTCGCCTACCTGGTCGTCCCCCGGGTCATCGCAGGTGTCATCATGTTCCCGGTCGTGGTCATCCTGGCCGACGCATTGGGGATCGCGGCGGGGCTCGGCACCGCCATTGTCAGGCTGGACATGTCCTCGTTCGAGTTCCTGAAGGGCCTTCGTCTCTTCTTCGTGCCCTGGGACGTCTGGTTCTCGGTCATCAAGTCGGCCACGTTCGGCCTCACAGTCACCTCGGTGGGGTGTTTCTTCGGATTCCACACCACCGGCGGGGCCGAAGGCGTGGGCCGCACGACCACCCGTGCGGTCGTGGTGTCGACCATGATCATCCTGGCCCTGGACGCCTTTTGGGCGGCGACGCTCCTAAGATGAGCATCAGGCTTTTCGACGTGGAGAAGGCGTTCGGCAACGTGCAGATCTTGAGGCGGCTCACGCTGACCATCCATGATGGCGAGACGGTCTCGATCATCGGGGGCTCGGGGTCCGGCAAGTCGACGGCCCTCAAGCACATGGTCGGCCTTCTCCGGCCGGATGATGGAGAGGTGTATGTCGACGAACAGAACGTCAGCCGTCTCGATCAGGAGTCCCTGTACGAGCTGCGTCGGAACGTAGGCTATGTCTTCCAGTTCGCGGCGCTCTTCGACTCGATGACGATCGCACAAAACGTGGGCATGGGCCTCAAGCGAATCCCCGACATGAGCGACGAGGCCATCGACGAGCGAGTGGCGGAGTGTCTGCGGATGGTGGACCTGGACGGGACCGAAGAGAAATTGCCGGCCCAGTTGTCGGGTGGTCAGAGGAAGAGGGCTGGCTTCGCTCGCGCCATTGCCACGCGGCCGAAATACATGCTGTATGACGAGCCGACCACGGGCCTCGACCCCGTAACGACCGCGGTGATCGACGAACTGATCGTGCGCATGTCCGACGAACTCGGAGTCACGGGGGTAGTGATCACACACGACATGAAGAGTGCCTTTCGGATCTCAGACCGTATCGCGATGCTCTACGATGGACGCATCCGCTTCGATGGCACACCGGACGAGCTACGCGCGTGCGAGGATCCGCTCGTCAGGGGATTCGTGGAGGGGAGGCCTGAGTTGATGGAGCAAGTGCGATGAGCCGAGGTCGGGAGTCCCTGGTGGGTGTGGTGATCATTTTCTCCACCCTCGTTGCCGTGGTGGGAACACTATGGCTGCAGCGCGTGAACTTCGGTCGCCCGCAGATCGAAGTGGATGTGCTGCTCGCCGGAGTGGCCCAGCTCAATCGTGGCAACGCGGTGAAGTACCTGGGGGTTCGCATCGGCAGGGTCGACCAAATCACAGTCGACGGTGCGGTGGTCCGAGTCTCCCTACTGCTCGACCAGAACGAGGATGTCGTGTTACCGGAAGACCCGGCGGTCCTGCTCGGCCCGGAATCGATGTTCGGGGATTGGCAAGCCGAAGTCGTGAGCAGGCCCGACTTCCCCCGCTACCCGTTCTATGAGGTCCCGGATGATGAGGGTCCGAACGTGTGGGGGGGGTATGCGCTGCCGGAGTTGTCGCGTTTGACCGCTTCGGCGGAGCAGATTTCGGACAACTTGAGGGGTCTGACGGACCGACTCGAGCTCGCGTTCAACGAGGAGACCGCGACCGCGCTCGCCTCGGCCATCGCCAACCTGGACACGATCAGTCTCGAGATTCGTGACTTGGTGGTGCAGCAGTCGGTGGTGGCCGGCAGCGTCACCGCGAGCGCGGACAGTGCCTTGTTCGAGATCGAACAGGCATCGAGAGTCGCGCGGCGTTCTTTCGAACGAATGGAAGAGATACTCGGGGACGCTCAGATCGACACGATTATCGCCAACGTCAGGGTCGCATCGTCCGGCATCCAGGACATCGCGAGCAACCTCTCGTCATCGACCAGCGGCATCGCGGGGACCATCGAGCGCGCGGATTCCGCGTTTGCGCGTCTCGATCGAATATCGGCCCGCCTCGAGGCCGGAGAGGGGGCGATCGGGCGCTTGCTCGTGGACAGCACGCTCGCGATTCGGGCAGAGGACGTGCTTGCGCAGATCGACCTGCTATTGCAAGACCTGCGTGAAAATCCGCGCAAGTATGTCCGGCTCTCGATCTTTTGAAGCCCGAAGCGCCGACATCCGATTCGGCCAAGGTCGAGAGGAGCGCAGGGGGTGTAGTGCTGCGCGAGATCGGGGGCGTCACGCAAGCCCTCGTGATTCGAGACCCGTATCTGAACTGGGGCTTGCCCAAGGGTCACCTCGAAGAGAACGAGACCCCGGCGCAGGCCGCCCTGCGGGAGGTCGCGGAAGAGACAGGGCTCACGGACCTCCGCCTCGGTCCCGAACTCGTCACGATCGACTGGTACTTTCGCGCTCGAGGCGCTCAGATTCATAAGTTCACCACGTTTTATCTGATGTATTCCGACTCGGGTGACCCCGTCCCCGAGAAGGGCGAAGGGATCTCGGAGTGTCTGTGGGTCGTGCTCTCGGAGGCGGACCAGAAGATCACCTACGACAACGCGGGTGAGGTGATGAAGGTGGCCCAGCGAGTGGTCATGGAGGGTCTGGAGAGCGAATGAGCGAGAACGTTCAGCTGACTGTATGGCGCGCCGTCGAGGCGGCTGCGGCCCTCTTGGTGCTCGGCTTTTTTCTGTACGCAGCAAGGTCGATTCTCAACCCGGTATTGCTGCTCTTCCTGCTCTGGGCGGTGCTCCTCCCGTTCCGTGGGAAGGAGGGCCATACCGCGCTTCTGTCCACCGTAAGCGTGCTTACGCTCGTCTGGCTGCTATCCACGACCGGTTCGTTGTTTGCGCCGTTCGTGCTGGCTGTCGGGCTCGCCTACATGCTCGACCCCGTAGTAGACGTTCTGGAACGCCGTCGGGTCCCGCGTGCGTTGGCCATCCTCCTGTTGACCCTACCTGTGGTGGGTGGTTTCGCGGCGCTGGTATTCGGCGCAGTGCCGGCCGCGCTCACGCAGCTCGGAGAACTCTCCGAGCGGGCCCCGGAGTTCCTTACATTGCTCTCCGACTGGCTCGACACGATGCACGAACGTCTGTTCGCGATCAACGTGCCCTTCGTGGACGAGGAGGCCGTGCTCGCTCGCTTGCGTGCGATCGACTCTGCTGCGGTGGTGGCGTTCCTCCAGGAGCGTCAGGAAGCGCTCAGGGGGTGGATCATCACAGGTGTATGGGGGCTCGGCCGTGGCGTCGGCTCCGCGATGGGGCTCATGAGCTATGTGGTCCTGACCCCGGTCCTCACGTTCTACTTGCTGCGGGACTGGGACAGGATCACAACAGCGATCGCGGCACTGTTGCCCCGCGGGAACCAGGCGGAAATCACGTCGTTCGCGAAGGACTACGATCGGCTTCTGTCTCGCTATCTGCGGGGTCAGATCACTGTTGCCGCGGCGGTCGGGGCGATCACGGGCCTTGGTCTCTTCATCGTTGGCTTCCCCTATGCGGGCACGCTCGGCCTCATGGTCGGGGTGCTATCCGTGGTGCCGTATCTGGGCTTGGCGCTGAGCCTCGTGCCAGCACTGTTCATCGCTTTCGTGACCGGAACCGTGGTGATTTCGCTCCTCAAAGTGGCCGGGGTCTTCATCGTGGCGCAGCTGCTCGAAGGCACCGTCATCAGCCCTCGAATCGTGGGCGACTCGGTGGGTCTCCACCCGGTCTGGATCGTGCTCGCGCTCGCGCTGGGAGGGTTCTTCTTCGGTTTTGTCGGCTTGCTGATCGGTGTCCCGATCGCAGCCGGCCTCAAGCTGTTGATCGTTCGCGGTCTCGGTCGCTACAAGGCGTCTGATTTCTACCGGGGCGGGGGCGTCACCACGGGAATCTGAGGCGCAGAACGCGATCCTGAGCCCGATTGGATCGGCTCGACCGCGCGGTTAAACTTCAAGGCTGTTGCAGGACCAGTCGGGGCCGCGCGGCGCGAACAGTCTTCCAGTAACTCATGGCAAACGAAAGTCGGGATATCACCATCGGCGGAGGGGACCCTACTGGCCGCTTCGGCGCCTTCTATGCCGGCATGCGCGGCTCTTCCTGCTGGATCATCGATTCGCTTCCGGAACTGGGCGGGCAGTTCACCGCACTCTATCCCGAGAAATACATCTTCGACGTAGGCGGGCTCGCGAAGGTGCTCGGCAAGGACCTCGTGAAGAACCAGGCCGACCAACTCATGGCTACCAATGTGCCGGGCATCTACGCAGCCGGGGACGTGGTCGACTATCCGAGGAAGCTCGATCTCATCGCCACGGGTTATGCCGAGGCCGCGATTGCGGTGAACAACGCCGTCCACTATGTGAACCCGGAGGCGCGCGTGAACCCGGGCCACTCCACGAACATGAAGATTTTCAAGGATTAGAGATCTATGACCGAAACCGGCGTGCGCGAACGGGAGACCGTCGTCATCATCGGATCCGGACCCGCGGCCTGGACGGCCGCGGTCTATGCAGCACGCGCCCAGATGGAGCCGTTCGTCTTCGAGGGTGCGGGCAGCCGTACCATGATTCCCGGTGGGCAACTCATGTTCACGACCGAGGTCGAGAATTACCCCGGGTTCAAGGACGGCGTAATGGGCCAGGACCTCATGATGGAGATGAGAGCCCAGGCATTGCGTTTCGGCACTCGGTCGGTTTGGGAAGACATCGTGGAAGTCGATTTCGATGAGTATCCGTTCCGGCTGGTTTCCAGCAACGGGACCAAGGTCCTGGCGGACTCGGTGATTCTCTCGACCGGCGCGAACGCGAGGTGGCTCGGTCTCTCGAACGAGGAGCGATTGGCCCAGTCCGGTGGTGGCGTGAGCGCGTGCGCGGTCTGTGACGGCGCGCTACCCGCCTTCCGCGACCAGGTACTCGCGGTGATCGGCGGTGGCGACTCGGCGATGGAGGACGGACTGTACCTCACGAAGTTCGCCGAGGAAGTAGTGATCGTGCACAGGCGCGACGAGTTTCGCGCTTCCAAGATCATGGCGGAGCGGGTGCTCGCGGACCCGAAAATCCGCATTGAGTGGAACAAGGTGGTCAAGGAGGTCGTGGGTGAAGAGGTGGTCACGGGCCTACGGCTCGAAGACACCCTCACCGGCGAGGAATCCGACGTCCAGATCGGAGGACTCTTCGTCGCGATCGGGCACACGCCGAATACGGCGTTCCTCGGGGACGCCGTGAAACTGAAGGACAATGGCTACATCGAGATGCCCCATGCGTGGCGGACCGAGACGTCTGTGCCCGGCGTGTTCGCAGCCGGGGACGTGATGGACGACTTCTACCGCCAGGCGGTCACGGCCGCGGGAACTGGATGCATGGCGGCCCTCGAAGCGGAACGATGGCTCGCGCACGGAGGCGCCCACGTGCACACGCAGCGTTCGGACGAGGCCGACGTCGGCGAGGCGGCCCTCTCCAGCTAGAGTGAATGGAGAAAACGCAGCACGGCCGTGCGGGCCTGGGCGGCCAGCGCCCTGAAGTGCCCCGCGGAGATCTCGACGCCTGCGTCGGCGCGGACGCTGAAGACCGTCGTCGCCCCCCCAGCGAGCGGTGTCGGGATCTCGTCGGGCGTGAGCATCGTATCCGGCTGCTCTTCTTGGGGCCCGGCGGGTGAACCGGTGTCGGAGCAGGCGATGGCGCAAACAAGCAACCAGGTCGCCGCGAAGCGCCGTGACCTAGTCGCCATTACGCTTCGGAGCCCCGAGTATCCGCCCGCCGTCTACGGCCAGGATCTGGCCAGTGACGAAGTCTGCCCCGGCGAAGAAGATCACCGCCCGTGCGACGTCGTCCGGCGTGCCGACCCGCTGCAGCGGAGCCGTCCCTGCCAGCGCGTGCCACCGCGCTGGAGACCAGTCGTCCGGCTGTAGCACGGCCCCGGGCGCGATGCCATTCACCCGGATCTCGGGTCCGAGAGCGCGAGCCTGTATTCGCGTGAGGTGCGCGAGTGATGCTTTCGAGACGGAGTGGGCCGGGTAGTCCGTCCAGGGCTGGAATGCCGAGAGGTCGACGATGTTCACCACACTCCCTCGCGCTTCCTTCAAGAGGTCCGCGGCGGCCCGAACGATCAGGTGCGGAGCGCGTACGTTGACGCTCATGGACGCGTCCCAAGCGTCGGCGTCCACTTCGAGCAGTGCTCGCTCATCGAAGTTCGCCGCCGAGTTCACCACCAGGTCGAGTCGCCCGAATCTGCTCCGCACCGCGTCGATCACGAGCCCTGCAGCGCTCGGCTCACTCAGGTCGGCGCGTACCGTCTCGCATTGGCGACCCAGCGCCTGAACAGCCGCCTGGGTTTGCTGCGCGGGTCCGGCCGAGGAGCGGTAGCTGACCATGAGATCGTACCCCTCTGCGGCCAACGCCATCGTGATCGCCCGCCCAACTCGGATCGCTCCACCGGTCACCAGCGCGACGCGTTGCGGATTCTGCTCGGTCATGGACACACTCTTCATGGATCGAGGGTAACGCTTCGAGGTCCGGCGAGGCCGGGCCCGTCTTCACGCTCACACGAAAGAGGTCGACATGCGGGACCTGACAGGCAAAGTCGCGATCGTGACCGGAAGCACCAAGGGCATTGGGTTGGCGATCGCCCAACACCTGTCTCGTTCGGGTGCCTCGGTCGTCGTGAACGCTCGCTCCGCGGACGACGTGCGAGGCGTAGCCGCGGGGCTAGAGGGATCGGCGCTCGGGATCGCGGCCGACGTAGGCGACGCGGGCCAATGCCGAAGGCTCATCGACGAAGCCGCGGCGCACTTTGGCCGCCTTGACATCCTCGTGAACAACGCGGGCTTCGGCATCTTCAAGCCCATCTCCGAGATGAGCGTGGAAGAGTGGCAGTCCCAGGTGGACGTGAACCTCGGCGGCGTCTTCTACTGTTCGAAGGCCGCTTTGCCGCATCTGAGCGAGACGGGAGACGGCTTCATCGTGAACATCGCGTCGTTGGCCAGCCGGAACCCGTTTGCCGGCGGCACCGGCTACAACGCGAGCAAGTTCGGGGTGCTCGGCCTGACGGAAGCGATGATGATGGACGTGCGCTACGACTCGGTGCGCGTGAGCATCGTCATGCCGGGGAGCGTCGATACCTACTTCAACGGCCGCGAGCAGGTGTCGGAGCGGACGTGGCGGCTGCATGTGGAGGACTGCGGCTCGGCGGTCATGCAGATCCTGTCTTATCCGAAGGAGGCCCACGTCAGCCGGATCGAGATGCGACCGAGTCAACCGAAGCGCGCGTAGGTCCGTGACTCTTCACACGTACACAGCCTAGGGTAGATTTGATGGGTCGGCGGCCCCGCACCGCCCATTTCTGAGACAGGCGACCCTCCAAGAGCGACGTGTTCCCCATGGGTGACGGCTTTCGGATCGAGAAGGACTCCTTGGGTGAGATGCAGGTCCCCGAGGACGCGCTCTACGGCGCGCAGACTCAGCGCGCGGTGGACAATTTCCCCATCAGCGGACAGCGCTTCGGCCGACGCTTCATCGAAGCGCTCGGCCTCATCAAGAAGTCCGCGGCGCAAACGAACCACGAGATCGGTCAGTTGGAAGCCGATATCGCCGACGCGATCGCGCAAGCGGCCGGAGAAGTCGCGGCCGGGCAGTGGGACGACCAGTTCGTGCTGGACATCTACCAGACCGGATCGGGCACGTCGTCGAACATGAACGTCAACGAGGTCGTGGCCTTCCGCGCCACCGAGATCCGGGGCGACAAGGTCCACCCGAACGATCACGTGAACTTCGGTCAGTCGTCGAACGACGTCATTCCGACGGCGATCCACGTGGCGGCGCGTGTCTCGGTCGAGCGAGAGTTGTTGCCGGGGCTCGAGCACTTGAGGTCTGCCCTCGCCGCGAAGGCCGAGCAATTCGACGATGTCGTGAAGTCGGGGCGCACGCACCTCATGGACGCGACGCCCGTTCGTCTGGGCCAGGAATTCCGGGGGTACGCGACGCAGGTCGCGAAGGGCATCGAACGTGTCGCGCGTGCTTCGTCGGAACTCGAGGAACTGGCGCTCGGAGGGACCGCGACTGGAACGGGAATCAACACGCACAAGGCTTTCGCGAAGAAGACGATCGCTCGCATTTCCGAAGCGACAGGAGTGTCGTTCCACGAGGCAAGCGACCACTTCGAGGCCCAGGGCGCCAAGGACGCGGCCGTCAGCACCGCCGGGGCACTGAACACGGTGGCCACCAGCCTCATGAAGATCGCCGACGACATCAGGTGGCTCGGGTCCGGCCCGACGTCGGGCATCCACGAGATCAAGCTGCCCGCGATCCAGCCGGGCTCCTCGATCATGCCCGGCAAGGTGAACCCGGTGATGTCGGAGGCCATGATGATGGTGTGCGCCCGCGTCATGGGGAATCATACGACCATTACGGTCGCCGGAAGCCGGGGCAACTTCGAACTGAACGTGATGATGCCGGTGCTGGCGCAGGCGCTGCTCGAATCCATCACCCTGCTTGCGAACATCAGCACCGCGTTCGCCGACAAGTGCGTCGCCGGAATCGAAGCGAACACGGAACGGGCGAAGCAACTACTCGAAAGGAACCCCTCGATCGCGACTGCGCTCAACCCGTACATCGGCTATGACGCAGCTTCTGTGGTCGCGAAAGAGGCCGCCAAGCGCGGCGTCAGCGTCCGCCAGGTGGTGGCGGAGAAGGGTTTGTTGCCTCCCGAGCAAATCGACCAGGCGCTCGACGTACGCGGAATGACGGAGCCGGGACTGCCGGACTGAGCCCGGGTTGCGTCGTTGCGCCTGCCATTTCGTCGCAATGCTGCAAATCTGTGCCCGGAAGCGGACACTTCAGTCGGAATAGCAAGCAGGTGTCGAGCGTACGGCTTGACCGCTCACAACTCGTAACTCGCTTGTTAACAAAATCTTACGTGACCCCAGCGTACTTGGTGTGCCGATTCTTCCAGCAACGGCACGGGCCTTGCTACTAGGACGTGTGAGGCATGGATCCGCCAGTGAAACAAGGGAGCTGGACATGGGGTTCGCGAGAAAGGAACTGAAGCTGAGCGACCGGGCTGGGCTGGTTGGCCCCTCCGTGTGTGTCGTCTTGGCTTTGATCGCCATCGCGATGCTGGCGCGCGACGCGATGGGTTGAATAGATCGGTGGGGTTTTCGTACTGACCGCCACCCAATAGAAGCGCACTTGGACAGGTCGGTCCGCGTCAGCGGGCCGGCCTTGATTCGTTTCTGGAGGCGGAGAGCCTGTCGCTCTCGGCGGGGGCGGACGATAATGCGCTAGTCGAGTTGCCCGCCTCCAACCCTCCGGCCCGTTGTCCGAGCGCAGATGCTCGGGCGGGCCGTGGCGCACGAACAGGCTTGATAGCCAGACACGGTCTC
>JAYZBT010000011.1:0-10264 GCA_036338615.1 Gemmatimonadota bacterium
AGGCTCTTCGGGTTGTACCCGAGAAAGGGCTCCATCTCGGTCGGCTCGGACGCCGACATCGTGCTTTGGGATGCCGGTCGTACGCGCACCATTCGCGACGAGGACATGTTCTCGGGCGCGGGGTTCTCGATCTACTCGGGCTGGGAAGTCACGGGTTGGCCGACGATGACGATTCGGCGCGGCGAGGTCGTCTTCGCGGACGGAGAGATCCGGGCGGAGGACGGCTCGGGCCAACTTCTGCGGCGGAGTGCAGGGCCGGATGATAGGCGTCGGGAAGAGATCGTTCAATCACCTGGCCGGGTGCAGCGCACCCCGATACCGTCTCGGTGGCCACGACTACCCAAAAGGAAGAAGAAGCCATGAGAATCCGATCGCTGCCCGTGATAGCGCTGTTCTTCGCCCCCCTCCCCGTTCTGCTGGCTTCTTCCGCGCAGGCACAGGAGTCGCTGACCTTCGAGCAGGCTACGGCCGCCATGGATGCCGCCGAGGCCGAGGGCCGACGAAATCAGTGGAACCTGACCATCGTCATCACCGATGCCGAGGGCACACCGATCTACCTGAGGCGGATGGACGGCGCCTCTGCGCGCACGTACCAGATCGCGATGGCCAAGACCCGCACGGCGTTGGCCGCCGGCACGAGCACCGGCGAGTACGGCCAGGCGCTGGCAGCCGGCCGCGTCGATACGATTCCGGATGGGATAAGGTTCGAGGGTGGGTACGTGATCCGGATCGGAGGGCAGATCGTGGGCGCGATGAGCGCGAGCGGGGCGAGAGGCTCGGAGGACGCTCAGGCCGTGCGCGCGGGCTTGGACGCCATAGGGGCAGAGCACTAGAGCTTCCGCTTGCTCCCCGTTTCGCCGCCCCGTAGCGTGGTCGGTCTGTCAGAACACCCCGGGTCACGATGCCTGGGCCATGACCATAGGTGTGCCATGAGTGCTCGCATTCGGAAACAGTCGCTTGTCCTGATCGCCCTCCTTCTCACCGGCACCTTCGCGGGTCCAGCACTCTTCTCGTCTGGCCCCATGTCCGGCCAAGGGTGGGCCCAGGCCACATCCTTTCGGGCTCGGCTCTCTCCGCTGCCGGTCGACGGTCGGCTGTTCCGTACCGTGACGGGTGTTGGCCAGGTCCGTGCCACGCTCGCCGGAAACCGGCTGACGCTCACGGGCACCTATACCGGGATGAGCTCACCCGCCACCGTGGCCCACATCCACTTCGCACGCCCGGGCCAGCAGGGGCCCGTTGCTCAACCGCTGCAGGTAAGCACCTCGCCCGCGGGGGACATCTCGGGAACGATCGAGCTCAACAGTGAGCAGAGCGCCGCGCTGCAGGCTCGGTCTCTCTATGTCCAGATCCACAGCGAGGGGAACCCGGGCGGGGAACTTCGGGGATGGATCTTCAGCACGGCCAGCATGGGCGAGGAAGCGGCGAACCTGGACACCGAGTCGATCACGGTGGCCGACTTGCTGCGGGACTTCGTGCCGGCCACCGACGAGATCCTCCGGAACCCGAACCCCGGCGACTGGCCCATGATGCGTGGCAATTACCACGCCTGGAGCTACAGCGCGCTCGATCAGATCAACGCGGGTAACGTCGGTGGACTGCAGCTCGAGTGGGTGTGGAACATGCACGACGGCAACTCCGAGCCCGCGCCGATCGCGTATGACGGGATCATCTACCTGATCAATCCCGGCAACGTCATCCAGGCCCTCGACGGCCGGTCGGGAGACCTGATCTGGGAGCACGCCACCGGCCCCGACAACAGCCAGGACATGCGGGGCATCGCTCTCTACGAAGACAAGATCATCCAGGCGACGACCGACGCGCGTCTGGTGGCGCTGGACGCACGCACCGGTGACCTCGTATGGGAAACCGAGATCCAAGAAGGAAACTCGAATTCCAGCGGTCCCATCGTCGCTGACGGGAAGGTCATCACGGGGATGGCCAACTGCACACAGTACAACGAGACCCGGTGCTTCATCAGCGCGCACGACGCGAACACCGGAGAGCTCGCATGGCGGTTCAATACCATCGCTGGGGCCGGGGAGCCCGGAGGGGACACATGGGCCAACCTCGACAACATCTTCCGGAAGGGCGGCGAGACCTGGATCACGGGCAGCTACGACCCCGAGCTGAACCTGACGTATTGGGGCACGGCTCAGGCCAAACCCTGGGCGGCGGTCAGCCGTCACATGGAGGTCGCTGATGCCGGACTCTACACCAACTCCACCGTCGCGGTCGACGTAGAGACCGGTGAGCTCGAGTGGTACTTCCAGCACGTGCCTGGCGAGGCTCTGGACCTGGACGAGGTATTCGAGCGCGTCCTCGTGGACCAGGACGGAAGGCGCCTCGTTCTGTCGATCGGCAAACACGGCATCCTCTGGAAGAACGACCGGGTCACCGGCGAATTCCTGGGGTTCACCGAGACCGTGTTCCAGAACGCCTTCTCGAACATCGATCCAGAGACCGGTGCCATCACATACCGCGAAGACATCATCAACGCGGAGATCGGTGAATGGACGCCCGCGTGTCCGAGCAGCGCCGGCGGCAAGGATTGGCATTCCATGAGCTATCACCCGCCGACCGGAGTCGTGATCGCGCCCCTGAGTCAGACCTGCCTGGAGAACAACGCGCGAAATGTCGACCTGGAGCCAGGGGGCGGGGGCCTGGCCTCTGCGCGGCGTTTCTTCGAGATGCCGGGCTCGGACGGCAACCTCGGCAAACTCGCGGCGTTCGACGTGAGCACCATGGAGGAGGTCTGGAGCTACGAGCAGCGCGCGAGCTTCATCACCGGCGCGCTGTCCACGGCGGGCGACATCGTATTCGCAGGTGACCTCGACCGTCGCTTCCGGGCGTTCGACGTCCGGACCGGGGAGATCCTCTGGGAGACCCGTCTGGGCACGTCAGCCCAGGGGCACCCGATGTCCTTCGCGATCGATGGCAAACAGTACATCGCGGTAACGGCGGCGCTGGGAGGAACGAGCCCGCGCACGATTCCCAGGCTGGTATCGCCCGAGATCACGTATCCCAGGAATGGAAACGCGCTCTATGTGTTCAGTTTGGGGAACTGAGGGGGCCACCAGCCTCGGAGCCCTTAGTCAACCCGAAGTGCGCCGCGAACTGTTCCGCGACGACTCGCGGCGCCAAATGCGTATTGTCGATTCTGAGATCGTCGGGAAACGGGAACGCTCCTCTGGAGTCGAGCTGATACTTGTCCTCCACTGCCAGTAGACGTTTCTGCGAAGCTTCGATGTCCCTCTTGGAGGACTTCGACGATCGTCGCAACTCCGTCTCGTTTCTCGAGATGCCGGTCTGCAGGTCCGCAAACAGCTCCACGCAAACTCCATTCCTACGATCATCTTGCCGACCGCGGGTGGTCCGCAGAGGACGACCAGCGTGCTGCGAACATCGTTCCTGCCACCCACGAATCACCTCGCAGCCCAACGTGTTTGGCCACGGCGTTGTATGGACAGGCGCGAGACGGGTTCACTGCGTGCGGTCCAACTTTAGTGACCGTACCTTGGGCCGGTCCAAGAGGCTTGCCGGTGTGCGGCCTCACATCCGGGAGAGACCATGAAGTCCTATTTCGCGATTCCTCTGCTCACCGTCGGAGTACTCGTCGTCGCGCAGGCGCCACTCGCCGCACAAGGTCGAGGGCGGGGCAACCAAACACCGACCATCCGACAGCTCGCTTGGGTCGACCGAACCGGGGACGTCCAGGGGACGATCGGTCCGCGCATGAACTCGATCCTCGATCCGTCCATCTCCCCCGATGGCACCCAAGTCGCGGTGCGCGGGCGCGAGGTGCAGGGCGAGACGGACCATCTCTACGTCCTCGAAGGATCTGGTGCGGACCGACTCACAGACAATGAAGGCTTCGAGCGCCACATGATCTGGTCTCCCGACGGATCGCGGATCGCTTACTCGATCCAGGAACAGGGCGGCGTATCGAATCTCTTCATCCGCGCGTCGGATGGCAGCGGTGGCGACCGGCCGCTCATCGTGAGCGAGGGCATGCACAAGTGGTATCCATCGTGGACGCCCGACGCCTCGACGCTGGTCTTCCATACGAACGACCAGGACACTCAGGCCCGGGACCTCTGGTATGTCAGCGTGGCGACCGGTGAGACGGGAGTCCTGGTCGACGACGACGGGATTCAGGCACTGGCACGCTTGTCGCGTGACGGCCGCTTCGTCGCGTACCAGTCCAACCAGAGCGGCGAGACCGAGATCTACGTGACCACTTTCCCGAGGTCCGACGCGAGATGGCAAGTGTCGACCGAGGGCGGGACGTGGCCGAAGTGGAGCGACGACGAACTCTTCTTCTGGCAGGGCAATTCGCTCATGGCCGTTGCGTTCACGGCGGACGGGGGATTCAGTCCGTCCACGCCGCGCACGCTATTCACGGGCGAAGACGTCGGCATGGGCGTCGACAACATGATGACCTCCTACAATCCCGAGTACGACGTCAACGCCGCAGGGACACGGTTCGTCGTGACCCAGCGATTGGAACGTTGACGAGCGTACCATCGACACCGCGCGAGTAGCGATCGTCACAGGTGGCGCCCGGGGAATCGGGCGCGCCTGTGCACACGCTCTGGCCGAGAAGGGATTCGACCTCGTCCTGGTCGATCTGCTGCTTCCCGAGATGCAGCGGACGAGAGGCGAGATCGAAGCCCTGGGCCGTAAGGCCCTGGTCTATGAGGCCGACGTGGCCAGCTATTCCCGAGCCCAGGAGGTGGTGGGCGAGGTGGCCGCCCAATGGGGCCGTGTCGACTTCCTGCTGAACAACGCGGGCAAGTCCATGCCGAAGGGGCTACTGGAGATCAGCGAGCAGGAGTGGGACCGCACGCTCGACATCAACCTGAAGAGCTGTTTCAACTGGTGCCGTGCGGTCGTGCCGCTCATGCAGGAGCAAGGGGCAGGGCGTATCGCCAACATGTCCTCCCTCAACGCCCACACCGGGGGCGTCACCAGCGCCGTGAGCAAGTTCGCATACGCCGCCGCCAAGGCGGGCATCCTGGGCCTGACCCGCGCGCTGGCCAAAGAGCTGGGCCCGACCGTTCACATCAACGCCATCTGCCCCGGCGTCATCGAGACGGAGCTGGGGAACAGCCTAACACGTGCCCGCGGCGCAGAGCTGGCCGAAGGCATCAGTCTCGAGCGGCTGGGGACGCCTAAGGACGTAGCGAACGTCGTGGCATTCCTGGCCACCGCCGAGCCGTCGTTCATGACGGGTCAGAACCTGGTGATCGACGGCTTCCAGTGGGTCGTGTGAGCGGCAAGACCCAGCCCGGGTTCAAGGGGTCGGTCGATGTCACCGCAGCGAAGGCGCGTACCGCTGTGGCTGCGGCCGCGATCGGCAACGTGCTCGAGTGGTACGACTTCGCCGTCTACTCCTTCCTGGCGGCCATCATCGGGAGGAATTTCTTCCCGTCGGGTGACCCCTCCGCCGAGTTGCTGTACTCCTTCGCGGTCTTCGGAATGGGGTTCTTGGCGCGCCCACTGGGGGCCATCCTCATCGGGCGACTGGGGGACCTGAAGGGCCGCAAGACGGCACTCTTGCTCACCATCTTCATGATGGCCAGCGGCACCGTGCTCATGGGGCTTGCGCCCACCTACGCCCAGGCGGGCATCCTCGGTCCGATCGTGATCCTGCTGGCGCGCCTCATTCAAGGGTTCTCGGCAGGCGGCGAATGGGGCGGCTCCACCGCCTTCATCGTGGAGTGGGCCCCGGAGGGGAAGAGGGGCTTCTACGGCAGCTTCCAACAGAGCAGCGTAGCAGGTGGACTGCTGCTCGGTTCGGGCTTCGCCGCGCTGCTCAGCACGGTCTTGTCACCGGAATCCATGGACGGATGGGGGTGGCGCATCCCCTTCCTCCTGGGCGGCCTTTTGGGCCCAGTGGGGCTGTGGATGCGCAGGACCATCGATGAGACACCGGCATTCACCCGCGCCTCCGAGGCCCCGACGCCGCCGCCGCTCGGCCGAAAGCTCGCGATTCAGTTGGCCGGGCGCGCATTCGGATTCACGGTGCTGTGGACGGTCGCGTACTACATCTTCCTCAACTATATGCCGACGTTCACCGCCCAGTACGCGAACCTCACGGATGCGCAGGCGCTCTGGTCAAACACGGCCGGCCTACTGGTATTGGTGGTGGCCATCCCGTTCTGGGGATGGCTGTCGGACCGGGTCGGCCGGCGCCCCCTGCTACTGACCTGCGCCGCGGCATTCGTCGTGCTGCCCTACCCCGTGGCCAGTTTCCTGGTCTCGGGTCCGCCGTTCGGCGCCATCATCGGCCTTCAGATCGTCGTGGCCGTGATCATCGCGCTGTTCTCGGGGACGGGACCTGCGGCCATCGCCGAGATCTTCCCCACGCACGTGCGCTCGACGCTCATGACCACGGGCTATGCGCTGGCGGTGGCCATCTTCGGCGGGTTCGCGCCCTACATCGCCACGTGGCTGATCCGGGAGACGGGCTCACCGATCGCCTGGGTGTACTATGTGATGGCGGCGGCCTCGGTCTCGGGCATCGTCATCTATCGTCTGGAGGAGACGGCGCACAAACCTCTACGCTGACACCACCGGCCTCTTGGAGACCCCCATGGACGATCCCCTGAACGACCTCGAACCCTGGCAGTGGCCAGAGGAACGCTGGCGGTCGGTGGTGAACCACGTGCGCGCGGGGCGCGCCCTCCGCCCCGCCGCATGGAGAGACGGAGCCCGGTGGGCCGTCGCCCTCTCCTTCGACTCCGACCACGAGACCAACGAACTGCGGGACGGCGGTGTGTCCATCGGCAAGCTGGCCTGGGGAGAGTATGGGAGTCGCGTGGGCGTACCCCGCATCCTCGCGCTTCTGGAGAAGCACGGAATCCCCGCGACCTTCTTCGTTCCCGCGGTGGCGGCGCTCCTGCACCCCGATGAGCAGCGCCGCGTGGTGGCGGAGGGTCACGAAGTCGGCATCCACGGGTGGATCCACGAGCGGAACGCCTCCCTCCCGCTCGAGGCGGAGCGCGATCTCATGATGCGCGCGGCGGACGCCCTGGAGCAGGTCACAGGAGTGCGGAGCGTCGGCATGCGGACACCTTCATGGGACTTCAGCCCCAACACGCTGCCGCTGCTCATGGAAATGGGCCTGCGCTACGACTCCTCCCTCATGGCCGACGTGGACTGCTACGAGCTCCTGCTGGACGGGACTCCAACCGGTGTCGTGGAGCTGCCCGTGGAGTGGATCCGCGACGACGCGGTGTACTTCGCCATGGACCGGTTCGGCGGAACCCGGCCGCAGATGCCGCCCGAGGCGGTCTTCGACATTTTCCGTCGGGAGATGGAAGGCGCCTATGCGGAAGGCGGCGTCTTTCAGTTGACCATGCACCCGCACCGCATCGGGTACCGCTCCCGCATCTGGATTCTCGATCAGCTCATCGAGATGGCCAAGGACTGGGGCGATGTGTGGTTCGCTACCCACGCGGACGTGGTGGAGTGGGCATGGGAGCACGCGGTCGCACCACCTTGACGGATCGGGCCGCTGGGTATAATGCATCGCAAGGCACCCTGCGTCCCGATACACCCGGACCACGTCGTGAAAAAGACTCATCGGACGGTGGAGGACTTCCTCCCGCTGAGCACCCCGATGTACCACATCCTACTGGCGCTCGGCGCCCGCCGTATGCACGGCTACGCAATGATGGAAGCGGTCGAGACGCGCTCACAGGGTCGTATCTCTCTTCTGCCCGGCACGCTCTACAACACCTTGGCGAAGATGCTGGACGTGGGGCTGATATAGGAAGCTCACGGGGCTCAGGTCGACGCTTCAGAATGGCTCAGTGAACTCGTGATGATCACGGCCGCCGAGCTACCCGCGCCGAAGCCGAAGAAGAAGAAGGCGAAAAAGGCTCAGAAGAAGACGAAGAGTTGACCCTCTCTAGCGTCCCCCGACCGTCGCCTTGGTAAGCTGCGAGAGCGCCGACAGCGTCGTCTGGGCAGCATTGAGCCCGAGCCTGAAGTCATCGTCGGTGAACGTCGCCCAGACGTCGAGCGGCGTGTGCCAGGTCGGATTCCACCCGCCCCCGGTGTGGGCCCCTCGCTCGTTTTCCCGCAGGCTGATCGACGGCACGATGTCCTGGAAGCGCCTTGAATCCGTGTTCGTCATGTGGGGGCCCACGGTAGCCGGGTAGTCGGTATTGTAGGCGTCGGCGGCGGCCTTGAAGACGAAGGCGAGCTTCATCGATTCCTCAGCCATCACGGAATTCGACTGGAACTCGATGTTCACGTCGGCCTCGGGGCGCTGGTCGCGACTCACAGTGCCATCGGCGCGGGGCGCTCCGTGATCCCACAACATCATGTCGTGCTGGATCATGCCCAGCCACGTCGGCTCGGGATATCGACCGGACCCCGATGGGCTCTCGATGCCTTGCAGCTCACGCCTCTGCGCGACGTAGGCGTCGGCCCCGTTGGTGCCGGTCTCTTCGTTGTTCCAGAGCGCGAAACGTATCGACACCTCGGTCTCCACGTCGGTGGCACTGAAGACGCGGGCCAGTTCCATCACCAGGGCCGTGCCCGAGCCGTCGTCGTTGACCGCTTCGTTGACACCGTGCCCGTCCATATGCGCGCCGACGATGTACATCTCGTTGGGCCGCGTCGTCCCGACCTTGGTGCAGTAGACCTCCGTACGCTCTCCGTTCACCGGCTCCTCGCGGTTCAACTCGCGGATGCGCTCGTCCGGCTGAGCGTCCAGATCGCGGTTCACTCCAGTGCGCACGCGGTAGCCGTAGATGGAGCTACCGCCCGGCCCGTTGCCGTTGCGGCCGACGATGCCACCGGTCGGCGTCGTCAGATCCGGCGGCACCGCCGCGCCGCCACGCCCGCGGCCACCACCGCCGCCGCCGCGACGAGGCTCGGGATTGAACTCGTAGGTAATCCGCTCGGTGTTGGTGCATCCGACTGCCTGAAGCTGCGCCTCGATCCAGGCGACGGCGTCCCTGTTGCGCTTCGTCCCCTGGCGGCGGTCACCGAACTGGGTGAGTCCCTTCAGCGTCGTCTTGTAGTTGTCGAGGGTGAGGCGGCTGACCAGGACTTGCGTCGGGTCGTCCTGCGCGTCGTCCTGCGCGTCTTGGGGCACCACCGCCGTTATCGGCATCGGCGCGGCGGAGCCACTGCTGGCGAAGATGCCGGTCAAGGCGATCGGTAGTGCGGCGGCGACTAGTAGGGCTCGAATGCGCATGGGAAGGTCTCGGGGGTGCGTCGGGCGAATCGGAGAGTGTGGTCTAGATCGACCATACGGCCCAGGGTCTAACTCGACTAGTGCGACCCCCTACAGCTCGTCGCGCCTCCAAGCCGTCGCCAACGAGTCCGCGTACTCGTTCCACCGGTACCCGGCGTGAGCGCGGACCCACTCCAGCGGGCAATCCGGGTGCGCGCGATACAACGCCAAGAGCCTCTTCACGAGGTCCAGGTTCTTCAGCGGATCGCCTTTGCGCTTCCAGCCCTTCTTCTCCCAGCCGGGCGCCCACTTGGTGATCGTATTGACGCAGAGTTGGCTGTCCGAGAACACGGTCACGGAGGCGTCTTCAGGAAGAGCCTCATAGGCCTCGATGAGCGCCGTGAATTCCATGCGGTTGTTCGTCGTCTTCTCGGCCTCACCGCCGTGGCCTTCCGCTTCGATCTCGCCGTCCGTGACCCATACGAATCCCCAGCCACCGGGCCCGGGGTTCGGATGACTGCTGCCGTCCGTAAAAACGCCTGTCTGGAGGCCATCGGTGTATTTCTCGAGCACCTCGGCCCTCGTCAGGTTCTCTTCCTTCGAAGAGCTCGTGGGCCGTCGCTTCTTCGCCGCGGACTTCTTCTTCGCACCCTTGGTTCCGGCGCCCTTCTTCTTGGGCGAGTGCTCGCGGCAGTACTTGGGCTCCCACCCCGGAAACTTCTCCAAGGCGGCGCTCGGCACGTTGAACGACTCGTCGCACACCGTGCAAGTGAACTGGGGCATGTACCGGACTTCCTCGCGAATGGGTGGAGGCGATGAACGTGTAATTTGGGGCTGTCTCGAAGATCGTCTACTCCGTGGCCCGGCAGTTGCTGCGGTGGGGCGGGCCGGGGCTGGTGGAGCTCATGGTGCGCGCCACGCAGGAGAACGCCGTGTACTACGAGGGGGGCAAGCGGACGTCGGAACCCCCGATTCGCTCCGGCATACGCCTGTTCACGGGAAGGAAAACGGTGCCGGTCGGGCGAGGGACAGGCTCGGGGCCGCTCACGAGCCGTCCAGCATGGGCTC
>JAYZBT010000012.1:0-6736 GCA_036338615.1 Gemmatimonadota bacterium
GCGGCCTGGGTCAACGGCGGACGGAGCGTCGAGAAACTGCTGTGGTGGCGCGGCAGAAGCGCGCTGCTCGGTGTGCTGGTCTTCGCGGCGTTCATGATGCGGTCGGACCTCAACGCGGGGTTTCGGTATGCGCTGCCCACGTTGCCCCTGCTCGCGGTGCTGGTCGCGGTGGGTGCCGTCCGTGTTTGGCGGCATTCCCGGCGCCTCGTTCGCGCGGGTCTCGCTGGACTCATTTTGCTGCAGGCATTCTCCGTCCTCTCCGTATACCCGCACTTCCTCGCCTATACGAGCGTCTGGGCCGGCGGACGCGATTCGGCGTATCGTGTCTTGGCCGACTCCAATATCGACTGGGGTCAGGGGCTGCTCGCCCTCGAGCGGTTCATGGAGGACGAAGGCGTGCCGAGCGTGCGGCTCTCATATTTCGGCAGCGCAGTCCCGGACGCCTACGGAATCGAGTATGTGGCGCTCCCTAGCTTTTTCCGCCTCGACTCCGAGCGTACTCCGGGCGCCGAAGTTTCGCCGCGGTTTACCGTCATCTCCGCGACGAATCTGCAGGAGTTGTATCTGCAGGGGCGTGACCCCTTCGCGAGCTACCGCGCTCGCGAGCCCTACCGCGTTCTCGGGCACTCCCTTTTCGTATTCGATGAAGAGGGCAGCTAGACCCCCGCGGCGTCGATCGCCAGTAGCGTGTGCAGCAACACGTTCGCGCCGTTCGTGACGTCGGCAGCGGCGGTGTGCTCCTCGGGAGCGTGGCTGATCCCTGCCACCGACGGCACGAAGATCATGCCTACCGGCGCGATGAGGGCGATGCTCTGAGCGTCGTGGCCGGCGCCCGAGGGCATGCCTCGAGCGGAGAGTCCGAGCTCCAGGGCCGCGTCGGCCACCCGTTCCTGGATGCGTTCGTCCGTCGGAGCCGCACGGCTCGTATAGAAGCGGTCGAACGAGAAGGTGGTATGAGCCTCGGTCGCGATGCTCTCGGTCCGGCCGCGGATGGCATCGAACAGCCGCTCGATCCCATCCATCGAGAGATCGCGGATCTCGAGCGTTGCCGTGACCCGTCCCGGGATCACGTTGGGGACGCCGGGTTCGGCGATGAGTCGGCCCACGGTGGCGACCTGACGCCCAGGGGTCTCCCGAGCAGTCCGGTGAACCAGGTCGACGAAGCGCGCCGCGCCGACCATGGCGTCCGCACGGCGATCCATGGGGGTGGTGCCGGCGTGGTTCGTCACCCCGTCGACGGTCACGTTCCAGCGCATGATCCCTACGATGCCTTCGACCACTCCGATGTCGATGCCGTCGGCGTCCAGAACGGCGCCCTGCTCGATGTGCAACTCGAGGAACGCCGCGAGCGAGCCATGCGGACGGCGCGCCTCGGCCAGACGGTTCGGGTCCCCGCCCAGACGCTTCAGGCCCTCTCCGATCGAAAAGCCCGAAGCGGTCTCGATATCGAGCTCGAACGCTTCGACCTCGCCCACCAGGGCTCGGCTACCGGTCTTGCCGCCCTCCTCATTCGAGAAGATCGCGACCTCGAGCGGGTGACGGGAAGCGTACCCCGTCTCGGCGAGGGTCGTCGCCGCCTCGACCGAGCCCATCGACCCGACCTGACCATCGTAGTTGCCGCCCCCAGGCACTGAATCGATGTGCGACCCAAACATGAGGGGCGGCAGCGCTGGGTCCGTGCCTGCCTTGCGGGCGATGAGGTTGCCGGCCAGGTCGATTTCCGTGATGAAGCCCGCCTCGGTTAGCAGGCCCGCGACCCATTCGAGCGCTTCGACGTTCGCGTCACTGAAGGCGACGCGGTCGATACCGCCGGCGGCGTTGGCCCCGAAACTGGCGAGGGTCCGCATCCTGCGTTCGAGTCGTGCGCCGTCCACGGTCGCGGGCTGCAGTGGGTGCTTCACCGGTCGACCCCTCGAACCCAGCAGCGCACTCGGCAGACACAGTCCGGCCAGCCCCCCGCCTGAAAGCTGAAGGAAGCGGTGACGGTTCATGGGCCTACCCTCCCCGGAGAGTGGCGCCTGTGCGTGGCTCGCGGCACTTTGTGCTGCTCTCGATCGGCTCGGGCGAGAACTCATCGGAGGAAGTCCTTGTGCGGCTAGTTCGCAGGGCGCTGCGCGCCATCCCAGTCGTGTGGCTAACGGTCTTCATCGGTTGCTCCCAGGACGGCACTGTGCCGGCAGACCTGGTGCTCGTCAACGGACGAGTCGTGACGGTCGACCCCGCGATGCCCGAGGCCGAGGCGATCGCCGTTCGCGGCGACCGCATCGTCGCGGTGGGCGTGACCGACGAGATCGAGGCGCTGGTGGGTGCCGCCACCCGCGTGATCGACCTCGACGGCCGCCTCGCGATTCCGGGCTTCATCGAGGGCCACGGGCACTACACGAGCCTGGGTCAGTCCAAAATGATCCTGGACCTCACGCAGGCTACGACCTGGGACGAGATCGTGGCCATGGTCGCGGAGGCCGTCGAGGGGACGCCTCCGGGTGAGTGGATCCAAGGTCGCGGGTGGCATCAGGAGAAGTGGCGGGTAGCCCCGGGCGTCACCGTCGACGGCGTGCCCGTGCACGCGGAACTCTCCGCGGTGTCTCCGCTGAACCCCGTGGTGCTCGGACATTCGAGCGGGCACGCCGCTTTCGCGAACGCGCGCGCCCTCGCGATGGCCGACATCGGCTCGGGTACCCCCGATCCCGAGGGAGGAACGATCGTTCGCGACGCGGCGGGCGATGCCACGGGCCTGCTGCGGGAGAACGCGGACGCATTGGTCTACAACGTGCTCGGTCAGATGCTGGCTTCCCGGTCGGAGGCCGATCGGCGGGCCGAGTTCGATCGCCAGGTGGAACTGGCAGGACAGGAGGCGCTCTCCAAGGGCGTGACGTCCTTCCACGACGCCGGCTCGGACTTCGAGACGATCGATGGGCTACGACGACTCGCAGACGAAGGGCGTCTACCGGTCCGCCTCTATGTGATGGTGCGTTTCGAGAGCAACGAATCCATGCGCGCGCGCCTCCGGGACTACCGAATGGTCGGGTATGGCGACAACCACCTCACCGTCCGCGCCATCAAGCGCCAGATCGACGGCGCCCTCGGCTCCCACGGCGCGTGGTTGCTCGAGCCGTACGAAGACATGCCGAGCAGCACCGGTCTCGCCGTGGAACAGCCCGATGATATCGAGGGCTCCGCACGGATCGCAGCCGACTTCGGCTTTCAGTTGAATACTCACGCCATCGGTGACCGGGCGAATCGTGAAGTGCTCGACATCTACGAGCGCACGTTCGGCGAGGGGGGCGCTGCGGACCGGCGCTGGAGGATCGAACACGCCCAGCATGTGCATCCTGACGACGTGCCCCGCTTCGCCGATCTCGGGATCATCGCGTCGATGCAGGGAGTCCATGCCACGTCCGACGCGCCTTGGGTGTACGCTCGGCTCGGCGCAGATCGCGCCGAGAGCGGCGCGTATCTCTGGCGTGCCTTCCTGGACGCGGGGGTGGTGGTGACCAACGGTACCGACGTGCCCGTGGAGGACATCTCGCCCGTGACCTCTTTCTCCTCTTCCGTGGTACGGCAGGACCTGGACGGAAACGACTTCTTCCCGGGCCAGCGCATGACGCGGATGGAGGCGTTGCAGAGCTATACCATCAACAATGCGCTGGCGGCCTTCGAGGAGGATCTCAAAGGGTCGTTGACGGTTGGTAAGCTCGCGGACATTGCGGTCTTGGAGCGGGACATCATGTTAGTACCGGAAGCCGAGATCGCGGGCACGTTGGTCGACCTGACCATCGTGGGGGGCGAGGTGCGCTTTGAACGTGGAAACTGAGCTGTCGGGTCGGGCGCGGGTCTCGCGCGGACTCATCGCCATGGTCGTGGCGGGTCTGGCGGCGACCGCCTGCACGATCGAAACCCGCGCGGAACGCGGCCGTGCGGCCGACGCGGGCGGCTTCACGCAGGGCCCCCTCAAGCAGATCATCCAACCAGAGGGCGTGCCACGACTCCCCGTGTTTTCCTCGGCCGTCCGCAGCGGAGACTACATCTTTCTGTCTGGGGCGATTGGCGCGTTGCCCGGAGTCACACCCCCCACGCTGGTCGAAGGTGGCATCCAGGCGGAGGCTAAGATGGCGATGGACAATCTCGGAACCGTGCTCGAGGCGGCGGGAGCCGGATGGGGCGACGTAGTCAAATGCACGGTGTTCCTCGCCGACATGTCCGAGTACGCGGCTTTCAACGAGGTATACGTCGGCTATTTCCCCTCCGATCCGCCGGCCCGGTCCGCGATGGCTGTGGCCGGGCTCGTATTTGACGCTCGCGTCGAGGTGGAGTGCATCGCGGCCGCAGAAGGAAACCCGTCGCGCTGATCCGATCTAGGTAACCTTGGTGCAATTCACCCTCATTCGGGTGGGAGAGGCCGGTCTCGTCGAGCAGGCGTGGTGGCGCTACGGGCGCGAGTTGCGCAAGCGCAAGGCTTCGTACGAGAGCAAGCGTTTTGAGGAGTTCGCCCGCATCATCGACCAGGAGTTGACGCCGCGGCGCCTGGTCGAGTCTCACCTGCGCCGATTTCCCATCAAGCTGAAGCCCAGCCTCGCCACCGCAAGTTGGCCACCGTATTATCAGGTATGAACGCTTTGTGTAGATCGTTCCTCGCCTTGGCTGTGGTTTCGTGCCTTTGGCCCTCGGCTGCGTTCGCGCAGGGAGCGACGAAAACCGTGGTCGGTACGGTGGTCGACTCGGACGGCCGACCGATACGTGGGGCCATCGTCTTCATGGACGAAGGGCCGAGCTCCGTCACCACGGGTGCGGTGGGCGCATTTGGATTGGAGGGCATTACGCCCGGCGAACACACGCTCAACGTCCGCATGGCGGGCTTCACGCCGCGTTCCTTCCGGTTGATGTTCGCAGCGGACGACCCGGAGCGCCGCGATGTCGGCGGCATCATGCTCGAGGCCGGACCCGATCCCAGAGCCACTCTGTTGGGTCAGGTGACGGGAGGGCTCGGAGGAGGACCGATCGCGAATGCCGTGGTCGAGCTCAACGGCACGCGCGTGGCGCTGACCGACGAAGACGGCATTTTCCTCTTGCCCGACATCGCGATCGCTTGGGGTCCCAACCAACTCGAAGTACATCACCTCCAGTTCAATGACGTGGTTGACGAATTCTGGATCGCCAACCCGGATCAGACGCTCGAGTTCTACGTAGGGCTCGACGTCGAGCCGATCGAACTCTCCGGCATCGTGGTCGAGACTCCGGCGACGTTGAACGAGATCCGAATGCGACCGTTCTACGAGCGGCGTGAGAAGGGCATTGGGCACTTCATCACCCACGACGACATCGTGGAGCGCGATGCGCGGAACTTCACCAACGCGCTGCGCGGCATTCCCGGGGTGCGTGTGGAATTCGGCGGACGTTATGGTGTTCAGGTCTTCATGACCCGTTCTCCGGGGACCCGAAATCAGTGCCCGTCGCCGGTGATTTATCTCGATGGCATGCTCATCGTGGACAACGGCGAGGAGATCGATTTGAACGCCCTCGTGGACCCCGAGGCGGTTGAGGGCGTCGAGCTCTACTCGGGCGTCTCGATGCCCATCGAGTTCAATAGGAGTGGCAGTACTTGCGGTATCATCGCGATTTGGACGCGCTGAGGACGGTTAGAGCGAGAGCCGGTCGGCCACAGATCTCGTCATCGAATTCACAACCAGGGAGAGGCCGTGTCTGACGCCATTACTCGCCGGGACTTCGTCTCGAATAGTTCAAAGCTCGCAATGGGCGCCATGATCGTTCCGCGCCCCGTGCTGGGGGGAGTTGGGTATCAAGCGCCGAGCGATACGCTCAACATCGCGATCGTGGGTGCAGGGGGCATGGGCGGTGAGAACGCCCAGCAGTTCGGCTCCGAGAACATCGTGGCGGTGTGTGATCTCGACCACGACCTGGTCGCGCAAAAAGTGGAGGAGCGCACGACGAACGGCGACGGTGCCCCCCGCGAAGAAGGGCTACGCTGGAAGGAGCAGTACACGGCTGCCGCCAAGTACACGGACTTTCGTGAGATGCTCGACCGACAGCGAGATATCGATGCGGTCCTGATCGCCACCCCGGACCACGCGCACGCGGTGATCGCCGCCGCGGCCATGCGGGCCGGCAAGCACGTGTACGTGCAGAAGCCGCTCACCTACACGGTGCACGAGGCTCGCGTTCTGCGAGAGTTGGCGGAGTCGACCGGCGTCGTGACGCAGATGGGGAACCAGGGCCATTCGAGCGACGACGCGCGCCTCATCAACGAGTGGATCGCCGCGGGTGTGATCGGAAACGTGCGCGAGGTCCACGTGTGGACGAACCGCCCCATCTGGTCTCAGGGCCTGCTGCGGCCGGCGCCGTACCCCGAGGACTTCGTGCGCGATGCCCCCGATCGCTCCTGGTGGCCGGGCTCCATCGACGTGGCGCACGCGGCCGGTCTATGGGGAGACTTTCCGGTCCCGAATCACTTCGACTGGGATCTGTACCTCGGGCCGGTGGCGCGCGACGTCCAGTACCACCCGATCTACCACCCTTTCCACTGGAGGGGCTGGGTCGACTTCGGCGTTGGCGCGTTGGGCGACATGGGCGCGCACCTCATCGATCACCCCTACTGGGCCCTGGGTCTCACGTATCCGACCTCGGTCGAGGCCACGTCGTCGCCCTGGGGCGGGCCCAGTCGCGACCCCGTTTCGTACCCGATGGCGACCGTCGTGCACTACGAGTTTCCGCGTCGCGG
>JAYZBT010000013.1:0-4597 GCA_036338615.1 Gemmatimonadota bacterium
CGCTCTCACGGCCCCGGAGCATGCTGAACCGGCACTTCCAGGGCACATCGAGCGTCACCGATCGGCCGCGCGGGTTACAGCGGCGATGCTACGCGTCTCAGGAGCCCAACGGCACCTACATCCCGGACCTCCCTCACTGCATGCTCCCAAATCTGTACATGTCTGTTTGGGACAGCTTTTCCACATAGGCGCCCGGAGACATTCCGGAGCACCGCGGTAGACGGGCTCACCGACCCGACACAAATACCGCCACACCCCCGACGGTGATTCGGGCTCCCCCGGTCCCGCCCTCGCCTTGCCGTCGCGCCTGGCGAGTCGGATCTTGCTCCCCGTCCGGATTTCGTGGAGGGGCGATTCGTCCCGTTACCCGAGGTGTCTGATGAGCAAGACGTGCAATCGTGGCCTGAGTGCGAGCGCTTCGCTTCTCCTTCTCGCTTTGATGGCTGGGGCTCCCGGCACCGCCTGGGCCCAGCGCGGCTCCACGGCTCCGGCCGAGCACGCTAACGTCGAGCCCATCAACCACCTGCCGAACCCCTACGAGACGGTGCGGAACTGGGGTACGCTCCCGGACGCGCGAACTTGGGGATCGGTGAGTGCGGTCAACGTCGACATCGACGGGATCCACGTTTGGGCGGCCGACCGGTGTGGGGCTAACTCCTGCGTGGGTTCGGGCGTGGACCCGATCGTCAAGCTGGACCCGGACGGGAACGTGGTGCAGAGCTTCGGCGCGGGGCTGATCCTCTGGCCCCACGGAATGGACGTGGACAGCGAGGGCAACATCTGGATCGCTGACGCCCGTGTGGCGAGGGGCCAGGAGCTCGAGCGCTTCCCGGAGGCAGCCGGCATCGGAAGCTCGGTCATGAAATTCAGCCCGGATGGTGAGTTGCTGCTCACCATTGGCACCCCGGGTGAGATCGGCGACCCGCCCACGCACCTCACGGATCCCAACGACGTTCTCGTTGCCCCGGATGGCAGCATTTTCGTGGGGGAGGCGCACGGCGACCAATTCCTGGACGAGCCCGGGCCGACCGCGATCGGTCGCATCTCGAAATACGCGCCTGACGGGACCTTCATCATGAGCTTCGGTGCCTGGGGCTACGAGGACGGACAGTTCCGTGCCCCGCACTCGTTCGCGATGGACTCGCAGGGTCGCCTCTTCATCGCCGACCGCGGGAACCGCCGCATCCAGATCTTCGATCAGGAAGGCAATCACCTCGATACCTGGTATCAGTTCAGCCGGAACAGCGGGATCTACATCGACGCCAACGACGTGCTCTACGCCATCGATTCGGAGTCCGACGACAACTACAACCCGGGCTGGAGGAAGGGCCTCCGCGTCGGCAGTGCCGCGACGGGAGAAGTCTGGTCCTTCACGCAGGAGCACGTGTCGGCGCGGGCTTCGGGGATGGGTGGGACCGGGTCGATGGGTGAGGGCGTGACCGCGGATGCTGCCGGCAATGTCATCGCTGGCGAGGTCGGGCCGGTTCAGGGACTCACGAAGTTCGTCCCGCGGCTCACGCGAGCCGACGATTCGATGCCTACCGAGGCGCCCGCAGGGGGTTGGGGCATGCCGTTCGCCGCTGGGTTGCTCGTGATGGGGGGCCTTTTGGCACTCGTGAAGGTCTTCGGAGGTGGTCAACCAAGTAGCGCCTAGTAGCCGCGTCAGCCGCGAAAAGACGGAAAGAAATGAGGCTCTCAGGGGCGATTCTCAACACTATACGGTGATCCGGGCGTCCTTAGTCTGTGTAAGGGGCCCGCCTAGGCCCGTGAGATGCGGGGAAAGCCGTTTGCCCGCTGGCACCTTGGGCGTATAGATTCATACAAAGTGAGCCTAGGGCCCACCTGGGGTTTCACGTGCAGTTCACCCGCACAGGAGGAAATCATCATGGGGCTGCGGAAGCGGAGTTGGATTGGAGCCACCGTTGCGTTGGTAGCGACCTTCGCGTTCCAAAGTACGGCTGACGCTCAGGTCGCCTTTGCTTCGGCTGATGGCATCAACGTGGACGTGACCTACGCCACGGATGTGGCACCCATCATCCAGAAGAACTGTACGGTCTGCCACCGGCCCGGCGGAATCGGTCCCATCGACCTGGTGGATTACGACGATGCCAAGCGCTACGCGCGTCGCATCCGTCGTCAGGTGTCGAACCGCCTGATGCCGCCTTACTACTACGACAACGACATCGGTATCCAGGAGCTCAAGCACGATTGGCGCCTCTCGGATGAAGATATCAATACCATCGTAGAGTGGGTCGACCAGGGCACGCCCATGGGCGATCCGGCCGACGTGCCGACGCTCGATTTGGCCGACACCGAAGACTGGTCGATCGCGGATGTGTACGGTCAACCGGATCTCATCGCCGCGTCCTCCCCGATCGACGTGCCGGCCGCTGGAAACGACATGTGGCATCGCCCGATCGTTCCCACCGGGATGACCGGCGGAGAGCGCTGCATCAAGGCTCTACAGGTGAAACCGAAGGGGGCTGCCAAGGCCGTGGTCCACCACGCCAACACCACGTTCCAGCTGCTGCAGGAAGACGGTAGCTTCAAGGCGTCGGGCGACCGGGCTTCGGAGTACGCGATGGGCAAGCTGGGTGAGGTCATCCCCGACGGCGTATGCCGGGTCATGCCCGAGGATTCTTGGATCCGCTGGGACATCCACATGTATCCCGGTGGACTCGGCGCTGCCGCCCCGGGAACCGTGATCGAGGACAATGTGGTCGAGTTGGGCATCTGGTTGCATCCCGAGGACTACGAGTATGAGTACAAGCAGGATCTAGCCCTCTACGGCCTGCGCGAGGGTGAGTTGCTGATGGAGCCGGGCGGCACGACCATGACCCAGGGCTTCAAGTCCTTCGACACTCCGGTCCGTATTGACAGCTTCCAGCCGCACGGGCACCTGCGGTTGCGGTCGGCTTCTTTGGAGATCTTCTATCCGAAGACCGGACGCACCGAGGTCATCAGCATGGTCTCCAACTGGAGCGCGACCTGGCACCAGAGCCATCTCTACCAGGATGACGTGGCGCCGTTGGTTCCGGCGGGCGCGGTCCTAGTGATGAAGCAGTGGTATGACAACACAGCGGCTAATCCCAACAACCCCGACGCAGATCAGTGGGTCGATGGTGGCAGCCGGACCGCGGACGAGATGTCCCACGCCTGGATTGCCGTGACGCACCTCGATGAAGAGGGTTACGAGCGCATGGTCGAAGAGCGGAAGGAGAAGGCGAAGATCATCTCGTAGAGATGGATCGTCGCGCACGCCTTGCGGGGCGTACGTGCTGCTGACAGGTGGGTGTTTACAGATGGGGATCGAAGGACGCTCGGAGCATCCGAAGGTCCTTCGGTCCCCGTCGTCGTTTTCTCGGGTCCTTAAGGAGTCCATGATGAAGGTTCGTTTGACCCTGGGAGCGCTAGCGGTTGCGTTGATGCTCTCCGGTGCCTTGCCGGGTCCGTCTGCGCTCGAGGCTCAAGGGCCGCAAGGGCGCTGGCCACTGCAGCCGCGCTCGTCCCTGGACCGAGTGATTGCGCCGTTCATGGAGGGGTGGTACGCGAACGAGGATGGGAGCCACACGTTCTCCTTCGGATACCTCAACATGAACGACGAGGCAGTCGAGATTCCTCTGGGCGAGGGTAACGTGCTCGAGCCAGCCCAGTTCGACGGCAGGCAGCCCACGACGTTCAGTCCCGGACGACACCGTGGTGTGTTCGCCGTGACGGTCCCGGCGGCCTTGGCCGGCGATGACGTCTGGTGGAGCATTCGCAATCCGAAGACCGGCGAAGTCGCTAGAGTCCCGGGCCGGAACAGCGCCGCTGCCTATCAATTGGATTGGGTACCCAGGCCCCACGGATCTCTGCCGCCGCAGGTGTCCTTCGGGTCGGACGCTCAGGAGGGTCGCGGACCTCCCGGCATCATGTCGGGCCAGACCCTGACAGCGGCCGTGGGTTCTCCGGTGGCGCTCTCGGTGAACGGGAGGGACATCTCGGAGAGGGATCGTGAAGACGCTCGCTTCGCCGAAGACGTTCCGTTGCGTGTGGTGTGGAGCAAGTACCGGGGTCCAGGCGAGGTCGAGTATACGAAGCATGAGTCGACGCCCGACCCGCCGCCGCCCGACTCTGCCACGGCCGCGGCTGCGGCCAGGGCTGCTGCTCGCGCGGCTGCCGCCGGGTTCGGCGGACGTGGCGATCGGGGTCCCCAGCACGAGGTGATTCGCCTGCCCGAGGGGCACGGCACGGTGAGCGTCTACGTGACCTTCTCAGCGCCAGGCGACTACATCATGCGAGCACAGGTGGACAACTTCGGCGCCACGGACAGCGGCTCGGGCGACCAGTGCTGCTGGACCAACGGATATGTGAGGGTGACCGTTAGGCAATAGGGGTCGAGGCACGGGAATGACCTGAGCGCCGGCGCCCGATCAGGGGTGCCGGCGCTCTTTGCTCGCTATCCCCCCCGCCGCAGCGCGGCCAACGACCCCGGGATCCCATTGCCTGCGATCGGCACCACGATGTACTGCACGCCGTCGTGCAGATACGTCATCGGCGCCGTGCTCGAAGGCGCCGGGATCTCCACCGAACCGATCCTCTCCCCCGTCCGCTTGTC
>JAYZBT010000014.1:0-10678 GCA_036338615.1 Gemmatimonadota bacterium
GCCTCGGGGTGGAAAGGCTGCGAAGCCCACGCGGAGCTCGACGGCATCGAAGTCCACCGAGCCGGCGCTCGTTACACGTTCTCGCTGGCGGCGCCTCGATATTTCAGGCGGCGGCTCCGGAAGCGCCATTTCGACGTCGTCGTCGAAGACCTGAACAAGGTCCCTCTCTTCACACGGTACTGGACGCACGCGCCGGTGGTCGCCCTGGTGCACCACCTCTTCGGGTTGACGGCCTTCAAGGAGGCCTGGTTCCCGCTCGCGGCCGCGACGTGGCTGCTCGAACGACCCATTCCGTTCGTCTTTCGCAGCGCTCCGACGATCGCCGTTTCTGCGAGCACTCGAGAGGACCTCGGGCGCCGTGGCCTCGATGGCGAGCGCATCGAGGTGATTCCCAATGGAATCGACCTCGCGCTGTACACGCCGGGGCCGGCCAGCATGCGAACCTCCGAACCGTCTCTACTCTTCCTGGGGCGCGTGAAGAAGTACAAAAGGGTGGACCTGCTCATGCGGGCCGTCGCGCTTCTGGAGTCGGAGGGACTGAGCGTGACGCTCCGCGTCGCGGGCAGCGGAGACGACCGCCCACGCCTCGAGCGCATCGCGCGCAAGCTCGGGCTCTCCGATCGGGTCCACTTCCTGGGCTTCGTAGACGAGGCACGGAAGCTCGAGCTCTTTCGAACGAGCTGGCTGCACGCTCTCACGTCGCCCAAGGAGGGGTGGGGCATCTCGATCATGGAGGCGAGCGCCTGTGGTACACCCAGCATCGCGAGTGACGCCCCAGGCCTGCGCGAAAGCGTCGTAGACGGTGAGACCGGCCTGCTGGTACCGCACGGGGACGTGCGCGCGCTCGCGGACTCGATCGCGTCGCTCTTGAAGGACGAGCGTCGCCGCGAATCGATGGGCCGCCAGGCTCGGAGCTTCGCTGAGGGCTTCTCGTGGGACGAATCCGCGGACCGGGTTGAGGCCTTCCTCCATCGGGTGGTGGCCGGATCGGCCCTCGGCTAGCTTTTCTGATGGGAGCGGTCTCATACCGATCTTTTTCGGGAGGTTGTCTTGAAAGTCCGAATCACCACCCGGCATTGTGACGTCTCGGACGATCTGCGGGAACCCACGCAAGCGCACATCGACAAGCTAAGCCGGTACGATCCCCGGGTCGGCTCAGCGGACGTGACGTACACTGAGGAGAAGCACACCAGGAAAGTCGACGTAGTCGTCCACATCGACGGGGCCGAGGCGGTCGTGGCGCAAGCCGCGGACCGCGAATTTCGGACCGCGCTCGACAAAGCGATCGACCGGCTGGTGCGCATGTTGAAGCGGGAGCGGCAGCAGCACCGTGATCACTCGGCGCCCCCGCTCTCCAAGCACACCCGGGAAGCCTGAGCCTTCTTGATCCGCCCCAGCGCCTTGTGAGGCCCCACTGACTCCGACAAGCGTCCCCGTACAGGACATCCTCGAAGCCAAGCGGGAAACGCTGGGACTCGAGGTCCTCACCGCGGGCGCCTCGCTCGAACGCCGGGCGTCGGATCCCGACATCACGTCTCCAGGCCTGGCGCTGGCTGGCCACACGGTGCGAACGCCCCCCGGACGTATGTGGGTGTTCGGCGAGACGGAGATGACCTACCTCGCGGCGCTACCCGAAACCGACGCTCGCAGCCGACTCGCCGTGCTCTTCGGATTCGACGTGCCAGCCGTATTCGTCACCAAGGGGCTGAACGTCGAGCCGTTCTTCCTCGAGGAGGCCTCCAACGCTGGAGTCCCGGTCCTGCGGTGCGCGGCGTCGACGGGGGAGTTCTACCGGCGCATCAAGCCGTTCCTCGAACTCACGATGGTGCCAACCACGACGCTGCACGGCTCGCTGGCCGACGTGTACGGGGTCGGGCTGCTCTTCGTGGGCCCGAGCGGTGTAGGAAAGAGCGAGTGCGTGTTGGATCTGGTGGAACGCGGACACCGCCTCGTGGCGGACGACCTGGTGGTCGCCTCCAAACAGGGGAACGACGTGCTGATCGGACGCGGGCACGAACTCCAGACGCACCACATGGAGATTCGGGGCGTGGGCATCATCGATGTGCCTGCGCTTTTCGGTGTTCGCGCGATCCGTCAACAGAAGAGGATCGAGGTGATCGTCTCGCTCGACACCTGGGACGAGCAACGGGAGTACTCGCGTACCGGGCTCGAAGACGAGTACGAGGACATTCTCGGGGTTCCGGTTCTGAAGGTGACCGTGCCGCTCAACCCCGGAAAGAACATCACCGTGATCTCCGAGGTCGTGGCGATGAACCATCTGCTGAGATTCGCGGGGGTGAACTCGGCTCGGTCCTTCGACGAGAAGCTCAAGCAGTACATGGAGCAGGACTATGAGTGAGGGGGATGAGGCCACCGGGATCGTCGTAGGACACGGCGCCATGGCCCGCGGACTCGTCGACGCGGTGAAGCGGATCGTCGGCGACGTCGGGGACTGCCTCGAGCCGCTCTCGAACGACGGGAAGAACCCCTCGGAGATCAAGAGAGATCTGGAGGCAATGCTGGGGACGCCGAAGTCCATCATCTTCGTCGACCTCATGTCCGGTAGCTGCGGCATGGCCGCTCTGGCCAACTGCCGTGACTGCGAGGGCAGGGTGGTGGTGTCCGGAGTGAATCTGCCCATGCTGCTCGACTTCGTGTTTAACCGTGGTATGCCGCTGGCCGACCTAGTGCCACGCTTGTTGGAGCAGGGCCGCGCCGCAATCGTCGCACTGCCCGCGAGCGAGTGAGGGTCGGCGCATGTCCATCGTTCTCTTCCGGGTCGACGAGCGCTTGATCCACGGACAGGTGGTCATCGGGTGGGGGCACCAGCTGCGCCCCGACCGCTACGCCGTGGTCGATGACGACCTCGCGGACAGCGACTGGGAGCAGGACCTGTATCGCCTTGGCGCCGGCAGCGCTGACGTAGTGTTCACGAACACGGAGGACGCATGCCACCGGCTCTCCGAGTGGCGCGAGGCTGCTCAACGGACCATCCTACTCACTCGGGACGTAGCAACGATGCGGCGTCTCTGTGACGGTGGGAGGCTGGCAGGGGAAGGCGTGAACTTGGGTGGCATCCACCACGGTCCAGGCCGACGCGAGGTGCTTCCGTACCTCCATCTGGCCGCCGAGGATCTGGAACACCTCGAGGGTCTGGCCGCTGAGGGTGTGCAGGTGACCGCCCGCGATCTACCGGACGCACACCGCGTTTCACTCGATACACTCTTAGGGGGCTGATGGAACTGGTTTTGATCGCCCTCTTGGGAGGGACGTTGGCACTCGATGCGACCTCGGTGGGGCAGTTCATGCTCTCCCGACCCCTCGTCGCGGGTGCGATCACCGGCTGGGTAGTCGGCGACCCGGTGCTCGGGCTCACGATAGGAACGCTGCTCGAGTTGTATCTGCTCGTCTCCTTCCCCAGTGGGGGAGCCCGTTTCCCTGAGGGCACCACGGCTACGGTGGTAGCCGTGGCGACCGCTTCGGTATCCACTGGGCCAGGCGCGCTCCCCATCGCTGTCGCGATCGGGCTGCTCTGGGGTCAGTTCGGCGGGTTTTCCACCACGGCCTTGCGCAAAGCCAACGGCTTCATCGTGCCCGAACCCACCGACGCGCAGGTTGGCGCCGCTCGCGTCGCTACGGCCCACCTGGGTGCCATGGGGCTCGACTTCCTTCGTGGCGCTCTGATTTCGGGTCTGGGGGTCGCCGTCGGGCGCGTCGCGATCGGAAGGGTCGCGAGTGCGTGGCCGCTTGCTCGAGCCGACTCGTTCGCGTTGGTGCTCGCGGGAGCCGCGGTCTCGGTCGGAATCCTGCTTCACGACCTCGGTGGCCTGCGAAAGCGGCGCACCCTCTTCGCCGCGGGTCTAACCCTCGGAATCGTGGGCGCGCGCTTCTTATGAGCGATCTCTCCCGCCTAGCGATCACCTCGACCTTCCTTCGCTCATTCCTGATCCAGGGGTCGTGGAATTACCATACCATGCTGGGTACCGGCTTCGCCTTCGCGATGCTACCGGCACTGCGGCGCATATTCGGTGCCGATCCTCAGGCCCTGGATGCCTCCGTGCGCCGTCACCTCGATCACTTCAATGCCCACCCCTATCTGGCGAACGCAGCCCTGGGCGCGGCGCTGCGGCTCGAGGCCGAGGGAACCGATCCACAGATCGTACGCCGCTTCAAGACGGCCGTGCGGGGGCCGCTCGGCGGCCTCGGGGACTCCTTGGTTTGGGCGGCGTGGCTACCCACTGTGTCCATGGCATCGCTGGTTCTCTGGTGGCTCGGGCTGCCCGTCTGGGTGATCGTAGCCTTCTTTCTGGTTATCTACAACGCGGGCCACCTCGGTCTCCGAATCTGGGGGTTCCGCGCGGGACTTCGCGACGGACATGGCGTGGCGCGGACCCTCGGCGATGCACGACTCGCACAGCTCGCCGAGCGCCTTCAGTCGATCGCGGTGCTGCTCGTAGGTCTGCTTTCCGGCCTCGTGCTTTCTGGACGCCCGGGCCCCTCGGGCGCAGGAGTCGTCTGGCTCGCGGTAGCGGCCGCGTCGTTCGCGGTCGGGCTCGTCGTGGGGCATCGCGTCTGGAGACCTGCCGCCGTGGCGACTGTGGCCGCGATTGCGCTGATCGCCACTTGGGGGGCCGTACAATGACGGAGATGGGTCGAGCCGAGCGGGCCGTCGAGATCGTAAACCGCGCTGGCATGCATGCGCGCCCCGCCGCCGAATTCGTCAAGCTCGCGGGCAGTTTCGCGTCCCGCATCACGGTCGAAAAGGACGGCCTGGCGGTGAACGGGAAGAGTATTATGGGGATGCTCATGCTCGCCGCTGAGCATGGCTCGACGCTTCGGGTGGCAGCGCACGGTGACGACGCCGGAGACGCAGTGGACGCACTGGCAGACCTCGTCGGGCGTGGCTTCGAGGAGCATTGATGTCGATCATCCTGGACGGATTCCCCGCGTCCGAAGGCATCGGGGCAGGGCGCGTCTTCGTACTCGACTGGGGCGTCCCGGTCGTGCCCCACGGCACCATCGATGAACAGCAGGCACCCGAAGAGGTCGAGCGCTTCCGCGCCGCTCGTGAATGGGCGAAGGCCCGACTGGTCGAGACGAAGCAGCGAACCCAAGCGCGGCTCGGGTCGGTCGAGGCCCGCATCTTCGATCCGCAGATCCTGATGCTCGACGATCCGGCGGTGGTGGCCGGCACGGTCCAATACATCAATGAAAACCGCCTCAGTGCTCAGAAAGCGTTCGAATGGCGCATGCTCGAGCTTCAGACCGAGTGGAGTCGCACTTCCCACCCGATGATCCTCGACCGGCTGAACGACCTCGAGGACATGATGATCCGGGTCCTGCACCGGCTCCTGGACAACAACGATCCCATGGACCTGCAAGGCCTAGACGAGCCTGTGATCATCGTCGCTCCCAACCTCACGCCGAGCCTGACAGTCCACCTCGACGCGGCTCCGGTGCTCGGCATTGCGACCGACCATGGGACCCGCACGGCCCACTGGGCCATCCTCGCACGTTCCCTGGAGATTCCGGCGGTGGTGGGGCTGGGCGATGTGTCCCGAAAAGCGGTCGATGGGCAGCAAGCGATCGTGGACGGGCGCATCGGGCGCGTGATCCTCGACCCGGATGAAAAGGAGCGCGAGCGATTCCAGAAGAGGCGACGACGCATCGCGGAGTGGGAGGGCGACATCGCCGGCATCGCACAACTCGAGTCGGTCACGAAGGACGGCCAGTCGGTCGAGTTACGCGCCAACCTGGACTTGCCGGTCGAAGCCCAGCAAGCGCGACTGCACGGAGCCGATGGTGTCGGGCTGTACCGAACCGAGTTCCTGGTGGTTGGGCGCAACACGATGCCCGGCGAGGAAGAACAGTTCGAGGCTTACAGGGCCACTGCGCAGGCGTTTCCCGAGAGTGCCGTCTATATTCGCACGTTCGATCTCGGGGGGGACAAGTTCCCGATGTTCCTGCATATGCCGCGAGAAGAGAACCCCTTCCTGGGGTGGCGCGCGATCCGCGTCTGCCTCGACGAACCAGAGCTCTTTCGCACACAGCTTCGGGCTCTGCTGCGCGCGACCGCGTACGGCGACGTGCGCATGATGCTGCCCTTGGTGAACGATGTCGAAGAGATCCGCCAGGTTCGTGCGTTGCTTCGAGAAGAAGAGGCACGGCTCGAGGCGGACGGAATCCCGTTCAATGCCGGCTACAAGCTCGGCGTGATGATCGAAACACCGGCAGCCGTTCTCGAGGCCGCCGAACTCGCCCGTCACGCAGACTTCTTCTCGATCGGCACCAACGACCTCATCCAGTACACGCTCGCCGTCGACCGGACCAACACGCGGCTCGCGAAACTGTACAACCCGTTCCACCCGGCGGTGGTGAGGCAGCTTCACCGGGTCTCGAAGATTGGACGCGCGGCCGGTATCGAGGTCAGCGTTTGCGGCGAGATGGCATCCAATCCCCTGGCGGCGTTTCTACTGCTCGGCCTCGACATTGCCGCGCTTTCGGTGGCTTGGCCGTCGCTCCCCGAAATCAAGACCGTCATTCGGGGAGTTCGAATGGAGGACGCTCGCGCCGCAGCCAAGGCCGCTCTCGCGGCGCCGACCAGCGCTGACGTGACCCGCTGCCTCGTCGAGGGCATCGGAGACTCAGTGGACCTCACCGTCTTCCAGGGCCGCTGGAGCTTGTCGTTACCCGAGTGATTGCCTAGGGTTTGGCCCGCATACAAACCGGCACCGACCCCAACAAGGCACATATCCTTGAGTCGTACCCTCTTCACGTCCGAGTCGGTCACCGAAGGCCACCCGGACAAGATCGCCGATCAGATCTCCGACGCCGTGCTGGATCATCTCCTGGTTCAGGACCCGAAGTCACGCGTGGCGTGTGAGACGCTCGTCACGACCGGCCTCGCGATGGTGGCGGGGGAGGTCACCACCGACTGTTACGTGCATGTGCCGGACGTGGTGCGGGCGACGCTGAACCGGATCGGATACACGAACGCCAACTTCGGTATCGACTCGTTCACCTGCGCGGTACTGACGAACCTCGACCGCCAATCGCCGGATATCGCGATGGGCGTGGACACCGGAGGGGCCGGTGATCAGGGCATGATGTTCGGCTACGCTTCAGATGAGACGCCTCAACTGATGCCGGCAACGATCCAGTTCGCGCACGCGATCACCCGTCAGCTGGCCCTCATGCGCCGGAACGGCGAGTTGCCGTGGCTGCGACCGGACGGAAAGTCACAGGTAACCATCGAGTACGAGGGCGACAAGCCCGTTCGCATCCACACGGTCGTCGTGAGCGCGCAACACGATGAGAACGTAGCGCACGCGGATCTCGTACAGGAGATCATCGACAAGGTCGTCAAACCCGTGCTGCCGGAAGACTTGCTCGACGACGACTGCATCATGCACATCAATCCGACGGGTCGCTTCGTGATCGGTGGGCCTCATGGAGACGCAGGCCTCACCGGACGCAAGATCATCGTGGACACCTATGGCGGTGTCGGGCGGCACGGTGGTGGGGCGTTTTCCGGCAAGGATGCGACCAAGGTCGACCGCTCCGCCGCTTACGCCTCCCGGTGGGCAGCCAAGAACGTGGTGGCGGCCAAATTGGCGAAGCGCTGCGAGATCCAACTCGCCTATGCCATCGGGGTCGCGGAGCCCGTTTCGATTCGCGTGCACACGTTCGGTACAAGTCAGGTATCCGAGGCGGACTTGGCCGGCGCGATCTCCGAGGTGTTCGACTTCAAGCCGACTGCGATCATCGACCGGCTCGGGTTGACGTCCCCGATCTTCACCGCGACCGCTGCGTACGGCCACTTTGGCCGGGACCCCGAAGTCGCCGTGCCGGATGCCGGCGGGCCGGAGGTGCAGTTCTTCCCCTGGGAACTGACCGACCGGGTCGACGACCTCATGAGGGCGTTGGGAGTCTGAGGCAACCCGAGGGGTAGAACCCCAGTGGCGCTTTGGAGTATTGGTGGAAGTCACTGGGCACGGACGCCCTGACGATTTCCTCGCGTCGGAGGACACTTCGGTGCTCGTAGAGGTCAGAGTACAGAGATTGGCGCTCGAACAGGCTACGCAGGCGTGGCTGGTGATCCTGCAGGAGCTGCACGGCGAACGGCTCCTCCCCATCTGGATCGGCGGGCCGGAGGCCTACGCGATAGACCGCCACATGCAGGAGGCGGAGGCGGCCCGGCCCCTGACGCACGACCTGCTTTGTTCGGTGCTGCACGGCCTGGGCGGCAGCCTGGAAAAGGTGGAGATCACGAAGGTCGAGAAGCACATCTTCTACGCCGAACTGGTGGTATGTCGGAACGGTGAGATGATCCGTGTGGACGCCCGGCCCTCGGACTCGATCGCGATCGCACTCCGGACCAGTGCCCGAATCTTCGCCAACGAGCAGCTACTCGAGGCTGTGAGCATCGAGATCGCCGAAGAGGCGAGCCCAGCAGACCTGCAGTTCTTGGCGGAGTCCCTTCCGTCGGTCGAGGACTCGGGTGGGGAAGGTCTGGCGGAGCGCCTGCGCAGGCTCAACCCCGAGGACTTTGGGCGATTCCAACCCTGAAGGCGTGAGCGTGCGTCGGCCACTGCCCAGCTCCGTCGGTTTCCCCGTCGAGTGGCGCGCCGCCTGGCTCGTGTTCTGCATCGGCCTGGCGTCCTTCTTCGCGGCTGCGGAAAGCCTCTCGGCACAAGTCGAGGCCAGCCCCGTGCTCGAGGGCCGAGCCTTGCTCGGGGATACCGTGCTCACCCGAGGCACGGTCGTGCTACACCACGTTTCGAATGCAACGCAAGGTGAGGTCGACTCCACTGCTCTGGCCGGCGACGGTTCGTTCCAGCTCCGCCTGCCCAATGTGCCCGACCCCGAGCGTGGCGACGTGTTCCTGGCGTCGATACTCCACGACGGCGTGACCTACTTCGGCCCGTGGATCACGACTGCGAACCAACTCGATTCCGCGTACGCGATTCAGGCGTACGATACGGCTATGGCGGCGGCTGAGGGCGCCGACCTGAGGATGGAGATCCGGACCGTCTTCATCGAATCGGTGGATGAGGCCTGGCGCGTCACGGATGTTTTCCAATTGGTCAACGATGGCGGGCGCACGCTGGTGGCACGGGAGGAGGGTGCGGTATGGAGATATCCACTGGCCGCCGGAGTGACGGGCCTCACGGTGGGCGAGAGCGAGCTCTCCCCGGAGGACATCGCTTTACAAGACGGCGACCTCGTGCTCCGGGCCCCGATGTCTCCGGGCGGCCGAATGTTCGTGTTCCGGTATCGCATGGACGACGTGTTCACACCCATCCCGACTCCCGGGGCGATCGAGCAATTCGACGTGCTCATCCGTGAACCCGCTCCGCCTCTGGACGTCGAAGGCCTGAGCTTGCACTCCAGCGTCGAGTTGGAGGCGGGCTCCACCTATCGACGGTACACCGGAGCATCGGTCGAACGGCCCTCGGTGCGCCTGGTCGCGGCAGAAGTCCCCTTTCAGCCGCCCGTGGAGTGGGTCGCCGTGATCATCGCGTGCCTCCTCGCCGGCATGGGGCTCTACGCGCTTCGAGGGACCGGTCTCTCGTGGGCCACCGTGAAGAGGGCGCCACCCGCCGTAGATCGGCATGGGCTGCTCGTCGATGTTGCCCGTTTGGACGTCGCGTTCGAGGCCAGAGCGAAGCCCAGCGCCTCCGAGCGCACCCGGTACGATCAAAACCGAGCCGACCTACTTCGCCAGATTCGCGAGATACCCTAGTGCTGTGTAGCCGAATCGTGAAAGGGCACTAATGGCACCCGTCAGCACCCGCGCGGTGCTGCTGCGGTCCCACGACTATGGCGACACGAGTCGCATCCTGCGCTTCTACACTGAGGAACTAGGGCTTCTCGCCGTAATGGCCCGCGGAGTGCGCACCCGCAGCGGCAAGGGTAGCACGGCGGTCACGACTTTCGCGACCGGAACACTCACGGCGTACGTGAAGCCGAACCGCGAGCTGCACACCATGAAGGACTTCAGCTGCTCGCAGCTCCGTGAGGGACTCGGCGGGCACGTCTTGCGCTTCGCCGGGGCAGCCGCCGTGGCCGAGCTGGTGCTCGCTCACGCCGACCAAGAACGAAACATCGAGTTGCTCTCCGCTCTCGAACAAGGACTCGACTCTTTGGAATCGATCGATACCGCTCGGGTACCGGCCGCCGCCCTATCGGGGGTGTGGCGCATTACGGAGGCGTTCGGGTTCGCCCCCCAGCTCGACCCCTGCGTGCGTTGTGGCGACCCGCTGGCGGACGACGAGGTCGGCCGGTTCGATTTCGCGGCGGGTGGCGTACGATGCGCCGATTGTGCCGAAGATGCCGCCGGGCCCCGCATAGGGCCCATCGCGCGCGGACAGATCGAGAGCCTCATCGCGGCCGACCTCGAACGGGAGTTCACTCATGCGCGCCGACATCTAGGCGTGCTCTCCGACTTCGTGGCATACCATCTGGTATCCAAACCGCTCAAGTCTCTTCGCTTTCTCGGCGGACTGCTGCCTGCGGACGAAGGAGTCGGCGCGTGAGACGGCTCATCCTCGGTACCGCCGGGCACGTCGATCACGGCAAGACCGCGCTGGTACAGGCGCTCACCGGTGTCGATACCGATCGGCTCAAAGAGGAGAAGGCCCGTGGCATCACGATCGAACTGGGGTTCGCGGAATTG
>JAYZBT010000015.1:0-7660 GCA_036338615.1 Gemmatimonadota bacterium
TCATGTGCGGCCGCACAACCGCGAGGACTCCAGCCATGGCGATGATGGCGTCGGTCGCGGTGCCGCCGTCCTGCAGGACGCGGAGCCCCGCGTGCGCCGCCAGCGGGTGGTCGGACGAGACCGCACCGCGCGTACCCCGGACGTCCGGGCGGGTGTGAGGCGCATAAGAGGTCGCGCTCTCCATTTGCGCTCCGTCGCTCGCCGTGTCGGCCGGGCCGCAGGCAGTCAGCACGAGCGCCGCTGATGCGGCCAGAAACGATGCCAGAAACGATGGAAGCGCTCGTGGTCTCATGTGGGGTCCAGGGGTTCGTGGGTGATTCACAGGTGCACGTTGGCGGGGGCGTGCCGTACGCGCCAGTGCCAGTTGGTGGACCCCCGCTCGCCCGGTTATCGTTGGGGCCGTTCCAGACTCACGCCGCCTTTTCCCCTCGGAGCCAGCGCCCATCGTGCACGTTGTAGCGCCCCGGGTCGACGGCCGATCCAAGGCGGTTTCGGTAACCCGGGTCGCGATCATCGTGGCGCTGTTGCACGGCCTGAACGACGCGTACGCCTCGTTTGTACCGCCGCTGTTGCCGCGCATCATGGACGACATGGAGCTCTCGATCCTGCTGGCGACGACGCTGGCGGTGACCTTCTCCATCGCGGCTTCGTTGCCGCAGCCTTTCTTCGGATACCTGGCGGACCGGTATGGCCGGCGCGTCTTCGCCGTCGCCGGACCACTCTTCTCCGCCATCTTCATCGCATCGATCGGGCTCGCCTCGACCTTTTGGGTCCTAGTGCTTCTGCTGATGCTGGGCGGACTCGGTAGCGCGGCGTTCCACCCGCCGGGCGCTTCCTACGCTGTGCGGGTGTCGGAGGGGAAGGGGGGCGGCGCGCGCTACTCCGTGTTCTCGTTCGGTGGCTCGCTCGGGTTCGCCGCGGGGCCGTTGATTGCGGTCGGTCTGGTTCAATGGCGAGGCATGGAAGGTCTTTGGCTGGCGATGCTCCCGGCGCTCTTGCTCGCGCCGGTCTTCTTCCTCGGGCTACCGAGCGGCCGAGCGGAGGCCAGGGCAGCCAAGGCGCCACCTCGGCCCGCGGAGGTGCTCCGGCTGCTGGTCGGGCCGCTGGGCCTCATCTTCGGCATCAGCGCGACGATGGCGTTCGTGCAACGAACGTTCCTCACCATGGAGCCCATCATCGTCGCGGACTTGGGCGGTTCCGAGGCCTTGGGCGCCGTAGCGTTGGCCTTGTACCTGGGCGCTGCGGCGTTTGGCACGGTCGCGGGCGGGGTGCTCGCCGACCACGTCGATCGCAGGCTCTTGCTCGCGCATCTGTGCTTCTGGTCGCTGCCGGCACATCTCGTGGCGGTTTGGGTCGGACCTCAAGGAGGATGGGGGCTCTTCGCAGTGGCCGTCGCTGGATTCTTCGGTATGGCGACACTGCCGCCGATCGTGGTCATGGCGCAGGAGATTCTTCCTCGAGGCGCAGCCGTGAGTTCGGGCATCGTGATGGGGCTGGCGTGGGCGGCCGGCTCGTTCGTCGTGCTCGGTACGGGCATCTTGGCGGACGCGATCGGGCCGCAACCGGCGACGCTACTCTCCATGCCGCTCGTGCTGCTGGCCGTGGCGCTCGCGCTACACCCGGCGTTGAAGAGCCCGCCCCCGGCATCCGGTGCTGGCGGCGCAGACTGACGATGCCATTCCATCTGGTTCCAGCTCGTGACCGCAAGCTTTTCCGGCTCGTGAAACGCGGCGAGGTCGTGCGTCTCGTCAAAGGACGGTCACTCTACGCAGCCGGGAGTATCGCCAAGAATGTATATCTCGTTCAAACCGGAGTGATTCGCCTCGTGCTACCGGGGATGGAGAAAGGAAGGAGTGAACGCACGGTCTCCGTGGCGTTACCCTGGGAGCTCTTCGGAGATGAAGCGTTCACTGCCGGCCACCGGCGGTATGCGGCGATCGCTGGATCGACGTGCACCGTGGTCCCTTTGCCCACCGCGAGTGTGCTGAGCGGTCTCAAGACGGCGAAGAAGAGCCTGGACGCATATCTCGAGGGGGTGGAACGCGAGCTCCACCGGTTGCGGCACGCACAGGGTGGCTCGAGGGGGCCCACCGCCGCTCAGCGCCTGGCGGAAGTCCTGCTCGATCTCAGCGCGCGCTGCGGCGAGCCGGCCGGTCGCGGAGTGCATCTTTCCGTGAAGCTCACGCACCAGGTCCTCGCCGACCTTGCAGGCGCCCACCGCGCCACCGTCACGACGCTCCTCAACGACTGGTTGTACGATGGGGTCGTCGCGATGGCGGACGGATTCCTCCAGATCAGACGTCCGCGGGACGTTTGGGTTCTGGCGGGTTATCACCTATCGGAGCCCGGTTCGGACGGCTGACCCGGGGGCCTGGGAACGCTGTCTTGGTGCACGGTGAGCCCCCTCTGCAGAACGGCCGGTGCGTTGACCCAAATGTCTGTCCCGTCTAGCTTTTGGCGCTTTTCCGAGTCGCGGAAACCGCAGAAACCGCAGTAGTTGAACCGTAGAAGGCCACACATGTCGCAGCGTCATCCCGGTGCCCGCCGGACCCACCAGGAGCACGACAACGACCCCGACGACATCTTCCTAGCGAGGGTGCTGAATTTCGGGAAGTGGGCCGGCGCGAACCAACAGTTGTTGACCGTCATGGGCGTCGTCGCGGTGATCTTGATCGCCGGGGTCGTCTACTACGGCAACTTCAAGGAGACGCAGCTCGAGCTGGCTTCGGCTCAGCTGGCCTCCGTGCACGACGCCATCGCCATCCAGGACAGCGAGGGCGCCAAGAACGAGTTGGTCACGTTCCTGCAGAACTTCGGCGGCACCGCCTACGAAGGCGAGGCGCGGCTCCTACTCGGCGACTTGTACCTGCAGTCGGACGACGCCCAGCAGGCCATGGTGGTTCTCGAGCCGCTCGGCACGTCGCCCCGCGATCCGATCGAATTCCAGGGCGCGGCGCTTCTCGGCATCGCGTACGAGCAGGAGAATCAGTGGAGCGAGGCCGAAGCGATCTACCTGAGGATCGCGGATCGGTCAGATCTCGACTTCCAGGTGCGCGACGCGCTGCGGAGTGCTGCGCGCATCCGGGCCGAGCGGGGTGACGCCGCCGGCGCGATCGAACTCTACGAGCGCGTGCTGAGCGAAATGGAAGAGAATGCCGCGGACCGCGGCGTGTTCGAGATGCGGATCCAGGAGCTCATGACGGCGGCGACCACCTAAGACTGGCCGCCGCCGAACGCTGGCCGGAGTCGCTCGGGGGAATCAGCTCTTCCTGGATTTCTCGGGGAAAACCGCAGTAGCCGTCTCTGTCGCACTCCCGGCGTCGTTCGTACAAGTCACCACGTTTCGTCAGGCCCACGTGTGTTACTACGCCAGTGCCGGGGTTTACCGTGGCGAGGAAGGTGGCAACTGCGCGTTTTCCGCTGCCACCTCTAATCGAGCCTTGGAGGGACGCGTACAGAACGAGCGCGCCGGGATCGAAGTCCATGCCCGCGACACGGCTGAGTTGGGTCCCTGCGGGGAAGCCGGCTGGCGAGAGGCTTACGGTTGTACTCGGAGATCCGGTCGTCCGGGCGAGTGAGTAGAGTGTGCCGACGCCCCCGGACACTTCGGCGTAGTACAACACGTGGGGAAACCCAGGCCCGCGGCTGAACTCTTGGAAGCAGATCGCTCGGCACCTGGGACGGGACGTCCGGACCGTGAGGCGCTGGGAGATCAAGGGGATAGGCATGCCCGTCCACCGCGTTCCCGGAGGGCGGTCGGTGTTCGCGTATACCAGGGAACTCGATGCATGGCTCTTGGACGGCGCCATCGATGGCGCGTCGGACACTCCGACCCAGCCATCGGCGCTTCGCCGCATGCTGATCGTGGGCGCCGCTCTTGCAGGCGTTGCTCTGTTGGTGGCTGTTGGTAGCAATGCGGCCTCCCCGGGCCCGCCAGCGCCTTGGTCAGACGAGTGACCGTCGTAGCAACGTGATCGATGCGGGCGAAATGCCGCCGAGCGGCTCCATGTTCCAGGTGTGGATGCTTCGGGGTGCGGCGTTGCGCGCGCCAGAGGCTGCTGCCGCGACAATGTGGGAGCCCACGAGGAACTGCCAGAATTGCCACCTTGGATCGGGCAGTGTTGAATCCGCCATATCCAGGACCACAGAGCCGACTTCGGCGTGGTCCGCCGACCAGGAAATCGAGAAAGACTTCAGCGGCACCGTCAGCCCTTCGCCGCGCGCCTTCAAGTAGGCCTCCTTGAGTGTCCATAGCCCGTAGAAGGCGGACGCTCGGGCAGCCGGTGGTTCGGCCTCGAGAAAGGACCACTCCGCTGGGGAGAAGTAGCGCTCTGCGATCTCGAGGAAGTTCGCCGGTCGGTCGTCGGCCTCCACGTCCACACCGAGCGCTCCGGATCGGGCGACGACGATCGTCGTCAGGTCGTCCGTGTGGGACACGTTGAAGCCTAGGTCGGTCAATTGCGCCGGCTGCTCGACGAACGGTTTGCCGTGCTCCGAGGCCCCGAAGCACCAGTCCGTCGCTTCCACGGCCGGATGGTATCGGGAAAGCAGGTCCCGCAGGCACGCACGTGCGGAGATGAACTGGTGTCGACTTTTTGGGGCCACGAACCGCTCGGCTCGCTCTCGTTCCGTGGGGGACAGCAGCGCTTCGCACCGGCCCGCGAATGCCGTGTCGGGGGCGGTCCGCGCGCGCACGAGCCACAGGTGCACGTCACCGGGGTGGAGAATTGGGAACTCAGTGGCCATTCAGCAATCTACTTCGTATAATATGTATTATGTTAGCTAGTGGCGAGACCGTGGCACCCCTGCCCCCGACTTCCTAGTTGGCCCGCCGCGTCTGATACGGCCGCAACCCTCGCACGCGCACGGGCGCTGTACCTGTCCCCACCATCCCCAGTTTGAGGGCGGCCGTGTAGGAGACATCGATGATGCGGCGCTCCGGGTCGTGGAACGGGCCACGGTCCGTCACCCTCAAGGTCACCGTGCGTCCGTTGGCGAGATTCGTTACCTCGACGTAGGTCGGAAGCGGAAGCGACCGGTGTGCCGCGGTCATGGCGTACATGTCATAGGTCTCGCCGCTACTCGTGCGACGGCCGTGGAACGGCTCACCGTACCAAGACGCGACCCCACGCTCGTCGTATCCCTCGGAGGTCTCCAGGACGCGGTAGGTACGGTCGAACTGCTGGTATTGCGCCATATTCCCGCTGCGACTCGGCGGCTCGGTGGTCGGGACCGGGTCCGGAATGGCTTCCAGTTCGACACGATCCGGTTCCGGAGCCTCTTCACTCGGTTCCGCTGGCTGTGGCCTGGCACCCGTGAACTCGGGGGACCCGACCCGCGTGCACCCACCCGCGGCCAGAACCGCCGCGATCAATCCAAGTCGCTGAGCCCTGCCCATCCCTTCACTTCCTTGTAGGCCTTCTTCGCGAACTTCCTTTGTTTCTCCGGTGTCAGGTGAGCTAACCTACCGCTGACAAACCGGTTATCATCCGTGACCTCACGTAATATCTTGACTCCTTCTGGGGCTTCCGGCAGAGCATCCGTCTCGACCTGGAGCTCGATCTCCATTAGAGCCAGACCCTCGAGAGAGCCGAGAAATCGGTCGAGCTCCCACGGTCCGAGCTTCCAACGGATCTTCTCGACCACCCGCTCTTCGGCGGCTTCCATGAGCCGAACGGCCATGTCATCCGGGACGATCGCCTCCGTTTCCTCACGGCGTATGCCCGAGCCGACCTTGCACGTGAGAACGGCACCCCGTGGCTCACCTGTTCGAATGCGGACCGAGGGCTCTCCGTTGCGGATGTACCCCTGACGGTAGTGATTGCCCTCGCCCAGGGTGTACCACACGGCGTCCGCGATGCGGACCAGGAAGCGACGCTCGATCTCCCAGGCCATACGCTTCCCTACCCCCCCGGCTTCCGGCCGAGCACGGCGATGCGGCGCCTGAGGAACGGGACGAAGTCCTGTAGCACGCGCTCTGCAAGGCTCAGCAGGGGCAGATGTGATTCTGCGTAGTAGGCGCGTTCGATCTCGAAGCCCCCGCCGGTGAGCAATCGCTTCATGCGCTCCATCGACTTGTAGTCCACGTGGCTGACATCTCTCTTGAGCAAGATATCACGGTTTTTCAGCGCTTCCAGGACATGACCGCGATGTGGGGTCCACGTGCTGAAGCGCCCACCGGGCTTCAGTAGCCGAAATGCCTCCTTCGACACGCGCTCGGAGTCATCCGGGTAGAGGTGTTCGAACAGGTCTGCGGCGAGGACAACATCGAAGCCGCCGCCCTCCAGGCCGGTGTCACCTCCATCCGCACACACGAATCTGAGATTGTCGTGCGGGTCCGACTCGAGCCGTCGATTACAGATCTCGACGCTCTTCTCGCTGAAGTCCACCCCGATGACCTCAGCGACCCTGCCGGCGAGCGCGAAGCCAAACGTGCCCCAGCCACAGCCGAGGTCGACGACACGGTCGGTCGCGCCGGGACCGTGGATCGCGACCACCTTTTGAATGCGATACCGCTGAAAGCGACTGTCGACGTCGAAGAGGTGCTCGGCGTCGCCCTCGAAGTAGTCGCTGGAGTCGTAGAACTCCTTCCCGATTCTAGGCTCGGCGTTCACAGGCGTCGGAAGATCTGCTGGAACTTGAGCCACCAGACCCGCCACACAGCCTCGCGCACGATCTTTTTCGACATCTTGGAGTCGCCACTGTCCCGCTCCGTGAAGAGGATCGGAACCTCGGTGAACGTGAAGCCCTTACACCAGGCGCGGAACTTCAACTCGATCTGAAAGGCGTAGCCGTTCGAGCGAACGCGATCGAGTCTCACTCCCAGCAGGACCTCGCGGTGCCAGCAGTTGAAGCCGCCCGTCGCGTCGCGCACGGGCATGCCGGTGATCGTGCGTGCGTACCACGAACCGAAGTAGCTGACGAGCAGGCGGCTCATTGGCCAGTTGGAGACCGTGACCCGCCCGTCGACGTAACGCGAACCAATCACGAAGTCGTACTCTGCTGCTGCGGCGATCAGTCTCGGCAGCGCGTCGGGTGGATGGGAGATATCGGCGTCCATCTCGAAGATCAGCTCGTAGTCCCTCTCCAGCGCCCAGTCGAAACCCGCGAGATATGCTTTCCCCAAGCCTTCCTTGGCGGTCCGGTGGAGCACGTGAATACGAGGGGTTGCGGCAGCCATCTCATCGGCGAGCGCGCCGGTGCCGTCGGGAGAGGCGTCGTCGATGACGAGTATCTCGATGCGCTCGTCCTGCGCCAGGACCTTGGGAACCTTCCTTGGCAGGTTCTCCATCTCGTTGTACGTCGGCACCATCACGAGGAAACGCTCTCTACTCACCGGCCGCCTCCCCTGCCCCTGCCCCTGTGATTGGAACCGCCACGTGACGCATCCAGAATACCGCGGCCGGCACGAGTTCCACCGCGCTCGTCCAGATCCGCGCGATGACGGCCAGCGCCGCTGCGGCGACGCCACCCAGGTGCGGAGTCAAGAACGTGATCAAGAAGGCCTCTCGAATGCCGGCGCCCGCGGGGGCCGGGAGGAACAGGTAGCCGGCGACATAAGCGGCGGCGAAGGCGGACGCGACGGGCACGACCTCGGCAGACACTCCGAAGCTGATCACAAGGACCCAAAACGACAACGAGAGCAAGACCCAGTTGAGCC
>JAYZBT010000016.1:0-6390 GCA_036338615.1 Gemmatimonadota bacterium
GTTACCTACGGCGAGGTGCGATGGATCGCGTTCCACAAGCCGCCGGGCGTGCTCACCACCCGGAGCGACCCACACGGCGGCAGAACCGTCTACGACGTGCTACCGCCTGAGCTGGGCGCATTGAGGTACGTGGGCCGCCTCGATCGCCCGACCGAGGGGTTGCTTCTGCTGACCAACGATGGCGACGTGGCGAACGGAATCCAGCACCCCAGTCGGCGCGTGGAGCGAGAGTACCTGGTGGTGGCGAACGGCGACGTGAAGAGCGCGAGTCTCGATGCGCTTCGTACTGGCGTCGAGCTCGAGGACGGTCCGGCCAAGGCCGCGTCCGTCCGGATCGTCGAGCGTTCGGCGCACCACACTACACTGCGGCTGGTGCTGACCGAAGGCAGGAAGAGGGAGGTGCGCCGAATGCTACTCCACGTCGGACATGGCGTGCAACGGCTGGTGCGGCTCCGCTTCGGGGCAGTGAAGCTGGGCGACCTGGAAGCGGGCGCCTGGCGGGATTTACGGCCCGACGAGCGACAGGGATTGGCGGCGCTGGCCCGCTCAAGACAAGAGAGATGATCATGCCCGACTTTCCGACCCTCACGGTGGTGGACCATCCGCTCGTCCGGCACAAGATCGGGCTGCTGCGTTCGGTCGACACACCGACCAAACTCTTTCGTGAGCTCGTAGAAGAGATCGCGATGCTCATGGCGTACGAAGTGACGCGAACCTTGGACGAGGAGGAGGTCGAGGTCGTCACTCCGCTCGAGACCATGACGGGGCATCGCATCGCGGGGAAGAAACTCGTGATCGTGCCGGTGTTGCGGGCTGGGTTAGGCATGGTCGAGGGCCTGTTGAGCCTCATCCCCAGCGCTCGCGTGGGACACGTGGGCTTGGCGCGTGACGAAGAGTCGCTGCAGCCCGTCGAGTACTACTTCAAGGTGCCGAGTGCCTCCGATGCCCGGCGCTTTCTGGTCGTCGATCCCATGCTCGCGACGGGCGGGTCCGCCCGTGCCGCGATCGATCGGCTGAAGAGCCGCGGCGTTCGTGGCATCACCTACATGTGCCTGGTCGCGGCTCCTGAAGGCGTCCGCGCCCTAGCGGACGCGCACCCGGACGTCCCGCTCTTCGCCGCGGTGTTGGATCGACAGCTCAACTCAGTGGGCTATATCCTGCCGGGTCTCGGGGATGCCGGCGACCGACTCTTCGGGACGAAATAGGAATCCCGGGGCCGGACCGCCCACTAGTGGGAGGAGCGTCTGGACTTCCACGTCTCGGGGTGGAAGAGCAATAGCACCGTGTAGATCTCGAGCCGTCCGACCAGCATGAGAAACGAGAGCACGGCCAGCGCGGAGTGGGACATCCACCCGTAGCTGTCCGTGGGCCCGACGTCCGCGAAGCCCGGGCCCACGTTGCCGACCGTCGACATGCTCGCCGTAATCGCGGTCAGCAGATCCATGCCCAGCAAGCTGAGCACGATGGCGCCGGCGAGGCAGAGCAAGAGGTAGAGGATGACGAATCCGGTGACGTTGGCGAGGACCTCTTGCTTCACGGTCTTCTGGCCCACGCGCGTCAGCAGCACGGCTCGGGGATGCAGGTGCTTTCTGAGCTCGTTGGCGGTCTGTTTGACAACGAGCAAGATGCGCATGGTCTTGATGCCACCACCGGTCGAGCCCGCCATGCCGCCCACGAAGAAGAGCGCGAGTAGGGTCATCTGCGCCCCTGGCAGCCACGAAGTGTAGTCGGCGCTCACGAAGCCGGTGGTGGTGGTGATTGAGGTCGCCTGGAAGACCGCATCGCGCACTGCTGGCTCGACCGCGGCATAGCTGCCAGACGCCAGGTTCAGCACCGCGATCGTCAGCGACGCCACCAGCACGATCGCCGTGTAGAAGCGCCACTCGCGGTCTCGGAAGTAGACCGGTCGTCCCGTTGCCGCGCGGAAGTGGAGCGAGAAGTTCACCCCTGCGAGGTACATGAAGACGATCGTCACCCAGTGGATGTAGGCCGAGTCGAACGAGGCGAGTGATGCGTTCCTGGTGCTGAAGCCGCCAGTAGCCAGCGTCGTGAAGCTGTGGTTCACCGCGTCGAAGAGGCTCATGCCGCCGAACAGATACAGAGCGGCTTCGGCGGCGGTGAGGCCGACGTAGACGAGCCAAAGCAGCTTGGCCGTTTGTGTGATGCGAGGTCGCAACCGCTCGGGAGTCGGTCCCGGCACTTCGGCCTTGAAGAGTTGCATGCCGCCGACGCCCAGGTACGGCAGTACAGCGATCACGAGCACTATGATGCCCATGCCGCCGAGCCACTGCGTCAGGGATCTCCAGAAGAGGACGCCGTGGGGAAGCGACTCGATGTCGGCGAACATCGTCGCTCCCGTGGTCGTGAACCCCGACATCGCCTCGAAGAAAGCGGCGAGAGGGGCGTCGAGCGCTCCGGTGAACAGGTAGGGGAGCGCTCCGAACACGGCCGTCGCGGTCCAGGCCATCGTGACGATCACGAAGCCCTCACGCGGCGTCAGGTCTCCCTCGAACATCGTGATTCGGTAGGTGAAGCCACCTACGAAGAATGTCAGGAGGCCTGCGAGCAGGATGCCCACGGCATCGCCGTCGCCGTACACGAAGGCGACCCCGGCGGCGAAGAACATCGACAAGGAGACGAAGACCTGGAGCAGGCCTACTACGTTCGCGACGCGGGCGAGTGACATCAGCCGAAGAGCTGCTCGACCTCAGGGACCGCGTCGGGCAACGCGAAAACGATGACGTCGTCGCCCGGCAGCACCTTACAATCGCCACGGGGCAGGATGATCTCGTCGCCGCGCAGGATCGTGCCGATCACGGCGTCCTTCGGGAAGTGCACGTCCTTCAGCATCCGGCCCGCGATCTGGGAGTCTTCATCGACGCTGAACTCGATCGTTTCGGCCTCGATGCTCGTCAATTCGGCGACCGTGACGACGTGGCCTCGACGCACGTAGCGAAGGATCGCATTGACGGTGGACATCCTCGTGGACACAGAGGCGTCTACGCCGACCCGTGGGACGAGCCGAAGGTACTCGAACTTATGCACCAGGCTTACGACCTTGTGCGCACCCGCGGTCTTGGCGAGCAGGCCGGAGAGCAGATTCGTCTCGTCGCTGTTGGTCGCCGCGACGAAGCCGTCGATGTCCGCCACCCCCTCCATCTCGAGCAACTCGAGGTCGGTGGCGTCCCCGTGCAGCACCAGCGTGCTCGGAAGATGTTCGGCGAGCTCGAGACAGCGGCGTCGGTCACGGTCCAAGATCGTGCACTCGATCCCTTTCGCTTCCAGGATCTCCGCCAGGTACTCACCCTCCGTGCTTCCGCCGGCGATCATCACGCGGCGCAGGCGAGACGACTTGTAACCCGCGAGCGGGGCGATGTCCTCGATTTCTCCCGTGGGGGAGAGCAGGAAGAGTTGGTCGCCCGCGAGAATCTTGGAGTCGGACTTGGGAATGAACGTCCTGTCGTTCCGCACGATTGCGACAGTGGCGTAGTGGTGGTCGCGCAGTTCGCCACCGAGTTCCGCCAGCGTCTTGCCCGCGACCGGCGCGCCTTCCTTCACGCGGAGCCCGACGAGTTGGACTCTCCCTTCGGCTAATGGCATGACGTCCGTCGCCATCTCGCTGCGTAGCAGGTCGAACGTCTCCCGTGCACATTCGCGCTCCGGGTTGATCATCAAGTCGATGCCCATGTGCTCCTGCGAGAGAACCGAGGTCTGCCCGTAGTACTCGGGGTTCGAGATGCGGGTCACGACGTATTCCACGCCCAGCTTCTTCGCGGCCATCGACGCGATGAGGTTGACCTCGTCTTTGCTCGTGACCGCAAGCAGCATGCTTGCGGTGTCGACGCCGGCTTCCTGGAGGATCGGAATGGAAGCGCCGTTTCCGACAACCGTGAGCACGTCGAGCTGCTGGGACGCGAACTCCGCACGCTCCGGATCGGACTCGATCAGAACGACGTCTTGGTTCTCTTCAGAAAGACGCTTGGCCAGGTGGAATCCCACCTCGCCTGCACCGAGAACGAGCACTTTCATGCGAGGGCTCTCGCGAGCGTGCGGGTGCGGCGTCCAGGGCGGACGGCGCTGGCGCATGAAGCTAGCCATCGCTTGTTCGGGCGTCATGGGGCACTGCGCGAACCGCCGCCGGGGCTATATCTTCCTCGCTGCGGGCCCGTAGCTCAGTTGGTTAGAGCAGCCGACTCATAATCGGTAGGTCGCAGGTTCGAGCCCTGCCGGGCCCATCGAGGAAGGCCAGTCATAACAACGGATGTGTTGCGGTGGCTGGCCTTCGTCTTTGTGATGCGCACGAGAGTCCGCTGATCGAGTTGCGCAGCTTCGAGATCCGAGTGGGGCGACGTCGGCGTGCGACTCGAGCCTTCAGTTGCCTCTTCGCGTCCAGATGAGCAGGACGCCACACGGAGATGTCCCGTCCGGGTCGAGTAGATTACGGTACTCGATCGGAGTCCCGCTCCCCTGGTAGACCTCGACACCTTCGAGGTCGCCTGGCAGTACCAGGTCGGGATCCCAATCGAACATGGGAATGCCGTCCAAGTAGGGTCGCAGTGGGCAAGGGCGTCCGTCGCCCGTGGAGAAAGAGGGCCGACTGCTCACGATCCTGGCGCCGCGCTGACCCTGCTGCACCGTCACGCCCGGTGTGCGCCAAAAGAGGTCGGATAGCAACCGGGGGGCGATGCTCTCGATGTCGGGGTGCGTGAAGCGGCGACCGCGGGCGCTGCGGGCCCTCCGGTAGAATCCGTTCCGCTCTAGGTAGCCGGACCCGACCAGCACCTGTATTGGTTCGAGCTCGATCGGCCGCACGGACATCGACAGGTGGACCTCCACCGTCCTCCCCGGTTGGACGGTCAGCGTCGTCGTTCGGGGTGCGTAGCCGAGCCGCGTGAAGCGAAGCTCGACGGGTCCCGGTTCCAAGCCCGTCAGCGTGAAGCGGCCCTGGGCGTCGCTGAGGACACGGGTGGGCGTGGAGCCCTCTACGGCGATTTCCACGTCAGCAAGCCCGTCCACGCCGCCCGGCTCGGTGACTCTCCCGAAGAGTCGCCCCAGAGCCGTCGGGTCGGGGAGGGCAGTGGCCTCGAGTAGAATCAGGAACTCGGTATCCCAGGGAACCGGGAGCTCGCCCCGGAGCGCCTCATACCCGGTGCGCTGTGCCACGATGACGTGCCGCCCGCGGGGCAGGCGTCCGAGCGGGACCCGGCCGGCTTCGTCGGCTACCGCCCGGAGTCCGAGTCGAGGCACGTCTACGATGGCCTCGCCGATCGGCGCCCCCGTCTCTGAGTCCGCCACCCAGCCGAAACGGCGCGATCCGTCCGCTAGTTGAACGGGGGGTTCGCTTCGGCGAATGAGCTCGAGACGGATGCATCCGGCCGTGATCCCGCGGTCACAGGCTCGCCGGTACAGGCCCGCGGCACGCCCCAGATCCTGGATTCCGCCGGCGCCGGTCTCGTACATGAGCCCCAGAACGTTGCAGCTCAAGAGTTCTCCGCGATCGCAGGCCTCACGGCGGAGCTGCTGGGCGTCCTGAGCTGCGATAGAGCAGGGCAGTGAGCACCAAAAAGCGACGAGCAACAGAGGCCTCAAGTTCATGATCAGCTACCCCAGATCTCTCCCAGAACCCGTTGAAAGTTGCCACCGAGGATCCCGCGGATGTGTTCGTCGGTGTACCGCCGCTTGATCAACGCTTCGGCCACGTCGAACATGCGCTTCGGGTGCGCGATCGAGTCGATGTCGATCTTGTCGCGGAAGGCATAGCTGTCCTTGTATCCGGACTTGAGCCGGGCGTACTCCGCCGCGGGCATGTCGTCGTAGCCGTATAGATCGATGTCCGATCCGATGCCCAGATGCTCGATCCCAATCAGGTCCCTCACGTGGTCGAAGTGGTCGATGTAGTGCTCGACCGTGGTCGGTTCGTCGCCCTTCACGAAGTTACGGACGCCCGTGATGCCCATGACCCCGCCGGTCTCGGCCAATCTCGTGGCGGCGAAGCTGCAACGGGCCTCACTTCTGTTCTATGTGCCGTTGGCGGCCTCGATTCTCTTTCTATACCTCTTTCCCGCGAGCGCGCCTCTGGCTTGGTCGTCTCTGGCGAGGCTCGTGTACAGCCTGGTCGTGATGCCGTTGCTGATCTTCTTCGCGGGCATCGTGTTCTCGTCGACCTTCCGTGAAAGCGCGGACACCGGGTTCTCCTTCGGCAGCAACATGCTGGGCGCCATGTTCGGGGGCCTCGTCGAATACCTGGTCATGATCACGGGCAGCCGCGCGCTGTTGTTGGTCGTGCTCGGCTTCTACGCCGCGAGCCTCACGGTTCGCTGGTTGGGGCTGCGCGCCCAAAGCGGCGGTGCAGGGGCGGCAGGCGGCTTTCAGGCCTCCGCGACGTCCTCG
>JAYZBT010000017.1:0-9651 GCA_036338615.1 Gemmatimonadota bacterium
GGACCGGCCGACCGACCAGTTGGTCGTTTCGGATCCGCACGAGGCTCTCGCAGCGCCGTCGGTCGATCCCAACCAGGTCGTGGCAAGCGCCTGCGTCCGATGCCACTCGGAACCGCGCCTGCGCGGCAACCTGTCCTTGAGGGATTTCGACATCGCCACGGCTCCCGAGAACGCGGAGGTCGTCGAGCGCATGGTCCGCAAGCTCCGGGCCGGCATGATGCCTCCGCCGGGCGCGCGCGCGCCCGCGGGGGACCCGCTGCTGCAGCTCGTCGAGGCGCTGGAGAGCACGCTCGATGCCGCGGCACAGCGCAACCCGAACCCCGGGGGTCGGACGTTTCAGCGCTTGAATCGTCGTGAGTACGAATACGCCGTACTGGGCCTGCTCGATCTGACCATCGATGCGGGTGATTGGCTGCCGCTCGACCAGATGAGCGCGAACTTCGACAACATCGCCGACGTGCAGTCGCTGTCTCCGATGCTGCTGGAAGCCTATCTCAACGCGGCTGCCGACATCAGCCGTATGGCGGTCGGCGACCGAAACGCATCAGCGGTCAACGTGAACTACCGGCGGTCGCCCTATCAGTCGCAGCACCCCTGGGACCGAGTAGAGGGCGCTCCGTACGGCACGAGGGGTGGGATCGTCGTCGAACACGTCTTTCCGGCAGATGGCACGTATCAGTTCGGCATGACCTTCAACAGCGGGCGCGGGACCCGGTTCGAAGACATCGACGTCTCGGTGGATGGCCAGCGCGTGGCGCTCCTGGCCTACACGCGATCCGGTGAGGCCGCGGACGGACGGGGCGGCGGCGCACTTTGGACGGGTCCGGTGTTCGTGGGCGCGGGTCAACACAAGGTCTCGGCTGCGTTCGTCCGACGCTTCGACGGTCCGTACGAGGATCTCATTCGTCCGCACGACTGGTCGCTCGCCGGCGGCGGTTCGGGCGGAGACGGGATCACGACCCTGCCGCACCTCCAGGACCTGATCGTCGGTGGACCCGTCGAGGCGACAGGGATCTCGAACACTCCCACTCGGGACAAGATCTTCATCTGCCGGCCTACCCGGCTCCCCGAGGAAGAGCCGTGCGCTCGCCAGACCATCCAGCGGCTCGCCTCGGCGGCGTACCGCCGGCCTGTGCACGACGACGAAGTGGACGGCATGATGCGCTTCTACGTCGAGGGACAAGAGGCCGGCGGTTTCGAGGAAGGTGTTCGCAGCGCTCTCGAGGCGATTCTGGCCTCTCCGTTCTTCGTCCTGCGCCTCGAACGGGAGCCCGAGAGTCTCGCGCCGGGGGCGTCGTTCGAGCTCGAGGACCTCGACCTCGCGTCGCGTCTCTCGTTCTTTCTGTGGGGTACCCCGCCGGACGACGAGTTGATTCGGATCGCCGAGGCTGGCGACCTCAACGATCCCAAGGAGCTCGATCGCCAGGCCCGTCGCATGCTGGCGGATCCTCGCTCCGGCGCGCTCGGCACTCGGTTCGCTGCTCAATGGCTGCGTCTCCAGGACCTGTACAAGGTCCGCCCGGACCCGAACTTCTTCCCGAACTTCGACGAGACTCTCGCCGACGCGATGCGGCGCGAGACCGAGATGTTCTTCAACCATCTCGTCCAGGAAAACCGGGATGCGCTCGAGTTGTTCGGCGGCCAGTACACCTTCGTGAACGAGCGGCTCGCGACGCACTACGGGATGAAGGGCATCGCCGGAAGGCACTTCCGGAAGGTCGCTTATACGGACGACGTTCGCAGCGGAGTCCTGGGCCAGGGGAGCGTACTCGTGCTGACGTCGCTCGCCAACCGGACCTCTCCGGTGCTACGAGGCAAGTGGGTCATGGAGGTCCTGATGGGGACGCCTCCTCCGCCTCCTCCGCCGGGAATCCCGGATCTGGAGGAGACTGTGGGCATGCGCGACGGCGTGCGTCTCACGACCCGGGAGCGCATGGAGTTGCATCGCGAGAACCCGACGTGCAACGCCTGCCACCGGTTCATGGATCCGATCGGCCTGGCGCTCGACAACTTCGACGTGACGGGTCAGTGGCGTGTCCGGGAGAACGGCATGGGACTCGACACGCGCGGCGAGTTCTACGACGGCACGATGATCGAGACGCCGAGGCAGCTCGCGGATGCTCTGTTGCGGAGGCCGGTGCCTCTGATGCGGAATCTGACCGAGAACCTGATGGCCTATGCGATCGCCCGTCGGGCGGAGTACTATGACCAACCGAGGATCAGAGAAATCGTGGCCGACGCCGAAGACGAAGGCACATATCGTTTGGCCGACCTCATCGTCGGAGTGGTGCAAAGCGATGCGTTCCGAATGAAGCGTACGGGCAACAGCGCGGTATTTGAGGATGGGGCGAACTGAACGTCCACAACTCACACGGGTGAGGAGTTAGGAGACGATGGAGTTCATCACCGGGAAGCACATCGGAAGACGGACATTCCTGAAGGGGCTCGGCGCCAGCGTCGGCTTGCCCTATTTGGACGCGATGGTACCTGCGGGGCCTCTGGCTGGCGCTGTGGCGCGATTGGCGGAGGAGAAGACCCCGCTGATCGCGATCGAGGAGGTCCACGGACTCGCGGGCTGCAACGAATGGGGTGCGACGCAGTTCCTTTATGCGCCCGAGCGCATCGGCAAGGACTTCGAGCTCTCGGACGTCAACGCGCTCGCGCCGCTGCGCGAGTATCAGGACCACCTCACCATCGTCAGTAACACCGATTGCCGGATGGCCGAGGCCTTTGCCGCGCCGGAGATCGGTGGTGACCACTTCCGCTCGAGTGCGGTTTTCCTGACGCAGTCCCATCCGAAGCAGACCCAAGGGTCCGATCTCTTCGTGGGCACCTCGCTGGACCAAATCCACGCGAGGCGCTTCGGGCAGGATACGCCGCTCCCGTCCATGCAGTTCACCATTCCGAACATCGACCAGGCCGGTGGCTGCACGTACAACTATTCCTGCGCGTACACGGATTCGATCAGTTGGGCCTCTCCCAATGAGCCCCTGCCGATGATCCGTGACCCTCGCGTGGCATTCGACATGCTGTTCGGCACCGGCGGCACGCCCGAAGCGCGGGCGGAGCGTCGCAAATCCCGCGCGAGTATCCTCGATTGGATTACCGAGGAGGTCGCCGCGATCCGTCGCGAGTTGGGCGCGGAGGACCGTCAGCGCATGGAGCAGTACCTCGACAACGTGCGAGAGATCGAGCGTCGTATCCAGATGGTCGAGGCGCATAACTCCTCGGGTGAAGCGCGCGCGATTCCAGAAGCTCCTGCGGGTGTGCCCGACTCATACAGTGAGCACATCCACCTCATGTTCGATCTCCAGGTCCTGGCGATCCAGACGGACATGACGCGGGTCATCGCGTTCAAGACCGGTCGCGATGCGGAGAACAGGGTCTTTCCGGAAAGCGGCTCCGACCGCCCCTTCCACCCCGCATCGCATCACGGCGGGCGCGAGCAGGCAATCCTCGAATTCAACAAGATCTGCCAGTATCGCGTGAGCATGCTCCCGTACCTCCTGGACAAGCTCCAGTCCACGATGGACGGTGAAAAGAGCCTGCTCGAGCGATCGGTCGTGATGTTCGGATCTCCGATGGCCGACCCGAACATCCACAACCACCGTCGTTGCCCACTCATCTTCCTTGGCAAGGGCAACGGCATTCTGGAGGGTAACCTCCACATCAAGGCCCCGGACGGGACACCCATGGCCAATGCGATGCTCCGGGTCATGCAGGACCTGGGGCACACCGACATGGAAGGCTTCGGGGACAGCACCGGAAGCATGACGCTCAGGTGGGCGGGTCTCACGACCGCCCAGGAGCACCACTAGTACGAAGGCCTGTTTCAGCGGGAACCGAACGCCCAAAGCGCAAGCGAGGGATTGAGGATGAAAGCAGCTCGAGGCTCCAAGGTTCTAAGTAGTCTGTTTCTCGCCGTCCTCATCGGCGCCGACGCGCCGGAGTCTCCGGTGGCGGACGCTGCGATGAGGGGAGATGTCGACGTGGTGCGCCAGCTTCTACGCGAAGGTGCGGACGTCAACGGGGCGCAGGGAGATGGCATGAGCGCCCTGCACTGGGCCGCGGAGCGTGGCAGTGCCGAGCTCACCGAGATGCTCCTCTACGCGGGTGCCACGGTCGATGCGGTGACTCGGATCGGAAAATACACGCCGCTCCACATCGCGAGCAGAAATGGGCAAGCGCAAGTAGTCTCAGCGGTGCTGTCGGCAGGCGCCGATGTCGGTGCCAGGACGGACCCCGGTGGTACTACGGCGTTGCACCTGGCCGCTACCGCGGGTGACGCGTCCGTCATCGGACTACTCGTCGAGGCCGGAGCCGAAGTCGATGCGCGTGAGGTGGAGTGGCAACAGACGCCCCTGATCTTCGCCGCCGCCCGGAATCGCATCGACGCGATCCGTGCGCTTCTGGAAAGCGGTGCGGACCCGAACCTCGCCGCCGAGTCCTTCGATCTGACCGCGCAGCGCCCGATCGACCGCGCCGCCAGCCGAAGGAGCGCGGATGTGCTCGCCGCGTTCACGGACGACGGCGCATGGAGGCCCACATCGGAACAGGTCCAGGCGGCCGTGCGCGCGGCACGCCAGGTGTACGTGAACGGCATAGACCCGGATGCGGAGGAGGAAGAAGACGACAACTCCCGCCGCCGCGGCCCGCCGAATATCGTCAGCAAGGGGGGACTCACGCCGCTCCTGCACGCCACGCGTCAGGGCCACCTCGAGTCGATCGCGGCGCTCTTGGACGGCGGGGCCGACATCGATCGGGTCGGAGGAGGAGACGGCACGTCGCCTCTCCTCATCGCGACCATCAACGGTCAGTTCGACGCCGCGATGCTGCTGTTGCAGCGGGGCGCGGACCCGAACGTCGCATCTTCACTGAACGGCGTCTCGCCGCTGTGGGCGACCGTGAACTCGGAGTGGCAGCCCCGCACGCGCTTCCCGCAACCGCAGGAGCGCGGGCAGCAGCAATACAGCTACCTCGAGATGATCGAGGGTCTGCTCGTGGCCGGAGCAGATGCGAACCACAGGATCACCATGCACCCTTGGTACATGGTGTACACCGGGTGTGGGAACGGTAACTGCGGGCTGATCGACACCAACGGTGCGACCGCGTTCCTCCGTGCGGCGTACGCGACGGATCTAGACGCGATGCGGCTCCTGCACCGCTGGGGTGCCGATCCATTCCTTACGACGAAGGCGCCGGAACCACGGCGTCGCAGGGGCAGGGGCCAACGCGAGCAAGCCATTGGTCAGATCGCCGACGCGGACGGTTTCGCGGAGTTGCCCGACTCGACGAAAGCGTCTGTGCTTCGCTCTGTCTGGACCGAGCTTCCGGACTCCGTGAAAGAAGAAGTGCCCGAGTTCGCCGTCACCGGGACTCCGGATGCCGTGCGCGAGGACGTCCTGGCTCACGCGCAGCGACAGGACTCGGTCAAGGCGGCCGAGCCGGACCCCTCCGGACTGCCCCCGGTTGAGGCTGGTGGACCCGGCGTCTGGGCGATCCACGCCGCTTCCGGAGTCGGGTACGGCGAGGGCTTCGCTGGGAACGCGCACCGTCATGTCGACGATGGTTGGCTTCCTTCGGTGAAGTTCCTGGTCGAGGACGTGGGTATGGACGTGAACGCCCGAGATCACAATGGCTATACCGCCATCCACCACGCGGCGGCGCGCGGCGACAACGACATGATCCGGTACTTGGTGGAAAAGGGAGGGGACGTCACGGTAGTTAGTCGACGGGGGCAGTCGACCGCGGACATGGCCAACGCTCCGGTGTCCAGGCTGTCACCGATTCCTGAAACGATCGCTTTGCTCGTCAGCCTCGGTGCGGTGAACAACGACAACTGTGTGAGTTGCCAGTAGGGGAGATCGCGTCCCGCTTCACCTTCCCGACCCACCGCCGTCGAGCGCGAACTTCTGCGCCCGAAACCCGGCCTGGACACTGTCACCGGCAGCAGTATCGACGATCCAGGGGCCCGCCGCTTCGGCGACGAAAATGTTGCCCTGCGGATCGACGGTCAGATTGTGTGGCCGGCCGAGCTGCCCGGTGCCCGTTCCCGGCCCCGCGAACTCGTCGACCTTCTCCAGACCGGAGCGCCGGAGCACCACGATCATGTGCGAGCCGCCGTCGGCCACGTACAGGTAGGTCTGCGCTTCGTCCGGCGAGAAGGCCACCGAGAAGGCGGCCTCGCGCGCACAGCCGGGTGTCGGCGGCTCACTCCTGGGCGGGCACATGGGTCGCAGCACCTTCTCCATCACGAAGTCGCCGTTCTGGAGGAAGACCTGGATGCGGTTGTTGGCCCGGTCCGCTACGTAGATGTGGCCGTCCCGCGAGCCAGCGATGCCGTGTGGTGTGCGGAGTTGTCGCGACGGTTCCGAGGACGCGGGGTCCGGCCGGTATTCGTCATCGGGCATCTCCCCGTACGCCCCCCAGTGGCGGAGGTACTCACCTGATTCGCCGTCGAAGACGATGACGCGTCGATTGCTGTAGCCATCCGCCACGAAGACCTCATTGTCGATCGGGTCGACCCAGATCTCCGCGGGTCGTCCCATCAACTCGGTATCGTTGCTGCCGCCCGTCTCGTCGAAGCGGCCGATGGTCAGGACGTGCTCGCCTTCTCGCGTGAACTTGAGCGTCAGGTTGCTCTCTCGCGCGTTGGTCCACACGAAGTCGTTGTGGTCGATGAACAGACCGTGCACCACGCTCCAGTTCCCGTCGGGGCCGCGGGCGCTCCAGCTCTGGACCATGTTGCCATCCGGATCCCACTCGGCGATCACGCTGCGGCTCGACGTCCACACGTGGCCCCGAGAGTCCGCGGCGATCCCGATGACCTGTCCCCACTCGAAGCCGGCCGGCAGGATGGGCCAGGACGCGTCGCCTTGGAACGTTGGCACGGCGAGCGGGGCCTGTGGGCCCTCTGTGGCCTCTGGGCCGGCGCAGGCCGCGCCGAAGAGGAGGAGAAGTGCAGCGGAGCCGGTCGCGAATCTCTTGAGCGCCATCATGGATCATTGCCTCGTTTCCGTGACGCACGGGGCTACGATCGACCCGTGCCGGGTCAACATAGGAGGGAGGATCCGGCGATGTCCATTACGCGCGCTCAGGGGCCGCTGGCTACAACCGACAGGGCACGCCTACATGGTCCGATGGGGGATCGGAAAGAGCGAGGGGGCTACACGCGTCTACCTCGCGATTGGGCTGTCCTACTAGAGCGCCGCTAGGAAATCCCGAAAAGCTGCCTGAGACCGGAGCGGTTCTTCGTCGTTCCGCAGGTATGGGTTCGATCCGTCAGGTGCGATGGAGCGAGCTTTCTGGTTGTCGGATAGCTGGATGTCGATCAGGCGCGTGAGTTGCCGCTTCACTTCGGGGTCGTACACGGGGATCGCGACTTCAATGCGACGTGACAGGTTTCGGGTCATCCAGTCGGCCGAGCCGAGGTACATGAGTTCTTCGCCACCTGCGTGGAATCGGTAGATGCGCGGGTGTTCGAGGTAACGATCGATAATGCTGCGGACGCGGATCGTCTCGCTTTGATCAGGAATACCTTGGAGCAATCGGCAGATCCCCCGGATGATCATCTCCATGGGGACACCTGCCACGGAGGCGTCGTAGAGCTCCTTGACCATCTTCCCATCCTCGAGCGCGTTCAGCTTCAGCGTTACGCCCGAAGGTCGGCCCGAACGAGCGGCGTCGGCCTCCTCGCGCACAAGACGCTTCAACTCCTTTCTCAAGGTGAAGGGGGCCACTAGGAGATGTTTGACCTCGGGTTCCTCCACCTCACCGGACAGGAACTTGAACACCTGATCGAGGTCGTTTGTGATGCGCTCGTCGGCGGTAAGGATCCCGTGGTCCGTGTAGATCTTGGCCGTCTTCTCGTTGAAGTTGCCCGTCCCGACGTACCCGTACTGGCGTACCGAGGAGCCTTCCTTGCGTGTGACGAGGCAGATCTTGGCGTGGACCTTGAGTCCCCGCATGGAATAGAGCGTTTTGACGCCCGCTTCTTCGAGACGGTCGGCCCAGTACAGGTTCGACTCTTCGTCGAAGCGCGCCTGCACCTCCATGAATACTGTGACTTCTTTCCCGTTCTCGGCGGCCTTGATGAGCGTGGATAGGACGGCTGAGTCACGGGCGACACGGTACACGGTCAGCGCCATCGCCTGAACGTCCGGGTCCTCGGCGGCCTCGTCCAAGAAGCGTACGAAGTGGTCGAACGATTGGTACGGCGTGTGGATGACCTGATCCGCCGTGCCCACCAACTCCAAGAGCGACGGAGCGGTCTCGAGTGTCGGGTGGGGTAGGGGTGGCCACTCCGGGTAGGCGAGGTCGGATCGGCCGAACCTCGGGAAGCCCATGAAGTCGCTGAGGTTGTGGTACCGTGCGCCGAGCACGAGGTCCTCCTCCGCCAGTCCGAGTTCGTGCTGCAGCCGGTGGATGAGGACGTAGGGCATCCTCATGTCGTACAGGAACCGACTCGGAAGGCCGGTATCTCGTTTCCCCAGGCTCAGCCGGATCGCGTCGACCAGGTCGACCTCGAATTCGTCATCGACGTAGAGCTCGGCGTCACGGGTCAGCTTGAGCGCGTAGCTGTGTCCGACCTCTTCCCCTGGAAAGACCTGGTCCAGGTTGTATCGGATGATGTCGTCCAGAAACATCACCTCGTGAACTTCTCCGCGAGGCGGAAGCGTGAAGAACCGTGGAACGAAGTCGGTGGGCACCTCGACAAGGTGATATGACGGCACCCACGAAGTGTCAGATCCCTCCCAGACCTCGGCGGCCAGGTACACGCGGTGGTTCTTCAGGAAGGGCGGTGTGTCGCCCCCCGTCAGAGGCATGGGCTGTAGATGGGGCGCGATCTGTTCTGTGAACGTCTCTCGAAGGAACGTGTCGTGCGCCGCATCCACGGTTTCGTCGTTCACCAAATGGATGCCTTCGGATCTCAATTCGTCCATGAGCCGCCCGAGGATCGCGCCGTAGCGTTCCTGCTGGAGCATGACGAGGCGATGAATATCGCGCAGCAGCCGATTCGGATCGATGCCGAGCTTCTTGTGGCCGTCTTTCCCCAAACGGAGCAGGCTGCGCAGCGACGCAACGCGGACCCGGAAGTACTCGTCCAGGTTCGAAGAGAAGATCCCACAGAAGAAGAGCCGCTCGAAGAGGGGGACCGTCGGGTCCGCGGCTTCCTGGAGAACTCGGTCACTGAACGCGAGCCAAGCGGTTTCGCGGTCGACCAGGCTGTCTTCGTTGGGTTGTTTCGGCACTGAACCGTCCCGTGATGTTTCGGTACTCAAGGGTCGCGAAACCTACATGGGTAGTGCATCTGACACACGCGTTGCGTGATGTGGTCGCTCTGTGGCGTAGACCGTGGCAGATTGGGCGGCACGGAGTAGCAGGAGGTACACAACAAACTGTGTAAATGGTCATTTATCAGTACACCCAACCCGGTGGTGTGACCATGAAACAGAAAGATTTGGACGCGATGTTGGACGAGTTGGTGAAGGACCGGACCCCGGAGGAGATCCTGGGAGAGTCGGGGCTCGTAAAGGAGCTGACGAAGCGATTGGTGGAGCGGGCGCTCGAAGGTGAGATGACGGCGCACCTGGGCTACGAGAGGCACGCGGAGTCGGGCAAGAACAGTGGCAATTCAAGGAACGGCAAAGG
>JAYZBT010000018.1:0-13843 GCA_036338615.1 Gemmatimonadota bacterium
TTCTGGATCTTTTCTTCACCGCTCAGGCGGGCCCTGTTCTTCGCGCAGAGTCGGACGATGCGGGGCCTCGGCCTGGCCTCGCTCGGCGCGCGTCTCACGCCGGCTGTGGGTCCCTTCAAGACCGCGAGACTAGCGCTCGCGATGCTCGCCTCTACCGCTGGCTGGGGAGGCCTTCGCGCTCTGGGCAGGTCACCCGATGCGGCTCGAGACACGCCTGCACCGCCCACGCTCGTGCCGGCGGGCTCGCGCGGGCGTTTGGGTGTCTTGATCGGGTGCGTTCAGGAGGGCCTTTTCTCGCGGCTGAACCAGGCGACGCTGCGCACGCTGGAAGCCAATGGCTACGAAGTAGCACCCGTAGAGGGTCAGGACTGCTGTGGCGCGTTGCACGCTCATGGTGGGGACCTCGAGCAGGCACGCGCCCTCGCGCGGGCCAATATCGCTGCCTTCGAGTCGAGCGGGGTCGATCGTGTCGCGGTGAATACGGCGGGCTGCGGTGCGGCCATGAAAGACTATGGCGTTCTGCTGGAGCACGATATGGAGATGGCAGAGCGCGCGCGTTCTTTTGCCGCGAAGGTGATGGACGTCACCGAGTTGCTCTCTGAGGCGGGGCCTGTGCCCGGTGCGGAGATCGCGTGTACCGTCGCGTACGATCACCCGTGCCATCTCCTGCACGCGCAGCGGGTCGAGCAGGCCCCGCTCGACGTGCTCTCCGCGATTCCCGGCGCCGAGGTCCGCATCGTGGAGAAGGCGGACGAGTGCTGCGGCGGAGCCGGCATCTACGCGATTACCCACGCCGAGCTCGGTGGCGAGATCGGTCGCGACAAGGTCGCCGCGGTGCGCGCATGCGGCGCCGACGCGGTGGCGACGCCGAACCCGGGCTGCATGATGCAGATCGGCGCCGGGTTGCGATTGGAAGGCGCCCCCGAGGGGGTGTTGCATCCGGTCGAGCTACTCGACGAGAGCTACCGCCGGGCTGGCTTCTATGGGCCGGATGGCGCCGGATGAACGGCGCCCGGACGAACGAAGGAAGCGAACGTGCCCGGTCGATTCTCGAGTGCCTCGAGGGTCATCGCCAGGCGATGGTCGAGATGCTGGTGTCGCTGGCGAGCAAGGAATCACCGACGGACGTGGTTTCGTCCCAGGCCCCGGTACAAGAGGAACTTTCCGCCGCCCTGTCGGAGCTCGGCTTCAGGGTCCGCCACGTCAGTGGCCGAGAGACCGGCGGTCACCTGCTGGCGGTTCCAGAGCACCGCGTGCGCGGTCGGCCGGCGCAGCTGCTGATCGGGCACTCGGACACGGTATGGCCGCTCGGGACCCTGGAGTCGATGCCGGTCGTCGTCGAGAACGGATTCGTGCGGGGCCCCGGCACGTTCGACATGAAGGCCGGAATCGTACAGGGTCTCTTCGCATTGCGCGCGCTGCGCTCGCTGGGATACGAACCCCCAGCGACTCCGGTCTTCTTCATCAACTCCGACGAGGAGATCGGAAGCCCCGAATCCAAGCGTTCCGTGCGCCTCATCGCCAAGCATGTAGCGCGCGCATTCGTGTTGGAACCGGCCTTGGGTCCCGAGGGGCACCTCAAGACGGCCCGTAAGGGGGTGGGACATTTCACGGTGCGAGTCACCGGCAAGGCCGCGCACGCAGGGCTCGATCCGACTGGGGGCGTCTCCGCCATTCACGAATTGAGTCACGTAATCCAGCGGCTGCATGCGCTCACGGACCTCGAGCGCGGAATCACGGTCAACGTGGGCGTGATTCGCGGAGGCACGCGTGGCAACGTAATCGCGGCCGAGGCGGCGGCCGACGTCGACGTGCGCGTGCTGACGGCTGCCGATGGAGAAGCGATCGCCTCCAACATTCGTGGCCTGACACCACGGACTGAGGGAACGTCGATCGAGGTCGAGGGAGGTGTTGCGATACCCCCGATGGAGCGTACGGCCAGGAACCGAGGGCTGTGGCGGGCTGCGACGGAAGCCGCGATCCGCCTGGGCATGGATCTGACGGAGGAGATCTCGGGCGGCGGGTCGGACGGCAATACGACTAGCCTGTTCACCGCTACGCTCGACGGGCTGGGCCCTCGTGGCGACGGAGCCCACGCTCGACATGAGCAGGTAGTGATCGACAGCATGGTGGAACGGGCCGCTCTACTGGGCGAGCTACTCATGAGCCCGATCGAGTGACCGACTTCGACATCCGTCCCTTCCAGACAATCGAAGAGTTCCGGGCTTGTGTGGAGCTGCAGGAGACCACGTGGGGCGAGGGATTCTCCGAACGCGTGCCACCGGCGATCCTCAAGGTCGCTCAGATCCTCGGCGGTGTGTCGGCGGGTGCGTACGACCCCGACGGACAGTTGCTCGGATTTGTCTTCGGCATGACCGGTGTGCGAGACGGGGAACTCGCGCACTGGTCCGACATGCTCGCAGTGCGTGAGCACGTGCGCGATACCGGGCTCGGGGCCCGGCTGAAGCAGTACCAGCGAGACCAGGTGCTGGCCCGGGGCGTCGAGAGCATGTACTGGACGTTCGACCCGCTGCAGTCGCGCAACGCATATCTGAACTTCAACAAGCTCGGCATCGTCGTTCGGGAGTACGTGCGTGACATGTACGGCGATACGGACTCACCGCTGCACCGGGGTGTCGGAACCGACCGCTTCATCGCGCTCTGGCAGATGTCGTCTGACAGGGTGGTCGCCCGTCTCGCCGGCAGCGAGCGCGGACCAGAATCGCCGCCGCGCGACGCTCACCGGGTGCTCGACAGTCACGGCGTCGATGGCATGCTTCGCCCGGGGGAGCCGGACCTGGGGAGCCGGAACCATCGCCTGCTGGTAACGATTCCTTCGGACATCTCCGAGATCATGGAGCGATCACTGGACGTCGCCCTCGAGTGGAGGGGCGCCACGCGCGCGGTCTTCACCCACTATCTGGACGAGGGCTACGAAGCGCGGGAGCTCCTACGTTCTGGGGCAACCTCCGAGTACCTGCTCGAGCGCCGGCCGGAATCATGAGTCACGCCCACATCGCGATCCTCGGCGCCGGGCCCGGGAGACTCTGGAGGCGGCCGTCGTAACCGTGCCGGAGGGGGAGTCGTGCCCAACGGGTCGGGAATTGGTGCAAGAGCTACTGGAACCGATCGCCCAGCTTCCGGACATCGCGCCCCGCTTCCGGTTCGGCGCGCGTGTGCTCGAGATCGGTCGGGACAGACGACCGCACGAGAGTTGCCCGGGGTGTGCTCACGCCGCCCCGATACGGAGGTCACCTGGGCGATCGCCAGTGACCAGCCGTCGGCAGGAGAGGTCGAGAATGACCCACTGCCGAACCTCGACGTTCCTGATGCGAGTCGGTTGGCAACAAGTGGACGAGGTCTTTTCGCTCCTAACGACTGGGAATCATCAATGAGGATCGAGCGTGCTACCCTGCGCCAAATCCCGCTGCGCTTGAAGGAGTACTTCGAGATCAGCAGCGGGGGAATGCAGGATCGCAATGTGCTGCTGCTGACCCTTTGCGCGGATGGAATCGAGGGCTGGAGTGAGTGCGTTGCGGGTGAGGATCCGGCGTATGCCTACGAGACGACGGAGACCGCTTGGCACGTGCTCACCGACTACATCCTGCCCGGCATCGTCGGAAGGGACGTCGAGAGCCCGGAAGAGATTTTGGACCCCGTTCGCTGGGTGCGCGGCCACAACATGGCGAAGGCGTCCGTCGAGATGGCTGGATGGGATCTCGCCGCGCAGGCGGACGGAAAGTCCCTCTCAGAGAAGCTGGGCGGCGAGCGCAGCGTCGTGCCCGTTGGCGTCAGCATCGGGCTCAAGGCGACGGACGAGCTGCTACACGAGGCCGTACAGGGATACATCGACGACGGCTACGCTCGCGTGAAAATCAAGATCAAACCGGGCCGCGACGTGGAGATGCTCGCGGGACTGCGCGAGCGCTTCCCGGAAGTGGCGTTCATGGCGGACGCCAATTCGGCCTATACGCTCGACGACGTGACTCGACTCCAGGAGCTCGACTCGCTGGACCTGATGATGATCGAGCAACCGCTCTCGTACGATGACTTCCTCGACCATGCTCGATTGCAGGAGCACATCAGCACCCCGGTCTGCCTCGACGAGTCCATCAAGTCCGAAGGCGACCTGGCTCTCGCTCTGGAACTCGGCAGCTGCCGCATCGTGAACATCAAGCCCGGTCGCGTCGGCGGGCTCGGCGTGAGCCGGCGGCTGCACGACACCATGTTCGAGCGCGATCTGCCCGTCTGGTGCGGAGGCATGCTGGAGTCCGGCGTGGGGCGAGCCCACAACGTGGCCTTGGCGTCGCTGCCGGGGTTCACGCTGCCGGGTGACATCTCCGCGAGCCAGCGGTACTGGGAGCGAGACATCGTGGTACCCGAGTTCGAGGTCGAGGACGGAGTCATGCGGGTCCCCGACGGCGTCGGCTTGGGCGTGGAACTCGACCTCGACCGCATCCACGGGCTCACGCTGAGGGAGGCCTCGTTCGGATCGGTGTGAACTCACCCGGCTGCCGGTCGCACGCACCACGGGCAGAACCGCCACGCGCGCTCGAGGGTTCGCCCGCAGCCGCACACGCGCTCACGCTGGTGTCCACACCGGGGGCACGCGGGCGCGCCGAGAGGCACCCCCGTTCCACACGCGGCGCAAGGCAGGGTAGCTCCGCTCGAGGCCTGTAGCAGGCGCATGATTTCGTGCGGAGTCGTAAGCCCTTCGGCCAGCGCCCGCCGAGCGTCGGTCCCCAGCGTGCCCATCCCCGCCTCCGATGCCAACTGTCGAATCCGGGCAGATGGCTCGCCCTTCGATATCGCGTCTCGCAGGGGGTCTGTGAGCGCGAGCACCTGAAAGACTCCGGTGCGCCCCCGGTGGCCGTCGGAGCATGCTTCGCACCCGGCGCCCCGACATTCGCGGCATACGCGCCGCACGAGTCGCTGCGCGACGACGCCCGAGAGCCCGCCCGCGACCAGGAAAGGCGGCACCCCCATGTTGAGGAGTCGGGTGACGGCGCCGGGCGCGTCGGTGGTGTGGATGGTCGAGAGCACGAGGTGGCCGGTCACCGCAGCCGCCATCGCGATCTCGGCGGTTTCTCGGTCGCGGATTTCGCCGATCATCACGACGTCCGGGTCTTGTCGAAGCAGCGCGCGGAGCGCATCGGCGAAGCCGAGACCGGCCCGCCGGTCGACCTGGGTCTGGTTGGCTCCTGGAAGCCGATACTCGACCGGGTCTTCCAGGGTCACGACGTTCTGCGTCTCACGGTCCAGCTCCGAGAGCGCCGCGAAGATGGTCGTGCTCTTTCCGCTGCCCGTGGGTCCGGCCACCAGGATCACGCCCTCTCCGCAAAGCACGAGCCGCCGAAGGGCCTCCAGTTCCTTCCCCGCGAGCCCAAGCGCTCCGAGGTTGGGTGGCGCGGCGCCGGGATCCAGGATGCGTACCACCGCCTTTTCGCCACCATTAACCGGAAGCGTGCTCACGCGAAGGTTCAGGCGGCGCCCGATGTGTTCGAGATCGATGCTGCCGTCCTGGGCTCGCCGCTTCACGGAGATGTCCATGCCCGCCATGACCTTGATGCGCGAGAGCACCGCGCGCCTCGCGGCCGCGGGCAGGTCGGCGACCCGCTGCAAGACGCCGTCGACACGGTGCCGAACCCGTACGTCTCCACCGGTTTCCTCGACGTGGATGTCACTCGCGCCGGCGGCGACGGCGGAGCGGATGAGGGAGTCGACCAACCGCACCACCGGAGCCGCCCGAGTGGCGCGTTCCAGGCTGGTATCCTGGCTCCCTTCGTCGATTCGCAGTTCTCGTGGAAGCGCGGCCACCAGGTCCTGGACGCCGCCGCCTGGCGCACCGTCCACGCCGGCGCCCTCGACCCAGTCGCCGCCAGCGACCCCATCACCGACATAGTGGAGCTCGAGAGCATCCGAAACCGCGTCCGCGTCCGCCACGGCGGCCTCGATACGGCGTCCGGTCTGGAATCGCAGGTCGTCGACCGCGTTGAGGTCGAGCGGGTCCGCCATGGCGACCCGAAGGGTCCGGTGGCTCACCGCCAGAGGCACGACGCGATGTTGGCGAGCGAGTCCAGCGCGCACTGCTCTCAGCGCCTCCCGGCTGGGCGTCAGGGGACCCCTGACGTGCTCCAGACCGAGTTGCGTGGCGAGCGCGGAGGCCACTTGCTCGCCGGTCACGGCGCCGAGACGTATGAGCGTCTCGCCGATGCGACGACCCGTGGACGGCTGCTCGGCAAGAGCTGCCTGGAGTGTCTCCGCCTCGAGCTGCGCGGTGTCCACGAGCAGCTGTCCCAGAATCTTGGGTCGCGTAGTCACGCCCCAAGCATCGGGCCGGCTCTGGGGCAGGGGGATGGTCCGGTGGGACTGTGCGGTGGGAGGGCTAGTGATCCACTCCGAGCATCCCCAGGATAAACGGTGTGACCTCCCGCAGGTCGCTGAGGCCTGCCGCGTGCTTCGCTCCCGGGCCCGCCGCAATGCCCAGGGCAGGATTCCGGGTATGCCCCGCTCGTACGTCTTCGATGTTGCCGTGATCGCTCGTGATGAGCAGAAGTGTCCCGGGGCTCAACTCGGAGAGCACTCCCTCGAAGAATGCGTCAACGAGTTGGAGCGCCGAGACGGAGCGGGCCATCGACTGCTCATGGCCTGCGCTGTCGGTCGAATAGTGGGCGTACAGGGTGAGATCGTTTTGGCTACTGATCGCGGCGAGATTTGCACCCGCCTGCTGGGGCGTGATCTCCGGCAGCCAGTGGTGACCGAGGTGCCTCCGCCACCCGTCGTTCACGATCTCGCTCGAGATCGCGCGTCCGTCGCCGAGCGACTTCTCGTGGCGGTCGAGGAGGCCCGCCGCCCGGGCGGCGAGCGGGGGCGCTGCCATGAAGCGGCTTCGTCGGCCACTCCCAGGCCAGGCACGAGGGTACGCGTTCGCGAAGGCCGCCGAGCGCCCGGCTTCGAGCGCTCTCCTCAGAACGCTGCGTTCCTCCACGAGCGGACGAAGGGCCACGGGGACCCACGGGCCGAAGTGCCTCCCGTGAAGCTCGGCGGCGCCCTCGCCGGTAAGCAGCGCCGTCTGACCGGTGCCGCTTTGAGGTAGCCCCTCGACGTCGAGGCGCGCATCCAAGGGCATCGTGACGCCGCCCGGGCCGGTACCTCTCGGAGCTGAGAGTGTCGGTGTGTTTCCACCCATCAACGCATTCAGCGTTGGAAGCGATGCGCGCGCTTTGATGAAGGGATTGACCTCGGCGTCGTCCTCGCCGATACCGACCCCGTCCAGAAAGACCAAGAGGACGCGGTCGGGTTTGGTCACATGCCTCTTTTGGTTGCGCGATCGATCGCCTGTTCGAGGCGGGTTTGGTTGGTCTCCGGGCGCGAAAAGAGATCAAGGACGCTCGATCCAGGCGTTAGGATCTCGTACACGGCGAAGAGCACGATCACGAAGAACAGAGCCCAGAGCACGCCTTTTCCGTCAATTCTCGAGGCCATGTACAGAGCTACCCCCGCAAGGGGACTATGTGGGCCGGACTACTCGGCGGGGCGAAGATCCACCGTCACCTGCACCTGAACATGGCCCATGTCGGCGCGGTCACGAATCGCTTCGCGAATGCGAGGTTCGAGCTTCTGGTAGGCGGCCTTCACGCCTTCGCGTAGCTCCTTGCGCAGCACCTTGAGCGCGTTGACGTCCGCCCGGCTCGTGTGGGTTTCCTTCTTCGCGTCGGCGATCACTTCTGCGCGCACCTCGAACGGCGACACCCCGACGTCGTCATAGCGCTCGTGGTCCATGTAATGGATAGAAATCGTCACGTCGCCGCGCGCATGGTGATGGTGGATGTCACCCACCGCTTGGAAACGGGAAGCGAGTCGACCCAGTTCACTCCTCTGAGCGGCCTTGGTATAGGCTCGCTCGAGGCTGGCGAAAATCCTTCTCAGCCGCTCGACATTCGTCGCATCGAGGTCCGGAATATCGGTATCGAGGTCCCGTGACATCGCCTGCCGTTCGACGGAAAAGCGTGCGCTCTCGGCATCGCGGTTACGCGCGCGATCAATGTTGTCGAGGATTCGGTCAGGGTTGGTACGATAGCTCATGCGGTGCTCGATAATCTGGTCTGTAATGCGGCCCAGAGGCGACCCCGGACCCGGAGACCATGAGGATATAGGGTCCGAACCGGCCGGCCAAGGGTATTTTTCCGAAGAACTTATTGGGAATCGCCGTATACTAGGTCGAACACAACCACTCTCCGGGGCCGTTCGACCCCCCGCCGCGGATTGAAGACAACCGATCGTTAAGGAGAGGACCATGCCCGCCCGTCTCACGACACTCGCCGTAGTTTCGTTTCTGTTCACCGCCTGCGGGGGGGCCGGCGCCGCCGGATTCGCAGGGCTCGCCTACGGCTTGCCCAGCCCGACGAGCGCAACCTATGTGACCGGCGACACGGTGGTGATCGACATGAACGCCATGGGCCAGATCATGCAGGTAAATCAGAGCTCTTCCGCGACGTACAACACCTCCTTCGCGACAACAGCGGACGGGATCGAGGTCACCCTTACGGTAGAGGACTTTGCGGCGCGCATCACTCAACCGATGGCGGGGCCTGTCACGGCTGACGAGAGCGGAATCGAGGGTCCCTTGGTCTTTACGATGGGGCGCCGCGGCGACGTGACGGTTTCAACCCTTCCGACGCTGAGCGGCAACGCGGACATGCTGTTTGGGGGCGTCTCGCTCGCGAATCAGTTTTTTCCGCGCCTGCCCGACGCCGCCATCGCCATGGGTGACAGTTGGACGGACACGACATCGTGGGAGGCCGAGGAGGGTGGTGGCAACGTCTCGGTAACCGTCGTCTCGAACTTCACGGTCGTCGGAGACACCGTCGTGGACGGTCGTGCGTTGCTGAAGATCGACGGAACAGCAAGGACTCAGATGGATACCCGGAGTACCACTCAAGGCATGGACATCTTTCAGTCCATCGACATCGCGTCCGAAGGCTACCTGCTCTGGGACACGCAGGTGGGACTCCCGTACGAGTCGCACATGACGATGGAGGGGAATGGCTCCATCGAGGTTTCCGCCGCGCCCGAGCCGTTCTCCATGACGTTGAGGGGCCAGAGTCACTCCAAGCTTCGGAACTGAGGCTGCAGGTAACACCTCTTAGTAAATGCGAGCCGGACCAGGACGATGCTGGGGTGTGGCAGGACGGGAGGGTTCCGTTAGGAACGGGTTGGCCGCTGCCGAGGCAGGAAAACCCGAAGTGATCGTGCTGGATCTCAATGCGAAGCTCAGGTACGACGACCTCGAGGTGGATCGCCTCGAGGGCGTCGTGCGTTGCTCGGGACGCGAGATCACGCTCACCCCGGTGGAGTTCGAGATCCTGGTCGCGCTGATGCTGAAGAACGGCTGTGTAGCGTCGTGCGAGTACCTCCACGAGCGAGTTTGGGGCGGCACCCGGGGTGCTTCGAGTTCCCTGCTCTCGGCCCATGTAACCAATCTGCGAAGCAAATTGGCGGAGGGCCGAAACGACGATCCGATTGAATCGGTGTGGGGCGTCGGATACAGACTGCGCGTCTGAGGGTCTCCCGCCCGGATCCTGAGCCAGGCCAATCCCGTTGTACCCCTAGCGACTCGGGGCCGGGCTCGGAATATTCCCGGCGCTGGCTTCGTAGGAAGAACGCCTGCGAACCCGAACGGAGAACCTCGTGCACGAATCCCCAGTCAATGATGGCCCCGAAGAGTCTTCGGACAGCACCGAAAACAGCGCAGCGACCGAGGTCCATGGGGTCGCCGAGGAAGGCGAAGCGGAAGAGGTGGCGTTTCCGTCCCTCTTCACCCGCTTCATCGACGTATTCTTCAGCCCGGGCAAGGCGATGGAAGCCGTTGCGCGGAAGCCGGCGTGGGGCGGCGCGCTGCTCGTCGCAGTCTTCCTGATCGCGCTGGCGACCGCGCTCATCCCCTTCGAGATGGTTATGGAGAGTCAGCTCGAGGCCGGTCGGGACGCTCCCGAGATGCCCGAGGCGATGATGAATGTCCTGGGCATCATCACGCCGATCTTTGCGGTGATCGGGGTGACGCTGGTCTCGTTCTTCGTTGCCGGTCTCTATTGGGTGATCTTCTCCTTCATGCTCGGGGATGAAGGGCGCTACCCCCAATACCTCGCGGTTGGCACGCACGCGTCACTGATACCGGCGGTGGCCCTCCTCGCGCTGGTGCCGCTCAAGCTCATGACGGGAGACGCCGCCCTGACTCTGAATCTGGGCAACATCCTGTTCTTCCTTCCGGAGGGATACTTGGCGGCTGCGGCGAAGGCCCTCGACTTGATCGGGGTCTGGTCGGTGCTGGTTGTCGCGCAGGGCGCGCACGCCATCGACTCGAAACGGAGCTTCGGCAGCGCCGCCGCGATTCTTCTGACGCTCACCTTTGCGATGGCCCTCATCGTGGGCTATTTCACCTCGCGCTAACTCACTCGAGAGAGACACTAGCTTCGCCTCCAGAGGTTGGGAGACCGTTTGACATCGGCCCGTAGTAGGGCAGTCGGTTGGATCGTCGCGGCGGCGTCCGCGATCGCTGTGCTGTTTCATTTGTATGCCGCCGGCGTCTCTCCGTTCACCGCGCTAATACAGCGGCCGGTTCACCTGGCGCTCATGTCGACGCTGGGTTTTCTGGGCGTGGGTGTGCAGCGAACGATCCAGCGCCGGAAAACGGATCGTGACGCCGCTGAGGCGGGCGGGGCGGACGGCAGCGACGCACCCGCCGGCGAGAGCATCAACTGGCTCAACTGGCTCCTGGTGTCGCTCTCGGTGGCCGTCTGTCTGTACCTCGCCTCCGAGAGCCAGGAGTTGGTGGCTCGATCGGGCAACCCGACCCGCATGGATCTGATCGCGGGTGGGATCGCGATCGTGCTCGTGCTCGAGTTGGCTAGGCGTACGACCGGGTGGGGACTCGTTGCGGTCTGCCTGCTTTCGCTCGCGTACGCCTTCGCGGGGCCGTACCTGCCGGGCTTCCTCGCGCACCGCGGCTACGGGACCCAGCGACTCGTCGAGCACATCTTCCTGTCGACGGAAGGCCTGTGGGGTGTGCCTCTCGGGGTCTCGGCGGACTTCGTGTACCTGTTCGTGTTGTTCGGCGTGGTGCTCGAGACGGCAGGGGGCGGTGCGTTGCTGATCGCGCTCGCCAACAAGGTCGCCGGCCGCACCCGCGGGGGTCCGGCGAAGACCGCCGCAGTTGCCAGCGCGTTCATGGGCTCGCTCTCGGGACGCGCGGTCGCCAACGTCGTCACGACAGGCACGTTCACGATCCCGATGATGAAGCGCGCGGGCTTCAAGCCCTTCTTCGCGGCGGCGATCGAGGCCGCGGCGAGCACCGGCGGCCAGCTGATGCCCCCGGTCATGGGGGCCGGCGCGTTCATCCTCGCCACCTGGACCAACATCCCGTACCTGGAGGTGGCGACCGCCGCGATCATCCCGGCGATGCTCTATTACGTGGCGCTCTTGGCCGCCATCCACTTCAGGGCCGGACGCATGGGCATCGAGCCGTCCAGCTCGGAGTCCGCCGAACGCATTCTGGATCGCATTCACCTGCTGCTGCCGCTGGTGGCCATCGTGGTGCTTCTGGGAATGGGCCGCTCCCCGATGCGTGCGGCGTTCTGGGGCGTGACGTCCGCTCTGCTCATGGCGTACCTGCGGCCGTCGACACGACCCTCGCTGCCGGACCTGCGGCTCATCACAGAGGGCGCGGGCCGCGGAGCGGTGCAGGTCGCCGCCGCGTGCGCCGCCGCGGGGATCGTCGTAGGCGTGGCGTCCCTCACGGGAATCGGACTCCGCATGTCGGAGCTCATCATCACTCTGTCGCAAGGCAACCTGCTGGTGGCGCTGATCCTGACCGGCATGGGTTCGATCGTGCTCGGCATGGGCCTCCCCACCACCGCCGCGTACGTCGTCTTGGCCGCGCTGGGTGCGCCCGCGTTGGTGCAGCTCGGCGTACCGTTGCTCTCTGCGCACCTCTTCATCTTCTACTTCGGATGCATCTCGAACGTCACGCCTCCCGTCTCGCTCGCAGCCTTTGCCGCGGCGGGTATCGCCGGCTCACCGCCGATCCGGACCGCGCTCGCGGCGGCGGTTCTGGCGGGTGCCGGCTTCATCGTGCCCTTCATGTTCGTATACGGCCCGGCGCTGCTGCTCGACGGCTCGATTCCGGAGATCGCGCTGGCGTTGGCGACCGCGGTCGCCGGGGTGATCGCCTTCGCCTCCGCGGCCATCGGGTACGCTCGCCAGCCTCTGGCTGCCTGGGAGCGCGCCTTTCTCGGGTTGGGGGCGTTGGCCCTCGTCTTCCCGGGTCTCATCTCCGATGGGGCTGGGCTATTGGTCCTTTGTGTACTTTTCTTAAGGGCTAAGTAGCAAACCAGCGGAGGATCACAGTGAAGAGAGCAAGAATGCGGTGGGCGACGCTGGCCGTCGCCGGCTGGACGGCAGCGTGCGGGGTAGAGGGTGGGCGGACGTTCCTCTCGCTGGGCACCGGCGGAACCGGTGGCATCTACTACCCGCTCGGCGGAGCGCTCGCGAGCCGCCTGTCGATCGCGGACGAGTCGCGCCAATACACAGCGGAGGTGAGTGGCGGCTCGGTCGAGAACATCAACCGGCTCGCCGCCGGCCAAATGGACCTCGCCTTCGCGTTGGGCGTGACGGCGTTCCAGGCGCAGACGGGCCTCGGGGACTGGGAGCAGCCGGTCTCAGGGCTGCGCGTGCTTGCGCCGCTGTATCCAAACCTCACGCACGTGCTGGTGCCGGCTGGGTCCGAGGCGATCGGAATCGCGGACCTGGTTGGACAGCGCGTCTCCGTCGGCTCGCCTGGCAGCGGGACCGAGCAGGTCGCCAGGCATATGCTCGACGCGTATGGCATCAGCTACGAAGACATCGACGTACGCTACCTGTCGTTCAACGAGTCGTCCTCCGCGCTACGCGACGGCGCGATCGACGCGGCGGTGATGTCGGTGGGCTTCCCGGCGGCCGCGGTGCTCGAAGCGACCACCACGGCGGGTGTACGGCTCCTGCCCATCGATCCGGAGGTGGTCAGTACTATGCAGGAGCAGCATCCCTATTACACCACAACCATGTTGCCCGAACTCGCCTATCCCGGCGTGGACGTGGCGATTCCCATGCTGACCGTCCACAACTGGATGCTCGGCATGGACTCGTTGGACGACGAGGTCGTGACGATTTTGCTGAACATTCTGGCCGACGACCGTGTCTCCTTGGAGCAGGTTCATGTCATGGCCGAGCAGATCGATCTGGATCGCCTCAGCGATGCTCCGATTCCGCTTCATTCGGCAACCCAAAGCTGGACTTCAAATAGATAGATGATCGAGAATAGATCAGGGGTAGGTCGCGATCTGGTGATTGCGACGCTGCTCCTACTGGCGGTGCCGATGGTCTTGGCGCCGGGTGGCATCGCAGCCCAGTCGGGCCTCGGGGACCTGGGCGCCGTGCTTTCCAACTCGGCCACCCCGAGAACACCCGGGACGGAACGAGACGCTTTAGACGCCAGCGCACCGCTTGCACCCATCGTGGTCGATGGCGTGCTCGACGATGCGGAGTGGGCCAACGGGAAAGTCTTCACGGGCTTTACGCAGGCTCAGCCCGTGGAAGGGGCCCCGGTGGAGCACGACACGGAGGTCCGGTTCATCATCGGCGACGAGGCTATATGGATCGCGGCGCGCATGTACGATCCCGAGCCGGAGAGCATCGTGCGACGGCTCACGCGTCGGGACTCGCACGGCGCCTTCGACAACTTCGTGATTCAGCTCGATCCCAACCTGGACGGCCTCACGGGCTATGTCTTCGGTGTCAGCGCGTCCAA
>JAYZBT010000019.1:0-4720 GCA_036338615.1 Gemmatimonadota bacterium
GTTCGAGCCTCCTCAGGTCAAGACCTGGGAGGACACTCGTTTCGGTGCGAATTCTCCCTGGGCACCGCTGTGGAGCGCACCGACCATCCCGGACGAGGGTCGATGGGAGGTGCAGGTGTCATTCGATCGCCCGGGCACGTATGTGCTTCGCGGGAGGGCGGACGACGGAGCGCTGTACCACGATCAGGACGTGACCATCATTGTCGCGCCCGTGAGCCAGCCTCAGTAGCGGAGAGACGACGCCGGCTGCGCCCGGTCCACCCCAGCCTGAAAAAAGACGGCCCCAAGAGCCCTGATGGGTTCTAGGGGCCGTTTCGAACTCCGGCGACAGGACTCGAACCTGTGACCCGCTGGTTAACAGCCAGCTGCTCTACCAACTGAGCTACACCGGATCGCTCCCGCACGGTTGGCGTACCGCACGGGAAGAAAATAAAGACCGACGGTGCGGAGGTGTCAAGCGGGATCAGCGGTCTCCCCGCTCCCAGTCGCCCGATGTCCTCGGGCCCTGGAAAGAATGTTCCAGACCGCGGGGCCGATGTCGTGGGCCGCCTCCCAGATTTCGGAGTGACGGTCGCCCGCAACCCGGGCGGCCTCGACGAAGTGGAGCGAGCAAAGCGCCGGGCCAGGATGAGGGTATGGCCGCTCGAACGAATGCGGACCTAGGAGCACCGCCAAGGGTCCTGATGCGCCGGAGAATACCGTGAAGTCGGGCGACCAACCGGCCAACGGCGCAGCGCGCAGCTCGAGGTCGCCTGCTTCGAGCATGCGCTGGAGAAACGTCAACCGTGAGGAGTGGGCTGGGTCGTTGACGAGGCTCCGGGCCTCGGCAGTGAGGTGGATCGCGTTCATCTCGGCCACGAGTACGCGGAAGTTCTCAACCCCACCCAGTTCCGATTCCGAGAGGGCCATGGTGCTCAGGCGGACCCGGGTTACCGCGGTGGCGATATTCGTCGATTGGCGCGCGAGCGCTCCGAACGCTTCCCGGAAGTCAGGTCGCGCGCGTTCGTCGAGCAGAGCCGCTTGGTGCGTCGCGATACCGGGTAGTGATGGAACCATGGACGTCCTGGTCGAGAGGGCTCGACCGGACGATCACTTGAGCGTCGGGGTGCTCGAATAGGGAATAGGGACTGAAGCCGCACCGCGCATCGCCAGCTCTGTTTGGTGGCGCGTGCGGAGGGGAACGTCGTGGCACTTCCGGCAACGTGCCTCGTAGCTCTCGGCACCACCGACCTGGATCGTCGGCCCCTCGGCGGGAGCGGGCTCGCCATCGATCAAGCGCTGATTCCGGGTCGCCAGGTCACTACACACCACACAGATCGCGTGCAGCTTGTCGATCCGCTCGGCGATGGCGAGCAGCCGCGGGATCGGCCCGAAGGGTTCCCCGCGAAAGTCCATGTCGGTTCCCGCGACGATCACCCGAACGCCGCGGTCGGCGATGTCGTTCACCACGCCGACAATGCCGTTGTCGAGAAACTGGGCTTCGTCGATCGCGACCACGTCGACCTCGTCGCGGACCTTCTCCGCGATCTGGACGGAGGTAGTGACCGGGTGTGCCTCCAGTTCGGTGCCGTCATGGGAACTGATCCGGAAGACGCCCCCGTAGCGGTCGTCGAGGTGGGACTTGAAGACCTGAACGTCCTTCTTTGCGATCAGGGCCCGGCGCACGCGTCGCAGCAACTCTTCGGATTTGCCGCTGAACATCACACCAGATACGACCTCGACCCAGCCTTCCTGACCACCGTGGTACAAGGTGCGTTAATTGCCGACGAAGATGATGATGGCCACGAGGTTCGCGACGAAGCTGATGACGCCGCCCCAGAACTGAAGCTCGTCCCGCACGCGCGAGCGTGCCTGGTTGGGCACGTGGATCCAATCGCCGGACCGGATCGCCAGGTTCAAGACCGAGTCCGTGACTTCGTCCGGCCGGAGGTTCAGCACATGCGACACTCCGTTTCTCACGAGGCGGACTCGACTCTGATCAGAAGGGATGTTACCCGCCCCACCCCCACCCCCACCCAGGCTCAACTCAGGCATCATGCCGCCCGCCTCCGTGATCGCATCGAGGAGGGTGGCCGTAGGCGCTAGGTAATAACGACCAGCGGAAAATATCGCTCCGGTGACCCTGACATTCAAGCTCACTTGCACGTCCAGAACGGGTTCGGCGTAAAACTCCTCGTACATGATCTTCAGGGTGTCACGAAGCTGATCTTGTCTCATGCCGATCACTCTGAGGCTGCCGACGAAAGGCAGGAAGACCTGCCCGTCCTCGTCCACCGTGCGTTCGCCCGCGATGACGGTGAGCTCGACACCCGCATCCGTGTAGAGCTCGATCTCTATTCGGTCCCCGGGGTTCAGAGAATACCCCGTGTCGTAGAGGTCGCTTTGCGCGGCACCCGGGAGCGGTAGCGCGACAAGGAAGCAGCGCGCGGAGTACGAGGGGAGCACTGGGACGTGTCATGGATCGATGCGCACCGTGGCAGGGTGAGTCGACATGGCTAGTTTAGTCGGATTCCTTCTGGGTTGTCTACCCGCGCCGGCCGCCGGTCGGGCTGTCCGGCCTCGAAGTAGAATCAGACTCCGCTCGTAGGAAGGTCCAGGTATGAAGCTCCGCTTCAATCTCAACGGCTACCCGATGTTCTCAATCGCTCTGCTACTGACGGCCTCGGGCGCTGCGGCCCAGAATACGGAAGGCCCTTCGCTCGTCGTCATGGTCGTCGTCGATCAGCTGCGCGGAGACTTGATCGACCACTACGAAGAGGCCTTCTCCGGCGGTCTGCGCAGGATGCTCGATCAAGGCTACCGGTTCACGAGCGCGTCTCACGCGCACGCGCGAACGCATACGGCTGCGGGGCACGCGACGCTGGCGACCGGGGTCTTCCCCTCGCGGTCGGGGATCGTGGGCAACTCGTGGTCACTGCTATCAGGTGACACCTGGCGAAGCGAGTACGCGGTCGAGGACCTCGAGAGCCCGATTCTCGGCTTTGAACGTGAGCGATCGCTCCCGGGGCGCTCGCCCGAAAACCTTCTGCGCACTGGCTTGGCGGATTGGGTGCGCGCAGCGGACGACGGCGCGCGGAGCGTGTCCATTTCATCCAAGGACCGCTCCGCGATTCCCTTAGCCGGAAAGACCCGCTCCGACGTGTATTGGCTGCTCCCGCAGTTGGCTCGATTCGTCACCTCGAGCTACTACACGGACCGATACCCGGACTGGATCATTCGTTTCAACCAACAAGTCATGCCCGGCATCGCGTCCGACGCGGTCTGGCAGAACGATACGCCGCAGGGTGTTCGGTCCCTCGCCCGCGATGACGACGCGTTGTACGAGAAAGCGAACGAGGGACGCGGCGGCGCGACATTCCCCCATCGAAGTGCGGACGAAACACGCGATGACGGCTTTCAAGCCCACAACCAGTGGGTGCTTCGGCAGTCGCGTGCCGACGATGCGGTGGTAGCCCTAGCCCAGGCCGCAATCGATGAGTTCGATCTCGGCCGGCGCGGTAGCGTCGACTACCTTGCGGTCTCCCTGTCCGCCACGGATTACGTGGGCCATGATTTCGGCCCGTTCAGCCAAGAACAGCTCGCGAACCTGGTCAATGTGGACCGCATCCTCGGCGAACTGCTCGACTACCTCGACGCGGAGGTCGGAGAAGGGGCTTGGGTCTTGGGTCTCTCGGGGGATCATGGCGTTGTGACCATGCCCGAGTACGAGCAGGCCAGGGGGAACGCGGACGTGAAGCGGATTCCGACCCGCGCGGCGACCCGGGAGCTGATGGCTGCATACCGGGTCGAAGCGGCCGAGGGCGGGTCATTCGATGAACTCGCGGAGCGTCTTGCCCGAAGCCTCGAGGCCGCCGCGACCGTCGAGAGGGCGTACACGCATCTAGAGTTGACTCAGGGTGAGCCCTCCGACTCGTTCGCCGTCCTGTTTCGAAACTCGCACTACCCGGGCCGCGCGCACCACACGCTTTCTCGTTACGGAGTAGAGGTCAGGTATCCCGAGGGCGATTTGGTGCACCAGCGCACGGCAGGGACGACGCACGGAACGCCGTATTGGTATGACCGCCACGTTCCGTTCATGTTGCTCGGCGCGGGCATCGAGAACGGGTCGTCGGATGCGGCCGCCTACACGGTCGACATGGCACCGACGCTCGCTGCGCTCGTGGGAGTCTCTGTGCCCACCGATCTGGACGGGCGGGCCATCTATCGGGAATAAGCAGGAAAGTGCAACACTCCTATCAATATGTTACGTCTGTGAAAACATATGTTTATGGCGCGGTCGTTGCTCTTGACAGGGGGGTCCCCGCCGTCGTACTTGGTACGTCGCACCCCTATAAACAAGTCTTTACGCTCTCACCGGGAACCGCGGCGAAGCATCGAAGCGGCGGTTTGGAGTTGCTGAGAGAGTGACGACGCGCCTCCCCCTGCGCGTCCGCAGTATGAGCGGATCGCGGGTGGATCGAGGCGGCGCTGGGGCGCCCCCGGGTCTTCCCTAAAGGCTAATGAGGAGTCGGGGTTGGCAATGAGGCATCGAAAGCAAGGCACGCGATGACCGCGCCGTATCAAGATCAGGCGAATTGGACGATTGAAGAAGCCGAGCGGCTCCTCTTGTCGCTGAAGAGCGTCGTTGCCGCTCGGGTGGTCACACGTCCGGGAGGGGAGGTGGAGGAGATCCACCTTCTGACGACCGACGACGTGCGTCCGAAGCAGACTGTGAGGAACG
>JAYZBT010000020.1:0-2796 GCA_036338615.1 Gemmatimonadota bacterium
GCCCACGGTGCCTGCCGATGTCCACCTACGAAGCGTTCTACGAGGTCGCCCGCCGTATCCCCGAGGGCCGGGTGACGACCTATGGGGCGGTCGCCGCCGAAGCCGGCCTGCCCGGCCGCGCGCGCCAGGTCGGGTACTCGATGGCGGCCCTGTCGGACGAACGCGACGTGCCCTGGCACCGCGTGATCAACGCGAAGGGCGAGGTCAGTCGGCGCAGCGGCGGATCGCCGTTCCAGCAGATCCAGCGCGTCCTGCTCGAAGCCGAGGGCGTGGTCTTCGACGAGCGCGGACGCGTGGATCTCGACCGATTCGGCTGGCCGTGAAGCGCGCGCGTGCGTCTGTCTCACTGCTGATCCCTCAATGCTGATCAAAAGGGGAGGCCCCGTAACAGGAACGCGCTCACGATGGCGATGAAGTACGGCCGGGGTGCTTCGAGGAACGCAGCGTGGTCGCCACCCGGCACCACGACCCAGGCTTTGTGGGACGCTGCGAGGCCGTTGAAGAAAGTCGACTGAGCCTCCAGCGGCGTCAGGGGGTCGAATTCTCCGTGGATCAGCAGCGTGGGAACGGTCACCTTCGCGCCATCGAGTTGGTTCCACTCGTGCTGCCGGGTCCAATCCGAGCGCACCGGGTCCGCCTGCAAGGCGGCAGCCACGTATGCATGGATCGCTGGCTGGCTGATCGAGCCTTCTGTAGTGAAGTCACTCGCAGTCGCCTCCGCCGTGGTGGGGCGAGCGGGGGGTGGCCCGTCGGGCTCGTCGACCGGACCCGGTCCCCCTTTCAAGTCCACGCGCCGCGCCCCAGCCGCGCCCCATGTGAATCATGTCAAGGATGCGCGCCAGACGCGAGGGTGCCCGAAACCGCGGTCAAGAGCACTCCAGCGCACGCTCGGTGCCTAAATTATAACTAGTCATAATCATATTATAAGATAGAGTACTATTACAACCGTTAATAGATTATATTGACAGTTATTATGGAGACTGAAACCACCTGGACCTCGCACGCAGGCAATCTGGCCCTCGACTTTCTGAACACGCGGAGGAACTCGAAGGGACGCCCGGTTGACCTCATATCGACCCCGGCGGCGCTACAAGGGTGGTTCGACTTCATTGGCTTGCATCCCAGCCACATCGACGTCGCGACGTCCCCTCCGCACGCGAGACGACTGCTCGACGAGGCGCAACGGCTCCGGTCCGCGATCCGATATGCGGCTGAGACCCTCGCGCGCGGTGAGCCGGTCCCACCCCGGAGCCTGCACGCGCTGAACCGTGTGCTGGGGGCGAGTCGGCTGACCACGGAACTCGTTCACCACGAGGGGTGTCTGGCGCGGATCGAGCGAGAGACGGCCACGAGCCCGCTCGCCGTTCTCGCCCCCATCGCACTTGCTGCCGCTACCCTGCTGACCGATGCGGACCCGGCACGACTGAGGCAATGCGCTTCGGGGCGGTGCGTGATCTGGTTCCTCGACTCCAGCAAGAACGGGAGGCGACGCTGGTGCTCCATGGCCCGGTGTGGCAATCGAGCCAAGGCCGCGAGGCACTACCGGAAGCAAAAGACCGCCGACTGGTAGCTCCGTCCCCAGTAGGTCGCCGGCTCCCCGGTGGGTCGCTAGGTCCCCGCTGGCACGTCGGCTGTGACGCCGTCGAGGAATCGGTTGACGGCGTCGGCGAAGCCGATCTTGTCCTCCATATGCGGGAAGTGACCAACCCCCGGCAGCACCACGAGCTCGCTGGCCGGGAGAGCATCCCGAAGGCGCTCGTGGGCACTCAGAGGAAAAACACTGGCCTCACCGGTGACGATCAGGGTCCGCGTCTCGAGTCCCCTGAGTTCCTCGAAGAGGTCCCAATCGCCCAGACTCTCGCGCATCGCCAACGCGGTCTTCGGGAAGTTGCCGTAGACGGACTGACTCAGCCCGAGTTGAAGGCGTACCGAGGCCTCCCGCTTCCCGAAGTACGCCTGGAAGCGTGCCAGGTGGTAGTTCTCGACCTGGACCGGATCGAGTTCCCAGTTCTCAGAGCTCGAAAACGTCTGCATGAGCATTCGGTCTTCATCGGTCAAACGAGACTCCACGATCTGCTCGTGCTGAGCCCAGAGTTCGCGGCTCGCGGGATCCGGATCGAGTAGAACCATTGCGGCCACGCGGTCTGGATATTTCAGCGCATAGTGAAGCGCCAGCAGGCCACCGAATGAATGCCCGAGAAGCGCGACCCGCTCCTGTCCTGTCGCGGCGCGAATCGCCTCGAGATCCTCGACGAAGCGATCCATGGTCAACTTCGAGGCGTCCTCGGCCCCGGTCGAACGCCCGCTTCCGCGTTGGTCGTATGCCACCCACTTGAGGCCGTCGGGAGGAAACCCGGGTGCGTCCAACTCGGCGAGTAGATATCCGACGCCGATGCCCGGCCCTCCGTGCAGAATCACGATCGGTGCTCCGGTGCCCGCGACCAGATACTGGAGCTGCGCCCCGTCTACCACGAGAGCGCCTTCGCCGGCGAGTCGCACCGACGCTTCCTCCTCGCCACAGCCAGCGATCACCGCGGCGCCGAGCACGAGAGCCGTGAGCGGGCACATTCTGAGTTGCATGGTCGAGTTGAGCGAGAGGCGAGTACGATCGAAGACCCCGGTACACGCCCGGGCCCCCGTCGATCCGCGACCGCGTCCATGGATGCGACTCCCTAGCGCCAGGAGATACTCCCGGCCGCGAGCTCCACCAGCGACGTGTGCTCGATCGTTAGCGTCACGAAGTAGTCACCGGCTTCGACGTCGATCTCGAAGTCGCGTGAGATGGACTCCTCGTCG
>JAYZBT010000021.1:0-6273 GCA_036338615.1 Gemmatimonadota bacterium
AGCGAGGATCCATCATGTCCGGGAACTGGCCGACCTCGGGCGCAATGCCGTGCGATACATCGGAGAAGTCATGTGTCGGAGCGATCGGCCCCGCGGGCCTGCCCGCTGGGCGACCGGGGTAGTCCCCCGGAGTGGGGTCGAGCTGACTGCCGCCGACCAGTCGTGTCAGCGGGCTCGGATGGAACACCGGTTGGGTGAACGGGATGTAACCGAAGAAACGGCCCTCGCGGTCCGCTTTTCTGCGGTCGGCTTTCCCGCGCTCCCTCCGGCGGCCCGACCGCCGGGCCGAACTGGCGCCCGCCATCAGAGAGAGCCCCGCGGCCCCCGAGAGGAGTCCGGATTTCAACAGAAGCCGGCGACTCAACCTACTCATAGTCCTGCCCTTTCCAGGTCCTGCACGCCCCAGGCGTAGTGGTGCTCAGGCCCGCACCAGGCGTGTCCTGCGCGCAACCAGAACAGAGATGCCCTGGTATTCGTTCATTTTACAACTATAAGAATGTTGAAATATTAAGAGCGTATGTTTCTTTCGTGTGGTTTAGCGGTCCGTCTGGATCGAGACGCCCCTGCACGTCCGTCCACGCGGATCGACTTCATTCTCGGGGGCGCGCGCCTCAGTTCGGAACGTTTCTCGGAGGCGCAGCGGCGGCCAGCTGCCGGATGAAGGCGACGAGGTTCGCAAGCTGCTCCGGAGACAGCGTTTCGCCCCAGGCAGCCATCTGCTCGGAACGCCCGAGCGCGGCGCCGCCCTGCTCGATGATCTGGTAGAGGTACGCGTCCGACCGCCTCGCGGCGAGCGCCGGGTCGGCAAGCGTCGCAGGACGAGGATCGAGCACCGCCGAGAGCGGCCCGTCCCCTTCGCCGCGCTCACCGTGGCAACTCGCGCAGTAAAGCGCGTAGTCCGCCCTCGCCGCGTCGATGGCCGCAGAAGTCTTCTCACCAGCGGATGCCGCACGCGAGGGCTCGCCGGAACCGGCTTCTGCACCGGCGCCCGGAGGTCCCAGGCACGCGACGACGAGGATCCCGATACGCAGAGCCCTCGTCGCTGTCCGCGGCGATCCCTCCGCCGGCCGGTCCCGCGTCCGACCGCTTCTACTCATTCGACATAACCCATCGCGCGCAGCCAGCGCTCGGTCTCGGGATCGACCTCGGGAACGGACCCCGGCTGCGACTCGCCCAGAATGCTCATCTCCGACTCGCGCAGAGGGTCGAGGGCGCTCCGGAGCGCGCTCAGCTCATCCGGGTGTGCGTCGCTCACGTCCTGGCTCTCGTTCGGATCGCGGCGCAAATCATAGAGCTCGAAATCGTCGCGAAACTCGCGCAACTTGAACTCGGCCGACCTCGCCGACCGCGACTTCCAGTACGCGGGCTGGTCGTCGGGCTCTTCGAGCATGCTCTGCGCGAGCGTGACGTCGTGGGTCTGCCCGGAAAAGATGTCCGCCCCAGGCAACTCGCTCTGGGGAGCGAAGTCGAAGAAGGCGAGGAGAGACGGGAGCAGATCGATCGTGTGCGTGATTCCAGTGACGCGCTCGCTAAGCGCTTCCGGTTTCTGGCCACGAGGGAATTTGACGAGCAGCGGGATCTTGAGAACCTCCTGAAACACACTGTGGTGCCCGAAGGCCTCGTGATCCGCGAGTGCCTCGCCGTGGTCGGAGGTCACGATGATCAAGGTGCGGTCGTACTGCCCGGTCTCACGCAACAGCCTTGTGAGTCCCCCGATTACGACATCGTCGGCCAGAAAGGTCTTTGCTTCGTAGAGCAGATTCAGGTAGTGAACGTCGCCTTCCGAGAGCTCGATCTCGCCGCGGTTCACGCGGTGCGCAATCTTCGGCTCAGCGAAGTCCACGCCGACAGCCACCCGGCTCGTCTCGTCGTGCTCGATGGCGTACTGGTCGATGTAGCGTCGGTCGCGATCTTCTTCCGTAAAGGGGAAGTGACACCCCTGGAAGTGGGTATAACCAAAGTAGGGCTCAGGAAGCGCGGGAAGCATACGGCTCAGCGCGGCCATCTTCGTCGAGTCCCGGGGGAGCGACCACTTCGGAACGAAGCTCCACATCCACGTCTGGTCTTGCGCAAGGTGGCGCGCCCACCAGAGCACTTTCGTGCTCATGGCTGCGGTCGTCAGTCGTTCGCGCCACCCGACTTTCTCGGCGATCCGTACCGGACCGAACACGTAGTCGTCGAAACCCTGGGCAAAGCCGAACCGGGGTTTCAAATGTCGATTCGTCGCCATGGCGAAAGTGTGAAAATCCGCGTCCTGAAAGTATTCGGCGAGGGTTTGAAAGTCTGCCGAGAATCCCGGATCGATTTCGACATGGTGTTCGCTCGGGTACCGCCCGGTGAAGAGCGAGGCGGTAGAAGGCTTGGTCCACGCCGCCTGTGCATGGTGTTCGCGAAACACCACGGCATCCGGGTCGGCCGCAAGTCCATCGAGGTTGGGCGTAGTCGGCCGATCGAAGCCGAACGTGCTGAATTTGTCCGCGCGACAGGCATCGAGGACGACGAGCAACACATTGGGCGGGTCGCCGCCCGCGCGGACGGTGGACTCTTCACTGCAGCCGAGTGCAACCACGCAACCGAGGACGAGGGACGGGAAGCCGCGAAACCCGACTCGTCTCGTTACCCGCAGGAGCCTCGTCAACAGGCCCCACTCACACCGCCCCCGTTCCATCTCACTTCGCTGTTCTGGTCGCCGAGACAAAACGCGAGTCGAGCGCCCCTGGAGCGCTTCCCCGCGCGGGATGCCTCCTGGCGTCCAGAGCAGGCCCCGCCTCCCTGTTTTCGGATCTTCGCGACCTCAACTGCAGGCAAATCCGGAGGGTGGCCACTCCAACTGGGCCGCGCCGAGGAGAACCCCGCAGCGTCGCGAACGCGAGGCCTACGAGGGCGTGTCCCTACACCCCGGTGCCTTCCGCCCAGCGGCAGGAGCCAGACGACGCCGGAGCCACAGGATCGGCGGCAGAACGAACACCAGTTCATACCCGACGCCACAGGCGACATTGGAGACCAACGCATCGGACACGATCCGGGCGGCATCCTCCCGCAGCAGGAGACGCTGGCGCCGTAGCTTGCGCGCGCTGCGGGCAACCTTGCGGACATACCGCTTGTGATTGGGATACAGCTCATCGAGCGTCGTGACGTCGAAGGGCTGAACACTGCCACCGAGACGACACGCGAGGTTGCCAATGCCTTGCAGGAAGGGCGGCAAGCTCGGGTCGGCAGAATTTCCGGGGGTGTAGGTCGCGGTCGGGACCGTCAACGCTGGAAGTCGCACACCGCCTCTCCCGTTGCCGAAGGCATCTCGCTCGATCTCACCGGAAGGACCCGTTGCCATGATCTCCCCGGCGGGGGGAAGCCAGCGCCACCGGACACGACGACCGTGGGAATCGCTGTCGCTGTCATCCTCGTCGTGATCGTCGGCCTCGTGACGACCGTGACGACCGTGACGACCGTGACGACCGTGACGACCGTGGCGGCCGTGGCGCCCTGCACGAACCTGACGCTCGAGATTGTCCCACAGGGCATTCAGCACGTAGGAGAAGAACACCGGCCCATCGGCGGTCGAATTCAGCGGGAACTGACACAAGTCCTCGAGCAGCAGAGGATCCGGACCGAGGAGTCCCGCGGGCAGGATCTCGACATCCTTGTGAACCGTGAGATGACTCCCGCCAGCGACCTCGTAGTAGCGGAAGGTTGGCGTATCGGGCTGGCGGCCAACGGTGCCGAACAAGACCTCGATATCCATCTCCGTCACCGCGTGAACCACCGGCACAGAAAGGTCGGTCCGGACCCGTGCGTCGGCCCCCTGGAGCCGAGGGGTGCAGAAGGGGAAGGAAAACGATCCAGGGGCGCCGCAGGCGGGGCCAGAATTGATCGTCCGTGCACTCGCCGCGTTCTGCACGAAGTACCCGTCGTTGCCGGGGAAATCGAACGCGCTCGCATAGGTGATGACCGACCCGCCCTGCTGCGACTGACCAGCGTGGTAGACCCGCTCCACCTCGAACCCGCCCGGTAGCGGTTCGTCCAGCAAGCTGCTCTTCAGCCGGTGAGCAATCTGACTCATCATCTCATTGGCAAGCCCGTTCTCGGGCAACGAGAGCATGGCATAACGCGCTCCGCAGCGCGGCGGCAGAACACCGAACAGTCGGCAGCCGCCGACCAGAAAGTCAATCGCCGTGGTGCTGTTGGTGACACCCACATAGACGATCCCCTTGCGCGCAAAGTACTCGGCCGACGTATCCCAGACGGGTGCCGAATCAAAACCCGCTGTCGAGTTCCACCACTCGATGACGACCGTGCCGTTGAAGTCTTCGTGCGAGAGCGGCCGGCGAACGATTACCCGTGTCGCGTACGGCACGTCCTCGACGATGGGAACGATATCCATCGGCCCCTGCGGAGGGTCGTTCGCATAGTTGTAGAGCGTCGCCGCGCCAGAGACGACGAACTCCTCTTCGGTGTATGCCTGGGGGAGCTCGGAAACGAGCCGGACGCCGGGCGAGAACGTGGCGCCCTGCCCTTCGTCGATGGGGTCGACCGTGACGGCGCTCGTCGGGGACGCGTGGGCCGGGCCTGCGAGCAGCGCGCCGAGGACGGATCCGATCGCGCAGAGTGCGATCGCTCGAAAGCCGCTTCCCATCATCGCCACCTCCGGAGAGCGGGGATCCGCAATCGGCCCCTATTTTCCTACGCCGGGTGGGGCGGGTTCAACTCATTTCACTCTTCCTTGGGGAGGAGCCCCCCGCCGGAGGGAGACGGACTGCCGACTCGCACACGGAGCGGAGGCCGGCATCCTTGCCCTCGGGCGCATCCGGGGCTACCGATGCACGAGTTGGCACCGGATGCCGGCCACGGAAACGAACCTGGGGGGGTCGAAGAAGATGATCACGCTTCGCGGAATGAGCGCCGTGCTCGGGCTCCTTGTCGCACTCGCAGCGACGAAGGCCGAAGCGGACTCGTACGACATCACGATCGAAGTCTTCAAGAATGCAGGTGAGAGCGCGACCTTCTTCGACCGTTCCTACGCCTATGCCGTCTTCCCGACCATCGGCAAGGCCGGCTTCTGGGTCGGCGGAACCTACGGCACCGGGAAGGTCTACGCGCGCGGCGAGGCTGTGGGCACGAGCTCGATCGCAGGTCTCTCCGTGGGCTTTCAAGCCGGCGGCCAGGTGTACAGCATGATCGTCTTCCTGCGAGACAAGGCGGCCTTCGACGAATTCACGAGCGGCAACTTCGAATTCGGCGCGCAGGCGAGCGCCACGGCGATTACCGCCAGCGTCTCGGCGCAAGCCGGAAGCACGGGTGCCGGCGCCAGCGCCAGCGCAACCTCCACCACCGCGGTCACGGCGGAGACGAACTGGAATCACGGAATGGCCATCTTTACCGTGGCCAAGGGCGGCCTGATGTACGAGGCCGCGATCGCGGGGCAGAAGTTCAGCTACGACCCTCTGAACTGAGTCCTCGTTGCGACCCGGGCCGCGTCTGTGGTCCGGCCGGCCACGCCCGCACCCGCGGTGCCGTTCCAACCGTTCTTGGCGCGCGCAAGGATCAGCGCAACCCTTCGACGAATTCGCGCACCCCGCCGACCCCCCTCTCGTCGATCACCCGCAAGGTCTCGGTTCCAACGACCGCGATGTCCACCTGCCCGCGGAGGAAGTCGACATCCGTGCGGGTCTTCACCCCGAACCCGAGAGCCAGGGGCAACTCGGTTGCCGCGCGACAACGAGAAAGGTAGGCCGCAAACGAATCTGAGAACGAGGTCGCCTCTCCCGTCACGCCCTTGCGCGCCACGCAGTAGACGAAACCCTCGGCCCGGTCTGCGATCAGACGCATCCGCGCGTCGCTCGTGTTGGGCGAGAAGATGAAGACCGGTGCGAGTCCATCCTGCCGCATGGCCTCGAGATACCCTTCCGCTTCCTCGGGCGGCAGGTCCGGGACGATCGAGCCCGCGAGCCCGGCATCCGCCATACGCCGTGCGAAGCGAGCCACGCCGAACTTGAAGAGGATGTTGTAGTAGGTCATGAGCACGAACGGGATATCGAAGCGCTGGCTCACCTGCTGAGCGAAATCGAGACACTTCTCCACCGTCGAGCCGCCAACGAGCGACGCCTGGTTGGCGCGCAGGATCACCGGGCCGTCGGCGATGGGCTCCGAGAAGGGGATCTGGAGTTCCATCAAGTCCACGCCCGCCTCGACCATGGCCTCGACGGCGCGCCGGGAATCGTCGAAGTTCGGATAGCCGAGCACGATGTGGGTCATCAGCAGGATGTCGCGCTCCTG
>JAYZBT010000022.1:0-4062 GCA_036338615.1 Gemmatimonadota bacterium
CGGGTGAAGCCTAGGGGTGAGAGGTGCTACGGGATGGGAAGCGGAGGGAGAGGTGGGCTGGTCGGTCTGATCCAAGACGCTGATTGAGTCGTGGTCGACAGTCGGATCGGTGATGGGGGAGGCGATCCTCATGCGGCCGCCACAAGCGGGGCAGAGCAGCGGCAGCACCTCGTAGATTCGAGCGAGCAGGATGGCCCATCGGATGCGAGCCGGGTTGCTGGGGCGAGCAGGCTCAGCATCGAGGGAGGGCTGTGGCCTTGGTCTCGAACTCGTTGGGCTCGTGGAAGAAGAATACCAGGAAGGCCACGAAGATGGCCTCGCGCATGGAGTACAGACCGCCGCGCTCCACGAGCGTGCGCACACCGGCCGGCACATCGTTCATCCAGGTGGCCATGTCCGCGGTGAATCCGCCCTGCAGGGCCAGCAGCGTGTCCGCAAGTGTGAAACGCTGGATGAACAGCCCCAATATCATCGCCAGAAGGATCGAACTGAGGAGAACCGGGATGGCTGGATACTTCTTCAACGAACCCCAATGGAGAAGACCACGGGGGCCAGGAAGGCGAGCGGGTACAGCAGCCCGGGGCTGATGATGGCGATACCGTAGTAGACCAGCATCGGGATGGTCCCGGAAATCATCCAGGACGCGATCAGGAGGCCGATGGCGAACAGGATGAAGAAGGCCGGCAACGCGGTCGCCAAACGCGCCACCACGGAGGCTTGTATGTCGAGCCAGGTGTGGCCCAGCCACGAGAGGTAGGCTACCGCGAACGCCGCGGCGAAGATGAACACCAACTCCAGCGGAAACGGGGCTGACCCAGGAACAAGGGCCGGGCGACCAGACCATAGGCGATGGTGACCAGCAGGAAGCCGACCGGAACGATCGCCTGGGAGAAGGGCACTTCGCGGGATTCGGTCAACGGTCTGCCGCGCGCCTGACAGTCAGCGTCCGGATCGATTCCAGGTCCTGGTCGAGCTCTTGCTCCGTCAGCCGATCGGGCTTGCAACCGAAGCTCTCGTACAACTCCATCTGATCCCGATAGTGCGGCGACACCGTACCGTCCGGGGCGACGAACGAGCTCTGCCCAGGAGGCGCGATGGAGCACATCGACACTCCATTGGCATCGAACGTCACCTGGTGATTCTGCGTGCCCCGGTTCATGAAAGTCGGAAGCTCGAGCGCCTCGTCACTTCCCGCTGCCGGTACGCCAAAGAAGTTGGTGGACTGGAACGAGTGTACGCTGACGGGCGTCGACCATCGGGACGGGTCAGAGCCGAATTCGGCTGTCAGTCGGTCCACGGTCTCGCGTAGGGCCTGCAAGACGATCGCGTTCCTGCCCGCCTCGTCCGCGCCGTTGAAGAAGTCGAAGGTCTGCGGCACCCCGGCGCCGTCACCCAGAAACGCGTTGTAGAGCAACGTCGAACCGGTGCCGGGACGTACGCTGCCGCGTGACGTCCTGCCCGGATAGCCGGCTGACGAGGACAAGACGTCTTCGGGCAGATCGTCCATCAACACCCTCTCGTACATCAGCGGCAGCCAGGTCCGCATGATCGTGGCCGCCGATTCAGCGTAGGAGTCCGACCCGGTGGGGTTGGTGTTCTGCATATCCCAGTCGATCAGCATCTGCGCAGCCACCCGCCGGGGGTCACCGGGGTCGAGCCCTGCGCTCGCCTCAGCGATGACCGGCACGAAATAGCGGGCGTTGGTATCGGCGAAAGACGTCAGCCTGAGTAGCTCCCAGACTTCGTCGGGTGTGAGTCGGTCCTTGGCTTCGATACGGGCAATGAACTCAGTGGTGCGGTCGACGACGGACCAACTCCCGTGCGCACCGTGACCCGCCGCCGACTGGTTGTTCCAGTTGACGATATACCCCTGTTCCGGATTGAGGACCCGGGGCGATTCGCTGAACGGCCGGAAGCCCTGCCATTCCATGCTACCGTCGCCGATCGCCGGCAGGCGGCTGTCCTGGCTGCGGGGGCGAATCGGCAGGCGACCCGGAGAGACATAGCCGATATTCCCCGACGAATCCGCGTAGTAGAGGTTGATCGTGATGGCGACCCGGGCAGCCTGCTCCAGAAACTCGTCCCAACTCCGGGCCTTCATCAGGTAGATCCAGCCCATCAATGACTCGACCTCCAAGCCTTCCCAGCTGCGCTTGAACGCATACGCGGCACCGTTCTCCGGATCGAAGCTGGTGACCGTGCCATGAACGGTCGAGTAGACCTCGATGACGACATCATCGGCGTCCTTCACCTCGATGACCTCGGAACGCCTCAGCATCGCCCGATAGCTACCGTCGTAGAAATACTCGTGTTGGTTCGCGGGGTTGAGCCGCACCTGGTAGTAGTCGTTGACGTCCAGTGGTCCGGCCGTAGCGCCCCAGCTGGTCGTGCCGTTGGTGCCGAACAAGATCACTGGGTGCGCGAAGGGCGTTTGCCCCGTGACGTCGTAGCCGGCGCCGTGCAGGCCGATCCCGTAGGTGTACGAGGGATTGTACCAACCGAACTGCGGGCCGTTGTTCAAGATCGTGCTGCCATCGACTGTCTTGTCCGGGCCGACGATCCAGAGGTTGCTCGCCGTGGGGCGATCATCGGGGCTCACGATGCCGCGCCAGGAAGCCTCCAAGACGCTCCCGGCAGAGAGGACACCGTCGGAGACGGGCGCCAGCTCGGCGGTCCGGTCGACGTTCACGAAGAGACCGCCGGTGGTCGCAGAGGCGCTCGACTCGTCTCCTGCGCTCGCCCCCGCCCCCGCTCCCGCACCCGCCGCAAGCGAGCTCGCCTCCGCCCCGCGCGGTACGGTGGTCGGCGCCCGTGGATCCTCCATCCAACGGATCTGATCGAACATCTGCCTTCCAGCTACTTCGCCCAGCTCGGCCTCGAGCCTGTTCAAGGTCGCCAGGTTGAAGATCTCGCTGCTGCCATTGGAGAATCTGTTCGCCATGGTGCCGACCCAGATCATCGCCACGTCCAGCCCCGTCCACTCGACAGGTTCGAAGCCGAAATCGATGAACTGCTTGGGCATCAGGTCGTCCGGGTCGGCGAGTACTTCCCGGAGCCGTGCGTTGAAGCCCTCGGCGTAACCGTCGAAGATGTCGCGATCCGTCGGCTTCAGCGCGGATAGTTGATCCGCGATCGAGGAGTGGGTGGAGCCACTGCGAGACCTGGTGTCGTGAGAGACGTAGGAGGTCCCGAGTACCTCCGAGACGGTGCCCATGACCGACCGTTTCGCCATTTCCATCTGGAACAAACGATCCTCGGCGAGCGCGTAGCCGTAGCCGTAGAACAAGCCGTACGTGTCATCCGCGTACACATGTGGCACACCGTAGCTGTCGCGCTTGATCGTGACGGTCTCTTCCACGGATGAAGAGGCGCTTGCGGCGCTGCTCCCCTCGCGTGCATCGCCACAGCCCGCGAGCGCGATGGCGGTAGCGGTGAGGACGCTCGAAAGGTCGCGAATCTCCTTCATGCCTCGCCCGCCTACTCCGGCGCTCGGGAATCACCGGCCTGAGCGATCTCGTCCATGGTCGCCCGTAGCGCGACCATGGTCAGCACGTCGTAGGACGCCACGACCTCGTCGTCGTGATTGCTCACCTCGGTATCCCACCGAACCTCGCCGTGTCCAGCACCTCCACGCAGGGTCTTCTGCTTGCACGTGAGGCGCACCTTCAGTCGGTCCCCCGGATACACGGGTTTGTCGAACCGCAGACCGTCGAGCCCGTAGTTGGCGAGAACCGGCCCGAAGGCGGCATCCACGAACAGGCCGGCCGCCGCCGACACGATGAAGTATCCGTGCGCGACGCGCCCCTCGAAGAACGGATTCCTGGCGGCCGCCTCGGCGTCCATGTGGGCGTAGAAGTCGTCACCGGTGAGTTCGGCGAAGCGGTCGATATCCTCGAGCGTCACGGTCCGTTCCCCCGTGCGCAGTGTGTCTCCGATGCGGAGCTCCTCGAAGCGCCTCCGGAACGGATGTTCGTCGAGCTCGTGTTCCTCGGCGCCGCGAATCCACTGATTGGTGATCGCGGTCAGCGTCTGCGGCGAGCCCTGTAGCGCCGTGCGTTGCAT
>JAYZBT010000023.1:0-14215 GCA_036338615.1 Gemmatimonadota bacterium
CTCTTGAAAAAGAGCGGTGGATCGTAGCCAGGAGGGTGGATGTTATGGTTCGCAGTACCGATCCAGCCACGCTCGGGATTAAACTCCTCCGGGAGGTCACTGCGAAAGCCGTCCCATTCGTATGCGCCGGTTCCGGGAACAGGGAGCCGACCGTGCCACCCCTCCCGTTTGGGCGATGCCGCAGCGGCTTGCCAGGCAATATTTCCGTCGACGTCACCACAGATCATGTTCTCGGTGGGCGCCTTCCAGTACTTCATTTCGCCCAGGAATTCGGTGCAGTTGTCGACTACGTTCAGCCTTAGAGAGGCGAGATAGCCAGTACTTCCTGGCTCGTGCATTGTGGAGCGAAGTGCGTAGGCAAGGTTGTTGGATTCGTCACGATGAAAAATCGGTCCATGTCTCGTGTACTCTAGCTCCACCACTACTTGATCTCCGCCTTTGACCATGATGGTATCGGTGACGACCTCGACAGGCTCCCAGTTCCCGTTCCATTTCACCTCACGAGGATTCTCAGGATTCACCTCTTCGACATACACATCCGACTGGTCCGTACCGACGATCGTGAGTCCCCACGCCACCCGGCCGTTGTGGCCGATAGCAACCCCTGGCAGCACGGGTTCAGTGGAGCCGATCGCCGTCCACCCCGGAGCGTCGAGATGAACGACATAACGCAGGGACGGATTGGCCACCCCTCTGTGAGGGTCATTCGCCAGAATAACTTGCCCAGAGGTATTAAGCCCTGGACCGGCGACCCAGTTGTTACTTCCCGGTGAGGTCTCTCGGACGCCAAGATTCCGGGTGAAACTTATATTTTCCCACAGCGCCGGCTCGAGGAGTTCCGGGCGAGGTCCGCCTCCCTGAAACCCAGCCAAACCCTCCGCTACCTCTTCACCGATCAGGGAGAGGTCGACCCCGTTCGGGACCGAAAGCTCTCGGTAGGGATTAGGACGAGCCCTACGGTTCGCCTCCTCCGTTCCGAGCTCGGCGACCTGCTGAGCCAGTCGGAGTTCACTCCGTCCGTTCCCGATAGGCATCGCCGTCTGCATTCGCAAAAGGGATGCCTGTGGTGTCCACGGCAGCGGTGTGATGCCCGTGAGGGTGTACTCAACAGGAAGCCGATCCGCTGCCGACTCTATGTACGCATTTACACCTCGGGCGAACGCCTCGAGAACTTGCCGACCGTCTGGGTGATAACTCCCGAACTCTTCGTCAGTCCACGGACCACGGTATCCCATGAGACGAGCGACCTGATCGTGTCTCACATAGTCGGGTCCAAGGATTTCCGCGAGCCGTCCCTCACCGGCACGTCGATACATATCCATCTGCCAGAGTCGGTCCTGAGCCTGAACAAAACCCTGGGCAAAGAACAGGTCGTCTAGGTTGTCCGCAAAAATGTGAGGCACACCCCAAGGGTCACGCAGTACCTCGACTTGGGAGCTCAGTCCGGCCAGGACAATCTCGCCTTCGATGGTAGGCAAGTGTGACGCGGCCAACTCCGTGAGCGGATCAGGAGCCGGACTTTGATCGCAGGCGAGGAGGAACACAGCCGCGCCGGACGACACGACGAGACACCAAATCCGGTTACGCATACCGTCCTCCAATCTGGAAGGGGGGGACATTAGGGTAGGGCAAACTGTCTATTGGACGCCAGCCGGCCTACCGGATGGGTTCGCGCGGGACCTCAAGATCCCTCCTTGCCGAGGGCAACATTCTCGGGGTGGTCTTTAGTTGCCCACCCGGAACAAGGTCTCTTATAGCGGGCCCGCCGGTCGACGCTGTTTCCCGGCCTCCGGCCGAATACGCAAGGGACAGCGTCGGTGCCGTAGAGGGTGTGGAGCTGTCCCGGTTCAGTGGACGGCCGGTGGTTGGCCTACGTCTCGGACGAGTCGGGCCGTGACGAGGTCTACGACCGTCCATTCCCGAGTACCGATGACGGTTTTTGGATGGTCTCAACCGGTGGTGGAGGTGAGCCGGTTTGGGCCTGATCCGCTCCTGGCTGTCATCCGAGCCAGAGAAGCCCGGGGAAAGACCGTCTGCGTGCTCCGCCGCACGAGTAGCGGCTTTCTGGACTCGCGAGACGTGGTGGCGCAGCCCATATTCTCCACCATGCGCACTATCATCTTCGTGGCGCTGGCCGCCCTGGGAATCATCTTCGTCACCCGCTGGTCTCTGGCCATCCGTAGCTCCGCGGCTGGCGGAGAAGCTGGTTTCCGGTGGCCGTCGGGCCTCCAGACCGTGATCGGTTTCGTCACCAACTTTTTCGACACCCTGGGCGTCGGCTCTTTCGCCCCCACCACGTCGTGGTACAAGCTGCAGAACGTGGTGCCGGACGAGCGCATCCCCGGGACGATGCACGTAGGGCATACACCGCCGGTCATCGTCCAGGCGTTCATCTTCATCGCCATCATCGAGGTCGACCTGATGACCTTGTCTGTGATGATCGGAGCCTCGGTGGTGGGAGCCTGGCTCGGGGCCGGCGTGGTGGCGGGGTGGCCGCGACGCAACATCCAGATCGGCATGGGAGTTGCGCTCCTCCTGGCGGGGGCGTCGTTCGTGGCGGCGAATCTCGGCTACGCTCCCGTGGGCGGCGAGGATCTGGGCCTGAGTGGGGTCGCGCTGGGCGTCGCGGCAACCGGGAGCTTCATTCTCGGAGCGCTCATGACCCTGGGCATCGGCATGTACGCGCCGTCGATGATCATGATCAGTCTTCTGGGCATGAACCCGGCGGTGGCCTTCCCGATCATGATGGGATCTTCGGCGTTCCTCATGCCGGTGGCGGCGCTCCGCTTTCTCAAGGCGGGCGCGTACAGCGTCCGACCCGCTCTGGGCCTCTCGCTGGGTGGCCTTCCCGCGGTCATGATCGCCGCGTTCATCGTGAGGTCCCTGTCGTTGACGACCATGCGCTGGCTGGTGGTGGTGGTGGTTTCCTACGCGGCCGTGGCGATGCTCCGGTCCGTCTACCTAGAGCGCGGCGAGCTACCGCGTGAGGCGGCGCCCGCGGAGTCCGTGTAGGCATGTCACATCGGCGAGAGCGTGCAGGTTGCGACGACACGATTGACACCGGACTTCGGCCCTCGGTGCCATCCTTTGCTCCGTACCGCTCGACTTGGTTGATTCGATGAATCGCTATGCCGTCGTAGCGTTGCTCGGTGGTTTGCTCCTGATGGTGGACGCTCCGCCTGACACGCCGTTGGCACGGTATGCGTCGGCGATCCATCGCACCCCGGATGCGCACGTAGCGAGCCGCGACGAACTCGACGACGTCGTCGGGAACTACTGCGAACGCTGCCACAACGACCGCCGCTTGAGTGGCAACCTGTCGCTCGTCGGATTCGAGCTCGGCGACGCGGTGGCCGAGGCGGAGACCGCCGAGATGATGATCCGGAAGCTGCGCGCCGGCATGATGCCGCCTCCCGGCGCGCGCCGTCCTGCCGGGGACACGCTCGACGCGCTCGCCGAGACGCTCGAAGAGCTCATCGACGAGGCGGCGCGGAAGCGGCCGCGCCCGGGTACGCGACCCTTCCAGCGCTTGAACCGCGCCGAGTATGCCCGTCTGGTGAAGGATGTTCTCGGCCTCACGGTCGACCCTTCGCGGTGGCTACCGGCGGACCAGATCAGTGCGAGCTTCGACAATATCGCCGACGTGCAATCCGTTTCGCCGACGCTCATGGACGCGCTCCTCACCGCCGCGAGCGAGGTGGCCCGTCAGGCGGTCGGTCAGGAATCGGCCCCCGTTTCCGCAAATACCTACACGAACCCGCCGTCGGTCTCGCAACACGAGTGGGAGCATGTCGAGGGCGCGCCGTACGGTACGCGCGGCGGAATCAGCGTGCTGCACAGCTTCCCGGCCGACGGCGAGTACACGTTCTCGATGGGATTCATGTCGGGCTGGGGCGAGCGCTTCCACGACATCGATGTTTCGATCGATGGAGAGCGTGTGGCACTCCTGAGTTACGGTGGAGATATCGACTTCCAGGGTCGGAAGGATTTCCCGATCGAGACCGGGCTCGTCTTCATTCGAGCGGGCCAACGCCGCGTGACGGCTGCGTTCATCCGTCAGATGGAAGGCCCGTACGAGGATCTCATCCGGCCGCACAATTGGTCGCTCACAGGCACCGAAGCCAGCTACGGCACGACGTCGCTTCCCCACCTGATGAGCCTGACGCTCGAAGGGCCCTACAACCCGGTCGGAGTCTCGGACACGCCGACGCGCCAGCGCATCTTCACGTGCCGGCCCACATCTGCCGAGGAAGAAAGGCCGTGTACCGAAGAAATCGTCTCGACGATCGCCGCTCGGGCGTACGGTCGTGATCTGGAAGATGGCGATCTCGAGCCCTTGATGGGGTTCTACGACATGGGCGCCGCGGAAGGTGGGTTCGAGATGGGGATCCGCACCGCGCTCGAAGCGATCCTCGCGAGCCCGCACTTCCTCTTCCGCATGGAGCGCGAACCCGAAGGACTGGACCCGGGTGAGATCTACGAGTTGGATGATCTCGACTTGGCTGCGCGTCTGTCTTTCTTCATCTGGGGAACCAACCCCGACCAGGAGTTGTTGGAGCTCGCGCAAAAGGGCGATCTCTCCGACGACCGTGAGCTGGAACGGCAGACACGACGCTTGTTGGCCGACGCACGGTCGCAGTCACTCGCCACTCGGTTCGCCTCGTTGTGGCTGAGGCTGCAGGATGTGGAGAAGGTGGAGCCGGACGCGTTCTGGTTCCCGAACTACAGCCGTCAGCTCGCGGACGCGATGCGCCGTGAGACCGAGCTCTTCTTCGATCATCTCGTACGCGAGGACCAGAGTCTGCTCGAGCTCTACCGCGCGGACTACACCTTCCTCAACGAACGTCTCGCGAACCACTATGACATTGCCGGCGTCCGTGGTGAAGAGTTCCGTCGCGTGCGCTATCCGGACGCTCGGCGCCTGGGCGTCCTGGGCCACGGAAGCGTATTGGTGCAAACGTCGCTCGGGAACCGGACGTCACCCGTGTTGCGCGGCAAATGGGTGATGGAAGTACTGCTGGGCGCGCCCCCTCCGCCCCCTCCTCCAGGTGTCCCCGACCTGGAAGAGACGGTGGGCGTGGAGCGGGGTCGTATTCTGACGACGCGTGAGCGCATGGAGTTGCATCGTGCCGATCCCCAGTGCGCCTCCTGCCACCGCTTCATGGACCCCATCGGCTTGGCGCTCGACAACTTCGACGTCACTGGAAAATGGCGGTTGCGAGAAAACGGGGTCCCGCTCGATACCCGCGGGACCTATTTCGACGGCACCGAAATCGAAACACCGGGCGCCCTGTCCGAGGTGTTGCTCAAGAGGCCCATCCCTCTGGTGCGGCACTTCACTTCCAACTTGATGGCGTACGCGCTCGGCCGGCGCCTCGAGTACTGGGATCAACCGGCGGTCCGCCGTATCGTGGAACGGGCCGAGAGCAATGAATATCGTATGTCGTCGTTCATCTTGGGTGTCGTGGCGAGCGACGCCTTCCGGACGAAGCAGGCGGCCACAAACTAACGAGGGCGCTTATGTACTTGATCGGCGAGAAGAGCCTCGCGCGCCGGGCGTTCCTGAAGGGCGCTGGCGCGGCCGTGGCCCTGCCTCTACTGGACGCGATGATGCCGCCGGGATCGCCGAGCGCGCTGGCCCGAGCCCGTGGACGCACGCGCCTCGTTTGCATCGAAGAAGTTCACGGTGTGCCCGGCTGCAATGAATGGGGTGCTACGCAGCACCTCTTCGCCCCGGCCACCGAAGGCCGCGATTTCGAGCTTTCAGAGGACAACGTGCTCAAGTCGCTGGAGGGCTGGCAGGATCATCTCACCATCGTCAGCAATACCGACGTGCGCATGGCCGAGGCGTTCGCGCCGCAGGAGATCGGCGGCGATCACTTCCGGTCGAGCGCGGTCTTCCTGACCCAATCGCACCCCAAGCAGACCCAGGGGTCGGACATTCTCGTCGGCACGTCGCTCGATCAGGTACATGCTTTGCGCTTCGGGCACGAGACGGTGCTGCCATCCTTGCAGCTGAGTATCGAGAGCACGGACAAGGGCGGCGGCTGCGACTACAACTACTCGTGCGCGTACGTCGATTCGATCAGTTGGTCTTCGCCGACCACCCCGCTGCCGATGATCCGCAGCCCGCGCACCGCCTTCGACCTGCTCTTTGGTGCCGGTGGCACGCCGGAGGAGCGTTCGCTCCGAAGGCGCACGCACAGCAGCATTCTGGATTGGGTGGCGACGGAAGTCGCAGCGATGAAGCGGGACCTGGGCGCCGCCGATCGGCGGCGCGTCGACCAATATTTGCAGAACATTCGTGAGATCGAGCGCCGCATACAGGGAGTCGAAGCGCGTAACGACAGTGGGGCACCGCGCGAGCTGCCAGGCGCCCCACCCGGAGTCCCCGATTCGTTCTCGGAGCATATGAAGTTGATGTTCGACCTGCAGGTTCTCGCGTTCGAGACCGATATGACCCGCGTCGTCTCGTTCAAACTCGGGCGTGACGCGTCGAACCGAAGGTTCCCGGAGAGTGGCTCGGATCGGGGCTTCCATCCTTCCTCGCATCACGGCTCGCGGGAGAAGGGCATCATGGAGTTCAACAAGATCTGCCAGTACCGGATGAGCCAGATGGCGTACTTCCTGGAGCGGCTCGAGGAGACCTCCGACGGTGAAGCGAGCCTGCTCGATCAGTCGATGATCGTTTGGGGGTCTCCCATGGGCGACTCCAACCTCCACAATCACCGTCGCTGCCCGCTCGCGATCATGGGGGGCGCGAGCGGTGAGTTGCGTGGTGGTATTCATCACAAGGCCGCCGACGGCACACCCATGGCGAACGTCTTTACCAGCCTCTTGCAGAAGTTGGGCCACGACGACAGGGAGAGCTTCGGCGACAGTAACGGGGTCTTCTCACTGTGAAACTGAGACCGCGGTGGAGCCGGTGTCGTGCGCTTGCCCTGACGCTCCTCCTGACCGGGGCGACCGGGGCCCCCGTAGGCACCGCCCTCGCAGGCACCGGCCCCCTCGATTCGCCCGTCGCGGACGCCGCCCAGCGCGATGACCTCGACTCGGTACGGAGTCTCCTACGCGCCGGCGCCGATGTGAACGCAGCCCAAGGTGATGGCATGACGGCGCTGCACTGGGCGGCCCGCCACGGCGCCGTAGCGATGGGCGAGGCACTGCTGTACGCGGGTGCGGGTGTCGACGCTGGCACGAGGATCGGAGGCTACACGGCGCTGCACGTGGCGGCGAGGGAAGCGCGCCGCGACTTCGTGGCGCTTCTCCTGGAGGCTGACGCGGATCCGCGGGCTGTCACGAGCAACTCGAACGCGACTCCGCTCCATCTCGCGGCCGGTTCCGGCGACCCAGAGATCATCGGCGACCTCATGAGGCGAGGTGCCGAGGTCGACGCCCGCGAAGGCGCGTGGGGCCAGACGCCGCTCATGTTCGCGGCTGCCTACAACCGTGTCGAAGCGGTCCGCACGTTGATCGCATGGGGGGCCGATGCGAACGCGACGGCCCGTGCGATCGACGTAGTCGACTATGCGCGGGCAGACAGCCTCGCCGAGGCGCGGCTGTCACAGTTCCTGGTCGAGCTCGAGAAGCAGGAGGGCGGCGGACCGGACTGGCAGCCGAAGCCGAGCCAAGTGCAGGCCGCGATCGAGCTTTCGAGGGAAATCCAGCGGAAGTGGCCGGATGTACCCCTCGACGAAGACGAGGACGAAGACGAGGACGAAGGGTCGGAAGACGGAGACGAAGGCGCGGAAGCTGAAGCCGCCGAAGAAGGGACACAAGCGGAAGACGAGGCCGCCAACCCTGAGGGCGAAGACGCAGACGAAAGCACCGAAGCGAGCGCGCCGGGCGAGGCGGAGCAGGACCTCGATCAAGACGCACCGGAAGCAGCGTCCGACGGTGCAGGGGAGTCGGCCGACACGGCGGGCGTCGGTGCCGAAGCTGGCGAAAACGACGAAGAAGAGAAGCCTCGGCCGCTCACCTATGCCCAACTGGTTGGGAACTGGGGTGGCCTGACCCCGCTCCTGCACGCGGTTCGACAGGGTCATCGAGAGGCGGTTCTGGAGCTTCTCGAGGGCGGCGCCGATATCAATCTGCCTTCAGGTGGAGACCATACCCCGCCGCTTCTAATGGCGACTGTGAACGGCCAATTCGATCTCGCGATGCTGCTTCTCGAACACGGAGCCGACGCGGGAGGCGCCAGCAGCGCCGGTGCCACGTCGCTCTTCGCCGTGCTGGAGCGCCAGTGGGCGCCGCGGGCGTCCTATGCCCACCCCACACAGCACGAGCGACAAGAAACCACCCACATTGAGATGCTCCAGGCTCTGCTCGAGGCGGGTGCCGACCCCAATGTGCGGCTGGAGACCCACCTCTGGTACATGGAGTACACCTTCTCGGTGTTGCGCAGCAGCGGTATCAACCTGAAGGGTGCGACGCCGTTCTGGCGCGCCGCCTACGCGCTCGATATCGAGGCGATGCGTCTGCTCAAGAACTACGGAGCCGATCCCAACATTCCGACGCTGAAGCCGCCGGAGCGCCGAAGGCGCCGGCCTCCTCCGCCTGACGAGGAAGAGGCCAGCGAGCAGGAGACGGGCGAGCAAGAGGGCGACGAGGAACCGGCCGCCGGAGATGAAGTCGCCGCTGAGTCAGGAGGCACAGAAGCAGGCGAGGGAGAGGCCGGTTCCGCCGCTGAGCAGGTGAAGAACCCCTCAAAGGGCAACGCCGAGGGCGAGAGCGCAGACGAAGAAGAGGAAGGAGAGCCCGAGAGTGAAGAGGAGAAGGACTATTCGGGCGTTCCTCCCGTGCCGGTCGGTGGCCCGGCGATCCACCCACTCCACGCCGCGTCGGGCGTGGGGTACGGGCAGTCGTTCGCCGGCAACGCGCACCGCTACGTGCCCGACAACTGGCTCGCCGCGGTGAAGTTCCTGATCGAAGAGTGCGATGTCGAAGTCGATGTTCGCGATGCCAACGCGCTCACCGCGCTGCACCATGCCGCGTCGCGCGGTGACAACGAGTTGGTGCTCTACCTCGTCGGGCTCGGCGCGGACGTCACCGCCTTGAGCCGCCGTGGCCAGACCACGGCCGACATGGCGAACGGTCCGGTGCAGCGAGTCCCGGCCTATCCCAAGACGATGGTGCTATTGGAGAAGTTGGGCTCGAAGAACAACCACGAGTGCGTGTCGTGCGAGTGATGTAATGGCTCGCACACGGTCAGCCGATCCCAAAGAGAGAGGGGTAGGCGATCCGGGAGGCGCCGGGCAGCTTCTGATTCGGACCGCGCGCGAAGCGCGGTCGACCGTCAACTGACGATCGGCTCCTTCTTGTGGGTGCCCCACTGGGCGAACCACTTCCTCAGGTAGAGTTGGGTGCGCATGAAGTTGGACGGGTTGGAACTGGTTCCGTGCCACTCGTTCTGGAAACGCACCATCACCGTGGGGACGCCCACGTACTGCAGCGCCTGGTAGTACTCCTCGGTCTGCCCCATCGGCGTGCGCAGATCGCGCTCGCCGGTCATGAGCATAGTCGGCGTGGTGACGTTGCCCACGTAGAAGATCGACGAACGGTCCATCCACTCGGTGGGGTCGTCCCAGAACGGAGTCTCGAAGGTGCCGGTGTAGCCGATCGCATCGGAAGTCCCCATGGCGGACATCCAGTTCACGATTGGGCAATTTGCCGATGCCGCCGTGAAACGGTCCGTGTTGCCCACGATGTACGTGGTGAGGATCCCGCCGCCGGAGCATCCGTACACGAATAGGTTGTCCTCATCCACGTACCCGCGACCCAACGCCTCGTCGACGCCCCGCATGAGGTCCTGCATGTCCACGCCGGGGTAGTCGTGGTTGATCGCGTTGGCGAACTCGGTGCCGTACCCGGTGCTTCCCCGAGGATTGGTGTACAGCACCACGTAGTCGTTCGCGGCGTGCTCCTGGAAGGCGAAGTTGAAGCCACCGTTGTACATGCCGTGCGGGCCACCGTGGATCGCCAGCATGAGCGGGTAGTCGCGCGTCGGATCGAAGTCAGGCGGCTTCACGAGCCAGCCGTGCACGCGAAATGGGTCTGAGTCGTACCAGATCTCCTCCACTTCACCGAGCGTCACGCCGTGCAGCACGTCGGCGTTGACCTCGGTCAGCCGCGTCGGGTTGCCGGGGTCGTCGAGATCGAAGCGGTAGAGATCTCCGGGCTCGTACGCGCTGCTGATCGTGCCGACCGCCGTGCCATCGCTCGCGAACGACGACAGGGAGAGCATCTGTTGGCCTTCGGTGAGCTGCTCGACACCTCCGTCCACCGACACGAAATGGAGGCCGCGGTACCCTTCGCGCGAGACACTGAAGTAGAGGCCGCTTGCGTCGGGTGCCCACTGCATACCGCCGGACTGGCGGTCGTAGTCGCCCGAGATGAGCCGGCGCCCGGAGCCGTCGGGGGCCATGACGTAGATGCGTTGGTTCCGATAGGTGTCGTTGTGCTCGTCTCCGGCGGTGAAGGCGATCCAGCGACCGTCGGGCGACGGCATGGGACCACCGTCGGGTCCGCGGCGATCGGTTAGCTGACGGATGTGCTGCGTGCTCACGTCGACCGCGTAGATCTCGGATTCCTGCCAGTTGTCCGGGCGGTCCCAGTCGTCCGAGCGATGTGAGGTGAAGAAGATCTTTGAGCCGTCCGCGCTCCAGGCGACGCCCGAGTGGTTCCATTCGCCGTCGGTGAGTTGGCGCGCGGTACCACCCTCGGCGGGCACAACGAAGAGATGGGTCCATCCCGTGTCGATGTAGCCCTGCCGGTCCCTCTTGTAGCCGGCTCGCTCCACCACCTTGGGCTCCGGCGTCCACTTCGCGCCGTCCGGTTGTGACGGGAGCTGAACACCCGCGAAGTCCGCGCGGTCGTCGACCCGGCTCGTGAAGGCGATCCACTTCCCGTCGGGGGACCAGCGCACGTTGGACGGCCCATTCTCGAGGCGCGTGATCTGGGTGGTAGCGCCCTCGGCGTCCATCCAGCGCACGAAGATCTGGGACCCGCTCGGTTCACCTGTCGTCGTGAAGAGAATGCGCGTGCCGTCGGGCGACCAACGTGCGCCACCACCCTCGAGGAGCTCTCTTGCGCGGCTGCCATCCGCGTTGATCGTCCACAACGACGACATCCGGCGATCGTTGAGCTTGTCGATCCAGCCCCGCGTGTAGACGATTCTGCGTCCGTCGGGCGAGATCTGGGGATTCGACACGGACTCCATGTCCATGTACGTGTCGAGCGAAAGCCGTGTAACGTCGCCGTCCTGGGCACCGACGGGTGCGGTTGGAAGCAGCGTGAGTGTCGCGATCAGGATCGGCAGGGCGTGTCGCATTGCGAACTCCGAGGTGGTGCGGCATCGAGGTCTCGAACGTACGCGGCCGGTCTGAGGCCTTCAAGCGAGAGGGGCCTCGTGCATCCACCGGGTGAGGGGACGTCGTCCGCGTCCTCTAGTATGCGTTCCCCGTTGCTACGATCGCCTTGGAAGATAGACCCCTCCGGAGAAATCCTCGCGCGCGTCGCTCACGGGGGGCACATTTCCCGCGCAGTCGAATCGCGCGGTGTTGGTGCCCTACTCGCATTGGGGGATTCCGATGAAGTGGATACGGCGGATTCTGGTTGGTTTGGCGGTCGTGATTGTCGTGGCCCTCGTCGGCGTGGTGGGCCTCTTTTCGGCTGCGCGCTTCCACGACGGCCCCTTCGAGGGTGCCCTCGCGATCGTTTCCGCGGGCACGTTCGAGTCCGGTGAGCTCCAGACGGGCTCTGAAGAGCCCGATTGGTCGTTCCTGAAGGAATACTTCACTGTCGAGTTCCAACTGTTGGACCCCGCGCGGTCACGCACGACGTACATCATGGAGCACGACGGGAGGATCTTCATCCCGTCCGGCTACATGAACTCGATCGGTGGCAAGATCTGGAAGCACTGGCCCAAAGAGGCGGAAAAGGACGGCCGCGCGCTTCTGCGGGTGGACGGCAAGCTTTACGAACGCCAGCTGGTGCGGCTCGAGGGGGGAGAGGTCGCGGCAGCGGTGCTGGCTGAACTGGGAAGGAAGTACGTCGGTGGCGCTGAGATCCCGCTGGAGGCAGTCACATCGGGGGATGTCTGGCTGTTCGAGTTGAGGCCCAGAGGGTAGCCGCCAGCCCCCGGTCCAGTTCTACCTCACTTTGCTCAAAGGCTGGCTGCGCCCGCCCTGGTAGAGGATCGCCCCGGTAACCGCGCCGGAGTCGTCCTTCGTGAACTCGAGCTGCGCATCGACCGCCTTGAGAAAGAAGTTCGTCTCAGATTCCGCGAAAAGGGGCAGTTTCGACTGCCCGGTGGGCTCAACGAATAGGGCACCGCTCTCCAGCGTCACGACAAGAGAGAACCCGGCCCTGAGCTCGTACTCGCCGACGTAGGTCTGGAGGAGGTCCTCCGCGATATCGACTTCCGCCCTTTCGACCGGTGGCGCCGCCCCACGCCGCACGGGCTCGGCGCCCGAGTCCCACTCATATGCAGCCTGAATTCGGCGGCTCAGCTCGCCGGCAAGAGCGCCACCTTGATCGGCATTCGTCATGATGGCCAGCCCGTATCCTTTGACCTTGTGGGCGATCATCGTACAGCGGAACCCCCAGTTGCTGCCCCCATGACTGAAGTACCAGCCCTCGCCGATCCGCGAGATCGAGAAGCCGACGGCGTAGGGTCCGACCCCGACCGGTGACAGCATCTCCTGAACCGATGAGCGAGACAGGACGCGGTTCGACTCACCAACCGCGGACTTCTGCACCTCGATCGCGAAGCGCGCCAGGTCGCTGGCCGTCGTCCACAGCCCAGCGGCGGCCATCTCCGGATACACGTGCCACTTGGCTCCGCGCGAACGACCCTCGCTGTCGTGTGCACGCGCCGCGTTGCGATCTCTCTCGGGGGTGATCGGCTGCTGGTAGGAGCTGTTGACCATCCCGATCGGTATGAGCACGTCGTCGCGCATGATGTCAGCGAATCGACGACCTCGGACGTCTGAAAGCGCCTGTTGCATGACCGTGACTCCGCCGCCGGAGTACTCCATGAATGTCATGGGTGGGCGCTCCATGAAGACTGGCCCGACGTTCGACAGATTGTGCCCCTCCAAGATCTGGACGGCCGTCGGCCGGGGGGTAGACGGATCGTAGCCCGGAAAGCCGAAGCCGTCTCCGAGTCCGGACGTGTGGCTCATCAGCGAGCGTGGCGTCACTGGTCGATCATCCGTGAACGCTCCTCCGTCGAGTGTCCATGACTCGAGGATGTCGTTGATGTCGTCGTCCAGTGAGAAGAGCCCGTCCTGCACCGCGCGCAGAGAGGCCATCGCGGCGACGGGCTTGCTGATCGAGGCCGCCTGAAACAGGGTCTCGGTATCCACCAGAGCGCCGGTAGCGACATCTGCGACGCCGTATCCTTTCGCCCAGTGGATCTCGAAATCTCGTATTACGGCGATGCTCACTCCGGGCACGCCGAATCGCTCCATGAGCTCTTCGATCGTCAGTGCTCCCAGGTCGTTCTGCCCGGCTGACTCCTGAACTCCCTCGATGGCTGCCATGAAGTCCGCCGGCGCGCGGCTTTGGCCAGCGGACGGGGCCGGGATCGCTAGTACCAGGAGACTCAGAAGTGCTTGTGCTCGGCTCATCTCGACTTTGACTCCACGACGGGGTGGGACCCTAAGCGGACGCCCTTGAGGCTGACGGCAGGGTGGGGCGGGCCCGAGCGGCGAACAAGGGGTGGACCGGCCTTGCACTACCGACCCCTGTCGGCATCTTGCCTAACTCAGGACCCGATGGCGCATGGACGGTTGCTAGCCAAGGAGGAATGATGATCCGACGCGCACCCTGGGGTCATCCGGACCTCCAGGGAAACCGGGGCAACGTGACGCTTACGCCCTTCGAGCGGCCGCGCGGCGCTGCCCCGCTCTACACCTGGGCTCAAGTCGACAGCATCGAAGGTCGGGAAGTAGCCCGGGTCGGGGCGTGGCGTGGCGTGGCGTATTGGACCGATGGCGAGCACGAGAGGATTTTTCACAACGTCAGTGACGCCCGTCTTGTCGCCTAACCGCACCCCGTCGTGTCTGGATCCGCTCGTCGGCACCCCGTATGATTGCCGGAACTCCTAGGAGGGACCGCATGGACACACGCTCGTTGCCGCGACGTCTCGTGTTGAGCGCTTTGGCGCTGGTGGGCCTTACCTTCGTTTCGGCGTCGCTCGCCCAGGCGCAGT
>JAYZBT010000024.1:0-7965 GCA_036338615.1 Gemmatimonadota bacterium
TGGCGTTGAACGTGTCCGGATGGATGAGGGAGTCCGCGTCCACCAAGGCGACGATGTCGCTCTGCGCCACCCGAGCCACTCAGCCGTTCAGGCTCTCTACAAGGATCTCGCGCTTCACTGACCTGCGCCGCATGTTGGCCGGCATGAGCGAACGCCATACCCAACGCCTGGAGTCCGCCGCTCCCGCGGCCTCCGCACCACCCAGAGATGTCGTCGCCGACGTCATTGACAACGGCCAGGTCAGCGGTCAGCAGATTCTCGTCGTTGGGCTGTGCCTCCTCTTGAATATGCTCGATGGATTCGACATCACGGCGATGGCCATCGTGGCGGGCAGCGTCTCTCAAGAGCTTCGGCTCACGCCGGACAGACTCGGCTTGATTTTCAGCTTCGCGCTCGCGGGCATGATGGCCGGGGCGATGTTTCTCGCGCCTGTCTCCGACATCATCGGTCGCCGCAAGCTGATCATTATGAGTGTGGCGTTGGTTGGTGTTTCGATCCTCCTGACGGCCCGCGCCACCACGCTCACCGAGTTCTTCATTCTGCGTTTTCTCAGCGGTCTCGGTGCAGGCGCCATCATGGCGTGTCAGGCCACGTTGGCCGCGGAATACAGCCCCGAGAAGTATCGCTCTCTCTCGATCGCCAGCGCGACCGCCGGTTATCCGCTGGGTGCTGTCATGACGTCGGTCGTGGCTGGGCTCATCATGCCGGCGTTCGGCTGGCGCGGCATGTTCTGGTTCGGCGGTGGCGTGACGCTCGCCCTGGGAGTCGTGGCGTGGGCGCTCATCCCGGAATCGCTCAAGTATCTGTTTGTGCGGCGCCCGGCGAATGCGCTGGCCCGCGTGAACGAGATCCTGGTCAAGCTCGACAAAGACACGCTTGACCATCTGCCCACCTTCGAGAGGGACTCGGCCCGCAGGACACTTGGTTTTGTTGGCAGCATCACGAGCCTGATCTCCCCAACGCACCGGACTGTCACCCTGACGCTGTGGGTGAGCTTCTTCCTGTGCTTCAGCACTCTCTACTTCTTGATGAGTTGGATTCCGCGACTCATGGAGCAGACCGGATACTCGCCTGAGGTCGGTCGGCTCGCGTTCTTCCTGTTCAACCTGGGAGGAGTGATCGGGATTTTCCTCCTGGGAGCGCTTTCCACTCGCTGGCGGCTATCCAACCTGGTATATGCCTTTCTGGTGTCGTCGGCCGTGGGCATGGTCGTGTTCGCCACGGTTCCGAATCAACTGACCGTGCTCATGGCCGTCATCTTCGTCGTCGGAATGCTACAACAGGGCGGCTTCACGGGGTTGTATGCCGTTGCGGGCAAGATGTATCCGACCGAGGTTCGCAGCACCGGGATCGGCTGGGCGATCGGCCTGGGCCGATCGGGGGCCGTCGTCGGCCCGGCCATGGCTGGTTTCCTGATCGCTGCGGGAGTCAGCATGTCGGCCAACTACTACGTCTTCGCCGTCCCGATGGCGGTGGGCGGGCTGATGGCCTCCAGACTGAAGGTGAAGTAGCGGAGCCGCTCGAGGTGGCCAGGCTCCGAAAGCCGGAGGGGTAGTCATCGAGCGAACACAAGTCGTCATCATCGGCGGAGGCCCGGCGGGTTTGCTGCTGTCGCAGCTACTCCACCTCGCGGGCATCGGAAGCGTGATCCTCGAGCGGCGCAGTCGCGCACATGTGATGTCGCGTATCCGGGCGGGTGTGCTCGAACACGGCTCCACGTTGAAGCTCCGCGAAGCCCAGGTCGGCATACGGATGGACGAACAGGGCGTCCGCCACGACGGAATCTATCTCGCCTTCTCCGGCGGGATGCTCCGCGTCGATTTCGCCGCCGCGTGCGGGGTGCCGGTGACGATCTTCGGGCAGACCGAGATCACACGGGATCTCTACGACGCACGGGAGGCCCTGGGCGGAACGATCTACGATGAGGCGGTGGATGTGCGGCCCTGGGCGATCGACACCGGCCGACCCTACGTGACATTCGAGAAAGATGGGGCGGCGCACCGTATCGACTGCGACTTCGTCGCCGGGTGCGACGGTTATCACGGTATCAGCCGCACGGTCATTCCCGACGATGTCATCAGGACGTACGAGCGCGTGTACCCGTTCGGCTGGCTTGGCGTCCTCTCCGAGACGCCGCCCGTTCACGAGGAGCTGATCTACGCCAACCACGAGCGCGGATTCGCCCTCTGCTCGATGCGAAACGAAGGGCTCAGCCGCTACTACGTGCAGTGTCCGCTCGAGACCGATGTCGGGGAATGGCCGGACGACCGTTTCTGGGCCGAGCTGAAGACGCGCCTACCGGTGGAGGTCGCGGAGCGGCTGGTGACCGGTCCGGCGATAGAGAAATCGATCGCACCGTTGCGCAGCTTCGTCGCCGAGCCCATGCGTTACGAACGACTGTTCCTCGCCGGGGACGCGGCGCACATCGTCCCGCCGACGGGGGCCAAGGGGCTGAACCTGGCGATCTCGGACGTCCACTATTTGTCACAGGCACTCATCGCTCACTACCGTGATGGAAGCGACGAAGGCCTCGAGACGTATTCGGACACCGCGCTCGCCCGAGTCTGGAAAGCGATTCGCTTCTCGTGGTGGATGACGACGGTCCTGCACAAGTTCCCCGACCAGGGGGGGTTCGCTGATCGCCTGCAGATTGCCGAGCTGGAGTACCTCGCCTCGTCCGAGGCCGCGCGTGTGTCGCTCGCCGAGAACTACGTCGGACTCCCGTTTTGACGGAGTCTTCTGACCGAGCCGCGGGGGCCGAAACCATGGCGAAGAAGAACCCGGATGTCCTCGGACCCGACCCTCGCCCCCTGTTCTTTCCGGTGGTCAATGCAGGAACGCTCGGGCTCCAGCCCCCCGAGGACCGCCACGGGCTGTCACTCCGGACCTGGGTGCGCTCGCTCGCCGGAATGCAGAAAGAAGCTGTTGTGATCAACGACGCGACGGGGCAGGCCTGGCGCTTCGCCAGCGATGAGGGCCCATACCTCGACGGCAACGACGTCGGACCCTGTCCGCTCTCGTTCCTGACCACCGGGATGGTGGCTTCGTACATGAACGAGATAACGGCGCTGGCGGCGACGCGGGCGCTCCAGGTCCGCGACATCCGACTCACCCTCGACAATCACTACTCGATGGAGGGCTCCGTCCTTCGAGGCACCATGGTGGGTGGGGCCTTGCCCCCGACCTTGCTCGTCGAGATCGATTCGCCGGCCGACCGCGCCGAGATGCAGTCCCTGGTCGCGCAGGCCATCGACGGTTCTCCGATCAACGGTCTCATGCTCGGCGTGCACGAGAGCCTCTTCACGCTTTGCCACAATGGTACTCAGATCGCGGTCGATCGCGTGGCGGCCCTCGAGACCACCAAGCCCGACGACCCCGGCGATCGCTTCTCCGAGGTAGAAGAGGGCGCGGTCCTGACCTCCGAGCCCATCCTGCGGAAGCTCGCCGAGGGCGAGAAGCGAGAGGGAGTCAAGCACGGAGTCGGCTCGAGCCTGGAGGAACACCAGAGTCGCGCGCTCTACATCCAGGGCATCTGCACGCTGGGAGCAGACGGTGTGAAGCACATCGAGCAGAACTTGTTCAAACCGATCGGATCGAGCTTCCACTTCCTGTCGGACGAGGCGTCAGAGCATGCTGGCGTGGGGCTCGCTCCGGACGCCGCCAGCTACATATCGGCCGGAATCGGCTTCTGCTTCATGACCCAGTTCGGGCGCTACGCGGAGATCGTGCGGAAGAGATTGAGCGCTTATCGCATCGTACAGGACACGCACTTCTCTCCTGGGGGCGCTTCCACCGGTGTCGGGAACGTGGAATCCGCCGATCCCGTCGAGACCCACGTGTACCTGGACACGCCCGAGGACGAGGCATTCGCCCGCACCGTGCTGGACATGAGCGAGCAGACGTGTTTCCTCCACGCCTTCTGCCGCACACCGTTGAAGACCAAGTTCCGTCTGCTCGAAGGGTCGTTGGCGCAGACGGAGAGTCAATCACAGATCGGGCGGACGGAGGCCGATTGGACATGAGTGACCGATCCTATGAAGAGGGCCTGAAGGTCCGCCGCGAGGTGCTGAGTGAAGCGCACGTGGAACGAGCGAGCGCGGAGGGGTGACGCCCGAAAAACGCCTCGAGCATGACTTGGGCCGGTGGTAGGTCGTGTGTAATCATTGCAACAAGCTAGGGATTGCCGCGCGCGCCACTACCGGAGACTGGACGCCGAATTCCACGAGCGATCGACGGGCGGCTAGAACGCCCACCACAGCCGAACTGCGAAGAGGTCATCGTCGGGATCACCGCCGACCAACTCCTCGTTGGTATTGTGCATGAAGGTGGCCATCAGCCCCGCGTTGCGCGCAAGACGGTACCCGAGCCCCGCTTCGTAGCGCGCGATGTCGTGATCCCAAGGCGCACGGCCATCGGAACGTGAAGACGCGGGACCCAAGCCGTCGTCGATGCTTCGGAAGTCCAGGTACCCGTACCGAAGCGCGAACGAGACGCCTGCCACGATGTCGAGTTGGGCCTCCGCGCCGTAGGCCCACTCGACAGGGTCTTCGCTCACGTTCGGCACGACCCACCGATCCCGCATGATCTGCGCGCGAGCCATCAGCGGTCCGCGAGAAAGTGTGGCATCGAGCGAGAACATCTCCTGGATGTATTGCGTGTGATCGGTCGGATCGATCTCAGCTTCTGCATATGGCCCGCGGTTGTACGAGGCGCCCAAGGAGACATCAGGCGAGAGCGGCGTATTGAGGCCCAGTACGATCGACGGATTCTCGAGCCGCGATGCGTCCCATCCCCACGCTTCGACTTCGCTGGAGGGCGCACTGTTCATCGCCGCCGCTCGGAGTTGGACCCGCCCGATGCTGCCTGACAGCATCGCGCCCCACTGGTAGGGCACGCCCCATATCGGCGGGGCACCAGGGTGCCGAAAGGTGGCGGGATCGTACTTCCACTCCAGGAAACCACTAGCGCTTCCCGGAGCGACCGTGCGCGACATGATCGTGCGGTAGTCGTACGCGAGTGGCGGGCGAATGAATGGGTCGATCGGAGTGAGGTGCCGGCTCGCATACGTTCCGAAAGGACTCGCGAACCGGCCCGCCTGGATCGCGAGGGTACCAGCGCGGTTGGAGAACCGGGCAAAGACCTGCTCCACTCGCGCCTCCCACACACCCACGCTCGGCGCCTCGCCGCGGTCGGAGCGCAATTCGATCAAGCCGTACAATCGGTCACCGAGGAAGACGTCCGTGAAGAAGCGAATGCGCGGCGCCACGAAAGTCCCCATGCCGTAGGAGAGACCTGCGTCGTGACCCGTGAACGCAAGCAGTTCGAGATCCAGCTGACCGGTGAAGTCCAGCTGCACACGGCCATCCGACGAGATGTATGCGAGGCCCGCATCCGAGAGCCTGGGCCACTCCTGAGCCTCGAGTGGTGCCGATGTCAGCGCCCACGCCAGCAGCCCAGCGAGTGTGGAAGGCCCTCGCAGCCCGCCAAAGTTCGACGCTCGCTCGGTGCCCAGGCTACTCCCGCCCCCGGAAGAAGGCGCGTCCGACGCTTCGCCCAGGCTCACGACCTGGAAGACCTGGATGGCGGAGCTGAAGCCCTTGAACGCCTGGGCTCCCCTCGATTCCACTTCGAGCGAGGCTCCGACCTCTGCCCGCGTCGCTTCACTGATGAGGATCTCGCCCGCCGCCGCGCCCGAGCAAAGTCGGGCGCCGAGGTTCACGGTATCGCCGAGGACCGTGTAGTTGAGGCGCTCTTTCGAGCCCATGTTGCCGGCCACCACGAGTCCCGTGCTCAGGCCGACGCCCAAGCCTACCGGTGCGTCGCCCCGGCGCTCGCGATCGGCATTCAACTCGGCCATCGCCTGGCGCATCCGCAGAGCCGCTCGTACGGCCTTCAGAGCGTCGCCTCCTCTTGACACGGGGGCTCCGAAGACGGCCATCAACTCGTCGCCCACATACTTGTCCACGACACCGCCCTCCACCTCCACCGCGGCGCTGAGTCGTTCCATAAACTCGTTCAAGAAGCCGATGGCTTTCTGTGGCTCCATGCCCTCGGTGAGCGCAGTAAAGCCCCGGATGTCGGCGAAGAGAACCGTGATATGGCGGTTCTCGCCACCCAGTTCGACGTCACCCTTCATGAGTTCCTCGGCAACGTCCGTAGAGACCACCTTGTTGAGCACCGAGCGGTATCGCTCCTTGAGCAGCAACCCGCGCGTCATCTCGTTGAACGCGGTGGCCAGCGTTCCGATTTCGTCCTCGGTCGTGACCTCGACTTCGGTCTCGTAGTCGCCGCGCGCGACCTTTCCCGTCGCGCTGACGAGCGCGAGCACCGGTCGAGTAAGGCTCCTGCTGAGAAAGAGCCCGAAGAGCAGTGCCAAGGCGAGCGCTCCGGCGCCGCCCGCGACGAGCGCACTCCTGATTCGCTTGAAGGGCGCCACCACACCGTCCAATGGAACGGCGATCACGCGATGCCCGAGCCCAGGGTCCCACGCTACGAGTGGCACCGAATTGATGCGCTAATCGATGTCTTCTGCGGGTGCATCTACCGGAACCGGGGACCCGGCGAGTGAGGCCAAGGCCCCGGCGAGGGGCCCTCGCGCCATCTCGGTACCCGCGAGGCAGCGGGCATCGACCACGAAACAGACCTCGATGCCGAGCAGGGCACCGACCTCTTCCACATCGGCGTTCTCGACGGGGAGCGCGAACGCGATCGTGCCGACCAGTCGGTCGCCCAGTTCGACCACACGATCCCGGAGGTGGTAAAGCCTGTCACCGTAGATCCGATACGAGGTCATATCGAAGTCCTCACCGTCCACCAGCGCCTGAGCGAGCGGCCCCACATCGATCGGATCACTTTCCACCCAGTCCCCGTCCGGTAGGACCGACAGCACGACACGACCGTCAGCGTCCGTGAACGTGACCGGGAACTGGGGCAAACGCTCGAACTCGAACTGGTACCGCACCTCGCCCGCCAGATACTCCCAATCTCTGTTTATGAGCGCCTCGTCGAGCCGCGCGGCAGCTCTTCGACCTTCGACGAACGGCCGGACCAAACGCTCCGTCTGCCGGCGTTGAAGCTCCTCCCGAGCCTCGAACTGTACCAGCGCGCTGCGAACTGCCTCATCGGACACTTCGGCCACTTGGGCGTCCGTCACAGACCGGACAACAGCGTATATGACGATCAGCAGCACGCCCACCGTGGCGAGCAGCCCCGTGAGCAGCTTCGCGCCGAAGCTTTCGCGAATCCGTAGCACGCCAGTTCTACCCGAGCTCGACCGTCACGCGCACCGTGCCGCCGTCCGTGACGGTGATCGACTCTTCGACTCTACCCTTGTCGGCGTGCCAAACCACGAGCGTGTAGTCCCCTGGCGGCACGTCGGCGATAGAGAAGCGGAGGTCGTCACCCACGATGGCGTGGAACGGGTTCTCGACGACCACGACCGCGGATCGCATGAACTCGTGCACCTCGCAGTAGACATTGACGATGCCGGGCTCGTCGAAGAGCACGTCGTTCGATTCACCCTGCGGATACCTGCCGAGGTCGAACCGTTCGGCGCTCGAATAAGAGAACACGTTGTGAAAGAAGGGATCTTGGTTCGGGAAGGAGACCCTCGACCCCACAGGGACCACCAGCACCGAGGGGACGAAGGCGGTATCCAACTGGGCGATGGCGGGCATGGATCCGGGCTGTATAGGCGCCCCTGAGACCGGGCCCTCGAGGTACGCCACGATCGCGATCGGTTGTACCGTGTTCACGCCGGAGCGACCCCCTGGATAGCGTGACGCCGAGCGTCGGGGCGGACGCTGACTCTTCAGGGACACTACGCCCTCGATGGATCCCTGCTTCGCTGAAGTGTCGGGAGAGGGAGACAGCACAGCACCGCCCAAAAGCGAACAAATAGCAAGCACTGTTGCGGCTCTCCCGGTACTTCGCCCGGTGTTGGGGGGACGAGTCAACAGCATCTCC
>JAYZBT010000025.1:0-21774 GCA_036338615.1 Gemmatimonadota bacterium
GACCAGATCGGACGGATCGAGATCGGCTACGCAGCGGACCTCATCGCGCTGGATGGCGATCCGGCCCACGATGCGACTGCGCTGGGACGTGTGCTCTTCGTGATGAAGGGTGGCGTGGTCTACAAGAACGAGGGGGCGGGACGGGTGCGGGAGCTACCATGAGCGCGACCATGACGAGAGGCCGGACTCTGAGGTCTTGCTGCGTGACCACCACGCTCCTGGTCGCGGGCTGCCTCGGCGCGGACGCGCCGCCTGGCCCCACCCCCGGCTCCCCGAGCTTCGACGGCGCGCGCGCGTTCGGCTTCGTCGAAAAACAGGTCGCTTTTGGGCCGCGGGTGCCCGGCATGCCGGGACACGAGGCCCAGCTCGACTGGATGCTCGCGCGGCTCGACTCGCTCGCGCCCGAGTTGCTCGCGGACACGTTCCAGCACGTATCGGCCGCCGGGGACACGCTCGGTCTCGTGAATGTCATCGCCCGCTTCCGGCCGGAGCTCGAGCGTCGCATCGTCATCCTCGCGCACTGGGACACACGACCGACTTCGGACCGCGCCAGCGACCCTGCCTTGCGCTCGCAGCCGCTGCCCGGTGCCAACGACGGGGGCTCGGGCACCGCCGTGCTCCTGGAATTGGCGGGCCTGATGGCCGAGGTGCCGCCCCCACTGGGGGTCGATCTCCTGTTCGTGGATGGTGAGGACTACGGCCCCGACGTGGTGGACATGTTCTTGGGCGCGGCGAGATACGCGGATCAGATCGCATCAGGTGAACAGGTTGGGACGCGTCCGCTCTACGGGCTGTTGCTCGACATGGTAGGGGACGCGGATCCGAGCTTTCCGGTAGAGGGCAACTCCCAACAATTCGCGGCGGTCGTGGTACGAAAGGTATGGCGCGCGGCGGCCCGGCTCGGGTACGCAGCGTACTTTCCGGAGGTCGTCGTTCCCGCTCTCTTCGACGACCACGTGCCCCTCATCGGAGCCGGGTTGCCCACCGCCGATCTGATCGATTTCACCTATGGTGGCGCGGACAACAGGTTCTGGCACACTCCGGACGATATCCCCGCGAACGTGAGTGCAGCCACGCTTGGCATGGTCGGGGAGGTGGTGACCGAGCTGGTATACGGAGGTGGATAATTCCCAGTCGGAGAAGGTAGACATGAGCGAAGCTACGACCGTCCGCGTCGCTGTGGTCCAGGCGGCCGCGAAGCCTTTCGACCGCGACGCGGCCGTGGACGAGGTCTGCGCCGCGACGGAGCGGGCCGCCGAGCAGGGCGCGCGCTTGATCTTATTTCCCGAGGCCTATGTCGGCGGGTATCCCTGGGGACTCTCGTTCGGGACGGCCGTCGGTGGTCGCTCGGACGCTGGACGTCGTGTCTGGCAGCGCTACTGGTCCACTGCGATTACGGTGCCGGGTCCCGAAGTCACGCGCATGGGCGAGGCAGCTCAGCAGGCGGGTGTTCATCTCTGCGTGGGCGTCATCGAGCGCGACAGTACGTACGGCGGGGGCACGCTTTACTGCACGCTCGTATACATCGGCCCGGACGGTTCGCTGCTGGGTAAGCACCGGAAGCTGAAGCCGACCGCCGCGGAGCGGCTCATCTGGGGCGAGGGGGACGGTAGTACGCTCACGACGGTCGACACCGACTACGGGACCGTGGGCGGCTTGATCTGCTGGGAGAATTACATGCCGCTCGCTCGCATGGCGATGTACGGGAAGGGCGTCGACATATACCTCGCCCCGACCGCCGATGCTCGGGAGCGCTGGCAGTCGACGCTTCAGCACATCGCACTCGAGGGTCGTTGCTTCGTGCTCGGCTGCAACCAGTTCGTGCGTCGGGACATGTACCCCGGGGATCTGGAAATCCGGCACGAGTTCGAGGACTGGCCTGAGATACTCTGTCGTGGAGGGTCCGCGATCTATGGGCCGCTCGGTGAGCCGCTCGCCGGCCCGCTCTGGGAGGAAGAGGGGGTCCTGGTCGCCGACCTGGATATGACCGCGATCGCACGCAGCAAGTTCGACTTCGACGTCACGGGCCACTACGCGCGTCCCGACGTGTTCAGGCTCCAAGTGGACGAATCGCCGCAGCCTCCGGTCGGGTAGCCGCCGAGCTCCTTGGCTGTGACCGGTAGAGTATTCCTATGTTCCGGATAATCATGCATATTGCCGGCTCGCTTCTCCAACCGATGCCAAGTGAGCACGACCATGAATACCGCGACCCTCACGAAGACCGACGCTTTTCTGACGGAAGTCGACCAGTTCAGCGCGCACAACTATCACCCTCTTCCTGTCGTCCTGGAGCGAGGAGAGGGGTCGTGGGTCTGGGACGTCGACGGCAATCGCTATCTGGACATGCTGGCGGCTTATTCGGCGCTTAATCAAGGCCATCGCCATCCCGACATCATCGCCGCCGCCGTCGAGCAACTGGGTTTGCTCACGCTCACTTCGCGCGCGTTCCACAATGACCTGATGGGTCCCTTCTTGAGGGCCTTGTGCGACGCCACGGGCTTCGAGAAGGCGTTACCGATGAACACGGGCGCCGAGGCGGTCGAGACCGCCATCAAGATGGTCCGTAAGTGGGGATACAAGGTAAAGGGGGTCGCGGACGGCCAAGCACAGATCATCGTCTGCGAAAACAACTTTCATGGGCGCACCACGACCATCGTCGGCTTCTCGTCCGAGGACCAGTACAAGGACGGGTTCGGGCCGTTCACACCCGGGTTCGTAGAGATTCCCTACGGCGATGCCGACGCCCTCGCCGCGGCGATCAACGAGAACACCGTGGGCTTCCTCGTGGAGCCGCTACAGGGCGAAGGCGGCGTCGTGGTGCCGCCGACGGGCTACCTGGCGAAGGCCCGCGAACTCTGCACAACACACAATGTCGCGCTCATTGCAGACGAGATTCAGACCGGCCTGGGCAGGACGGGCCGCATGTTCTGCTGCGACTGGGAAGACGTGCGGCCAGACGTTCTCATCGTCGGCAAGGCGCTTGGCGGAGGGGTGTATCCAGTGTCAGCGGCAATCGCCGATTCGGAATTCATGGACGTCTACACACCGGGCGATCACGGTTCGACCTTCGGGGGCAACCCGCTCGGGGCGGCCATCGGACTCGCGTCGCTCAAGGTGATCGTCGATGAGAAGCTCTCGGAGCGTTCGCACGAGCTTGGCAGCTGGTTCATGGCGCAACTCCGTGATCTCGACTCCCCGCACGTGGAAGAGGTCCGCGGCCAGGGGCTCATGGTCGGCGTGGTGATCAAAGAGTCGAGCGGGACGGCTCGCCCATTCTGTGAGGCGCTGCATGCGCGTGGCATTCTGGCCAAGGAGACGCACCACCAGGTGATCCGCTTCGCCCCCCCGCTCACGATCTCGAAAGAGGACCTCGAGTTCGCGCTCGAGCAGGCGCGTGAGGTGCTGAGCTAGCGCCTGCGCTCGACGCCTGCCTGGTTGACGCCTCTAAGGTCTTGCTCACCACTCGATGGTGCCCTGTTTGCTCGTATCGATCTCTTTGCCGTCCCCAGCGCCCAGCAGCACTTGCTCGATCTGCTCGTAGAGGAAAGCGCGCGCCTTGCTTTCTCGTGGATCGAGACCGTAGTGATTGATCAGCAGGGTCTGATGCTGTAGCCAGTCTTTCCAGCAGGACGCGCAGATTTGTGCCAGGATCCGCTCACCGAGTTCATTGCGAAACGGCGCTTTGTCCAGCACAGATGTCTTGTCCCCGCAGCGGCGGCATTGGAACGGCTCGGCAGTCATTCCTATCTTCCTTCGTGTCGGCGTGATTCTGGGCACCGCGTACCCGCACACGCCGCTCTGGATCCCCAATCGCCATGCCGCTTCCTGGAGTCCACGTGCCACGCACAGCCTTCGCCGGAACCGGGTTCTACGTTCCGGAACGGGTCGTTACCAACGACGAGCTCGCGCAGTATATGGACACCTCCAACCAGTGGATCGTAGAGCGCACCGGGATCGAGGAGCGGCGCTGGGTGAGCGAAGGGATGACGGGCGCCGAGTTGGCCCGGCGCGCAAGTGAGATGGCGCTGGCCGACGCCGGCATCGCGGCCAGCGAAGTCGACGCCATCGTGCTCGGGACCCTCAGCCCCGATGCCTTTTTCCCGGGCACCGCCGTGTTCCTTCAGCGAGCATTGGGGATGCAGGGCATTCCCGCGCTCGACCTGCGAGCGCAGTGCTCGGGGTTCATCTATGGGCTCTCGGTGGCGGACGCATGGATCAAATCGGGGCAGTACCGGACCATCCTACTCGTGGGGGTCGAGATCCACTCGACGGGCCTCGACATCTCGACCCGCGGCCGCGACCTCGCGGTGCTCTTCGGAGACGGAGCCGGCGCCGCAGTGCTCAGGGCCACGGACGAAGAAGACCGAGGCGTCCTGTCGACGCATATCCATGCTGACGGAGACCATGCCGAGATGCTGTGGACCGAGGCCGCGGGTTCCAGCAAGCATCCGCGGATCTCCGCCGAGGACATTGAGCAGGGGCGCCACTTCCCGCAGATGCAGGGCCGCAACGTCTTCAAGCACGCCGTGAAGCGTATGCCGGAGGCCGTTCTGGAAGCTTTGGCGGCGAACGACCTCGAAGCCGGGGACATCGATCTGCTCATTCCACATCAGGCGAATCTCCGCATCTCGCAGATGGTGCAGAGAAGGCTGGGTCTCGAGGACGAGCAGGTCGTGAACAATATCCAGAGGTATGGCAATACCACCGCGGCGACGATTCCAATCGCGTTGGCGGAGTCGGTGCGCGCCGAGCGTCTCGAGCGAGGCGATCTTCTCTGCTTGGTCGCGTTCGGCTCCGGTCTCACTTGGGGTTCTGCCCTCGTGCGCTGGTAGTTAGCTTTTTGGGCTACAAAGTTTCCCAGCCGGGAGGCGGGCATGGCCCTGACAAAAAAACAGTTGGCGCATCTCGAAAAGCGGCTTCTGGACGAGAGGGATCGGGCGCTCAAGGCGCTTGGTCTCTTCGACCGAATGGCGAAGGCGGATCGAGAGTCTTCAGACTCGGATCTTGCGGTATATACCGATCATATGGCGGACCAGGGCACGGAGGCCCAGGAGCGCGAGAAGGCCGCGGTTTTCGCCACCAAGGAAGGTCGCTACCTCTACCGGCTGGAAGAGGCGCTACGCAGGCTGTACAACGACCCCAAGAACTTCGGCACCTGCCACACGTGTGGTGAGGAGGTCGGCTTCGAACGGCTCGAAGCACTGCCGCATGCGCGCTACTGCATCGACTGCAAACGAAAGGAAGAGTCGGCCGCCTGAGGCTTCGTCCGCTACCGCTTGCGGATCACCGCCAACAAATCGTCGCCGAGCACGTGCATCCGCCAGCGCCGCATGCCACCGACGGCCGCCAGCGCTTCGGTGTCTTCGGGGGCCGCTCGGGCGACCTCGACCAACACCGCGTTCGAGAGTAGCGTGCCTCTCGCCAGCCCCAGCTCGTCGGCCGCCTTGTTTCTCGCCGCTTTCAGCTTCTCCGCGAGCTCCTCGACCTCCGGAGGCGGATGGCCGGGCCCGCCACCTCCCTTGCGCGGGTAGGGTACGAGCTCCTCTTCCGGGATCGCGACCACGGCGTGAAGCCGGCTGACGAGTTGACGGCCCTCCCCTTTCGCGAGGCCGCGAGGGAAGCCCTTGATGGACGTGAGTTCTTCCGCACGCCGCGGATGGAGGGCGACCGCGTCGATCAAGGGACCGTCACCCACGATCCGAAAAGGTGCCTTGTCACGCTCACGCGCGACCTCGTCTCGCCAGCTGAGTGCCTCTCTCAAAGCCGTGACCTGGCGAGGTGAGAGGTGGCGGGCGCCCTTCACCCTCGTAACCGGATCTCTGGGTGCGGCGCCGTCCTTGCGCATCGTCGCGGACTGCTCGAGGGCGCGGCACTCTTCCTCGACCCACGCGAGGCGCCCGGCTTCGGTCAGCTCTTCCACCAACTGGTCCCGCAGGGCCAGGAGATAGATGGTGTCGGAGGCGGCGTAGTCGAGCATGCCCTCGGTGAGAGGGCGCTCCGCCCAGTCGGCGCGCTGATACTTCTTGCTGAGCTTCACGCCGAAGCGTTCGCCCAGCAGCGAGGCCAGGCCAAGGGTTTCGAGCCCCAGCAGCGAGGCAGCGATCTGCGTGTCGAAGAGTCCGTGGAGGTCGAGGCCGAGGTCGCGGTGGAGCAGCCGAAGGTCGAAGTCCGCACCGTGCATGACCACCTCACGCAACGGATCCTCGACTACGTCTCGCAGAACGTCGGAGGGGTCGAACGCGAGCGGGTCGACCACGTAGGTCGCATCCGCCGTCGAGAGCTGCACCAGGCAGATTCGGTCCGAGTAGCGGTGGAAGCCGGCTGCCTCGCAATCGAGCGTGATGCGTTTCGCCGAATTCAGGTCCGCGATGAGCGCTCCGACGTCTCGCTCACTCTCAATGTGGGTATAGCTCATTCGGGTGTAGCGTTCCTAGCGGCCTGGGACGTCACGGGGAAAACGACCGCGCGAAAAGAACCGTGCGGGCCCCCGGGCGCCACCCCCCCGGCGACGCCTCCCTGCATGCCACGCCTGCGCCCCGCCGTTGGGTGTTGCCCACCGTTCGGGTGCAGACCACAATTCGGGGACCCGCTGTCGGCGGGGCTCGCGCGCCACTTCCCCCGGTAGCAAGTCATGCTCCGCACCAAGGTAGTCTGCACACTGGGCCCGGCGAGCTCTTCGCACGAGGTGATTCTCGCGATGGTGAAGGGGGGCATGGATCTCGCACGCGTGAACATGTCGCACGGGAGTCGGGATGAACATCGGGCGTCCATAGCGGCGGTTCGCGCCGCCTCTGCCGAGGTCGGGCGACCGGTCGGCCTCATGGTCGATCTCTCCGGTCCGAAGATCCGCGTCGGCGAGCTCGAGCCAGCGATGGAACTCGAGGTCGGACAAAGCGTGGTGATGGCCCCAGAGGGGAACTCGATCGAGGGAGATATCCCGACCACCTATGCCCCGCTCGCCGAGGAGATCGAAGAGGGTGACCAGGTCCTGCTCGACGACGGTCTGCTCGAGCTCCGGTGCGTTGGGACCGAGGGCGATAGGACCAAGCTCGAGGTAGTTCGAGGCGGACTCCTCAAGCCCCGAAAGGGCATCAACCTCCCGTTGGTCAACGTGCGCGCGCCGTCCCTCACCGAGAAGGACCTCTCCGACCTGGACTTCGCGCTCGAGGTCGGCGTCGAGTACATCGCGCTCTCTTTTGTGCGCCGCGCCGAGGATGTGGTCGATCTGAAGGGCAGGGTGGGAAATCGGGCGCTCGTCGTGGCCAAAATCGAGAAGGTTCAGGCGTTGCGCGTGATCGAAGAGATCCTGCCCGAGACCGATGCCGTGATGGTCGCGCGGGGGGATCTCGGGGTCGAGCTTCCCTTCGAACGCGTACCGCTGGCGCAGAAGCGCATCATCCAACTCTCCAACTTCTACGCGCGGCCGGTCATCACCGCGACGCAGATGCTCGAGTCGATGATCGGGCACTCGCGCCCTACCCGCGCGGAGGCCTCCGACGTAGCAAATGCGATCCTCGACGGAACGGACGCGGTCATGTTGTCCGGAGAGACCGCGGTCGGGGGTTACCCGTTGGACGCTCTGGATGCGATCGTGCGAATCGGGACCGAAATCGAGCGCAGCGGTTTTCTCGAGCGCGGACCCCGCTACCTCACGCAGCCAGGGCTGCACTCCCGAGGTGGGGCCTCACCGCGCGAACACGCCGTCGCGGCGGCGACGGTAGACGCCGTGCGCCGGGTGGGAGCGCCCGCGATCATCGTGCTCACGAAGTCGGGCTTCTCGGCCCGCTTGGTCACTTCGTACCGACCGACGGTGCCTGTCTTCGCGGTCACGCCCGATCCGCTGACGTATCGCCAACTGGCGGGCGTGTGGGGCGTGCGGCCCGTTCTGGCCGAGGGGCTGGAGATGACGTATGAGCACCAGGCCGTGTTTGGGCGGCAGTGCGTGATCGACAGCGGCGTGGGTGAACCTGGGGCATCCGTTGCGGTTACCTCCGGATTTCCTTTCCACGAGACCGGATCGACGAATACCATGCGCCTCGAGCGCCTCTAAGAGGCGTCGACGATCTCGTGAAGCTGACGTTTCTCGGTACCGGCACTTCCTTCGGAGTCCCCGTGGTGGGGTGCGACTGCGAGGCCTGTTCATCGGACGACGCTCGCGACAAGCGAACCCGTCACGGAGCGGTCGTCGACGTGGACGGTCGTCGACTGCTCATCGACACGCCGCCAGAGCTGCGTCTGCAACTGCTCGCCTCCGGCATCACCGACATCGAGGCGGTCTGGTTCACGCACATGCACGCCGACCACGTGCACGGCATCGACGACGTCCGGATCTTCACGGTGCGCGGCCGCGGCGACCTGCCCGCGTATGTCGCCTCCGAGTACTGCGAGCACATCTCGGGCTATTTCCGGTACATCTTCGACGACGCGGTCGAGCCGCTCAGGGGAAGCTCGAAACCACGAGTTCAGCTTCACGAGCTCGAGGCGCTCAGGCCTGTCGAGATCATCGGCCGTGACTTCTTGCCCCTGATGGTGCCTCACGGTCCGATCTCGGTGTACGGGTTCAGGGTAGGGGGGCTCGGCTACATCACGGACGGCAAGACGCTGCCACCCGAGACCATGGAAGCTCTTCAGGGGGTCGATGTGCTGGTCCTGAACGCGCTCTGGTTCGGTCGCGCTCATCCGACCCACTTCAACGTGGAGGAGGCGGTCGAAGCCGCCCGGGCGGTGGGTGCGGCGAGGACCTATCTCACGCACCTCACGCACCGGGTGACGCACGCGGAGCTGGAGGCTCGCCTGCCCGACGGTGTGTTCGCGGCGTACGACGGGCTGACGGTGGACATCGGCTAGTGGACGCGATCCGCCTCGATTACGGCAACGTCATGGCGCCGCGCGTGCGCGGGGGAGTCGACCCGGAGCAGTGGTCGAGCCACCTGACCGCTCAGCTGGAAAAGGCACTGGCGACGGTCGCGGCCTGGCGCGAAGCAGGAGATCTGGGATTCTTGGATCTCCCTCTTGCGTCCCAGGCCGTAGCAGAGGTCGTCCGGGTGGCGACCGGAATCGGAGAACGCTTCGATGATTTCGTGGTGCTCGGAATCGGTGGATCCGGCCTGGGCGCAGTCGCGCTGCGGGACGCTTTGTTGGGACCGTTCTGGAACGAGAAGTCCGCGGAGGAGCGCGACCACCTGCCACGACTGCACGTGCTCGACAACCCGGACCCCCACACGTTTCGGGCGCTGCTCGATCGGATCGACCCCGCTCGAGCGCTTTTCAACGTCGTGAGCAAGTCGGGCGCAACGGCCGAAACGATGGCGCAGTACCTGGTGGTGCGCGAACTGCTCGACAAGCGCGTCGGACCGGACGAGGCGCACGGTCATTTCGTGTTCACGACTGATCCGCGGAACGGTGCCCTGCGTCGGATCGGGGATGCAGAGGGTGTGCCCATGCTGCCGGTCCCGGAAAATGTGGGTGGGCGGTTTTCGGTCCTCTCTCCCGTCGGTCTTCTGCCCGCGGCCGCGTGTGGTATCGATGTCCACGCTCTGCTCGCGGGAGCGGCCTCGATGGAATCTCGTTGCCGCTCCCCCGCACTGGACGAGAATCCGGCCGGTGTGTTGGCGAGCCTGCTACACCATTCGGACGCCGTCCGGGGTCGCTCGACCCACGTGATGATGCCGTATGCGGATCGCCTGCGTTCGACCGCCGTCTGGTTCCAACAGCTGTGGGGCGAGAGTCTCGGCAAGTCGACGACGACGGACGGCGAGCCGAGACGCACCGGCCCCACGCCGCTACCCGCGCTCGGGGCGACGGATCAGCACTCGCTACTCCAGCTTCTGATGGAGGGCCCCGCGGACAAGGTCGTGCTCTTCGTCGCCGTCGACGATCCCGGGGCTTCCGTCGACATACCGGCGCGCCACGGCGAGATCGATGCCCTGTCGTACCTGGGCGGGCGCTCGCTCGGCGAGTTGTTGGCGGTCGAGCAGGTCGCGACGGCCGAGGCGCTGCGACGCGCAGGCTGTCCGAATGCGACGATCCACATGCCGGCCGTGACCGGCCACGCGCTCGGCCAACTCATCATGCTCTTGCAGGTCGCCACCGTAGTCGCGGGCGCGCTGTACGGGGTGGATCCGATGAACCAGCCGGGCGTCGAACTGAGCAAGCGGCTCAGCTACGGGCTGATGGGCCGGAAGGGTGTCGAGGTTCCCGAGATCGCGGAAGTGGACCCGGATTGGGTGTTGTAGATCTATGCAACTCGTGGTCGGACTGGTAGATAGCCCGCCCGGGGGCAGTTAGGTTTCAACGGAGGGCCGGGCTCACTTGGGGCCGGGCCATGAGTGGTGGAGGTAGCATGAGAGATCACGACGAGGTGCCCTACATCGTCATCGAGAGGGACGGCGGCAGTCAGGTCGGCCCCTTCGTCATCGGAGCGCTCGTCGGCGCGGGCTTGGCGTTGCTCTTCGCTCCCAAGTCGGGGGCCGAGACGCAGGAGGAGCTGAAGGAGCACGCGCGGCGCCTTCGCGTCACCGCCGAAGACCGGATGCGGGACGCCCAGAAACACCTGGAAGACCGGCTCGACGTTGCCCGTGAGGGTGTGCAGGACCAAGTGGAGTCGGTCAAGAGTGCCTTGGACGCCGGCCGTCAGGCGGCGGCCGAGGCCAGGGATGAGCTCGAGAAAAAGCTCGAGACGTCGAAGGCGGCGTACCGCGCGGGCATCGACGCGGCGCGGGAAACGGTGGCCGCGCCCGAGCAGCCTACCGATGAGGGTGGGGATGAGGGCGCGGAGGACGAGGACTGATTCGCGTATCGTCCTCCCAGCCGTCCTCCCAGCTGACGCGCGAGCGGTAGTGAAGGCTCAGGGCGCCGCCGAGGTGATGACATCCTCCGCGGCGCTCTGTCGTTCCCGGCCACTGGTCGCGGAGCGATGAACGACCGGTCCCCCGTGCCGCCGCACCTGACGTTGCGGTACCGAGTCGGGGAGTTCACTCGCTGTTTGTGGCAGAAGTCGGTGGAAGACGACGTTTTCTTCATGGCGGGGGCGATCGCTTTCAACATGCTCGTGGCGCTCGTGCCGCTGCTGATCCTAGGCATCGGGCTGACCGGTTACATCCTCAGCGCGCGCTTTGGCGACCCCACCGACGCCATCCTTGCCCTGGTAGCGGACAATCTGCCGCAAGCCGGCGACGGTGTCGTACTCGTCGAGGCCCTGCGAGCGCCGATAACCTCCATGGTCGAGAGGAGAACGGGCTTCACCGTGGTCGGTACCGTGTTCTTCATCTGGATCAGCACCAGGCTCGTGACCACGCTTCGCATCGCGCTACGCGAGATCTTCGATATCGGGCAGCAGCGCGGGATCGTGATGGGCAAGCTCTTCGACATCCAGGTCGTGCTGATCGGTGTCGCGCTGTTGACGCTCAACCTCGGCGTGACCGTGTTGCTCGAGACGACGATGGCCTACGGCGGCGGGCTCATCGGGGCCGACGACGCCACGCTCTCTCTTGCGCAGCGTGTGTTGGGGCACGCCCTGGCCCTCGGCTCGATTTGGACACTGTTCCTGATCGCGTACCGATACCTTCCAGCCCGCCGGATTCCCTGGTGGACCGCGTGGATTGCGGCGACGTTCTCCGCGCTGTTGCACGAGGGCCTCAAGTTGGGTTTTTCCTGGTACGCGACCGAGATCGCGGACTATGGTTCGACGCTGGGCAATCTCGCGACCGTCGCCGTGCTGTTTTTCTGGATCTATTATGGGTCGATAGTGTTTATTTTGGGCGGCGAAGTGGCCCAGGTATACACCATGCGAAAGGCGAGTCGAGCCGGAGTGATGAGCTTCGAGGCCGAGCCGTGAAAAGCCTGACTTCCGTACGCATCAGCGTGGCGGTGCTCTGCGTCACAGGGCTTGTGGCGACCGCTCAACCCGCGCGCGCTCAACTCTTCGACGCCGATCCCGGCGACTTTTCCTTCTCGCGGGATGTCGTCGAACGCGAGGTCAGGGTCGATCGTCCGCTCGTCCTGCACGACGGCCCCTACGTCGTCGTACATCTGGCGGAGAATCGGGTCTTCGTCTTCGACGGAGCGCGCTCGCTCTGGTCGGCCCCGGCTGGGACGGGGAAGGGCTTCGAACTCGACACGGGCGAGCACCATTGGACCTTCACCACGCCTCGGGGGCTTTTCCGCGTCCAGCGTATGGAGAAGGACCCTATGTGGGAGGCTCCCGATTGGCACTTCGTCGAGGGTGGTGTCCCGATTCCGCCGGAGAATCACCCATCTCGTCTCATGCCCGGTGTGATGGGAAACACCGCGATATACCTCGGTGACGGGATCGCCATCCACGGGACCAATCGGCCGGAGTTGCTTCTCGACCCGGATCCGGAAGCGCGGCGAGTGTCGCACGGCTGCATTCGCCTTACGAACGAGGCCGCGCGCACGCTGATGCATATGATCGAAGTCGGTACCCCCGTCTTGGTCTTCTGAGCGTGGCCCGCGATGCGTCCCGGTCCCGCGGATCGGAGTCAGGCAAGAAGGTCGTCGCGCGCAATCGCAAGGCGCGCCACGAGTTCGAGATCCTCGAGACGTTCGAGGCCGGCATCGAGCTCAAAGGCCCCGAAGTGAAGTCTTTGCGCGGAGGCAACGTCTCCTTTCAGGACGCGCACGCGCGTGTACAGCGCGGCGAGCTTTGGTTGCACAGCGTTCATATCAGCCCCTACGAGCAAGCGAACCGCTTCAATGTGGACCCTGTACGGGCCAGGCGGCTTCTCCTGCACAAACACGAGATCCGACGGTTAGTCGGCAAGATCAAGGAGAGGGGCCTGACGATCGTCCCACTCGAGATCTATTTCTTGCGGGGTTATGCCAAGGTCGCCTTGGCGCTGGCGCGCGGAAAGAAACTGTACGACAAGCGAGAGGACCTCAAACGACGCCAGCAGGATCTGGACGCGAGACGCGCGATGGAAGCCCGGTGATCCGTGGCAGGGGTAGGACCGCTCGCCGAAGGACGAGGCGATCCGGTGTGAGGTCGCACGTGGTCGGATTCACGGCGCTCGTGGGCGCTTTGGCGTCCGGCCCGCTCACGGCCCAGGGACCCCCCGAATTGACGATCGAGCGCGCCGACGGCGCTACTCGAGTTCGGGCGCTCGATCTGGAGCAGGGCTTCGGCGCGGTCCCGATCGGGCTCTTCGAGGAACTCGGGTGGGCTGTGGCGGAGGTGGAGGGAGCGATCGCGATGCTGGGACCGCATGGCGTCACGCTCGCTTTGACCGTCGGATCACCGTTCTTCACGTGGGACGATGAGGTGCTACAACTGGCGGATGTGCCGTATCGTGGGGGCGGACAAGCGAGGGTGCCGGTTCAGTTGCTCGTGGACTTCCTGCCCCGGCGCCTGCCGGAGCTGTACACCTTCGACGGAAGCACGCTGACGCTGCAGGCCGCGGAGGCCGAGGATTGGAGCGGCACCACCGTCGTGCAACTACGCCCGGACGCCCAGGAGCCGGACACCCAGGAGCCGGACGCCGAGGACCCGGCTGGGCAGGATTCGGACGCGCAGCTCCCGAGTGCGTCGACCGCTGCGGGGGCGGGCGGGAGCGCTGCGGTCGGCCCAGGCACTGCGGACCGATACCGCGGGCCGCGGATCGTGGTAGTCGACGCCGGGCACGGCGGAGGCGATCCCGGAGCGCTGGGACTGAGGGGCATTCGGGAGAAGAACGTCGCTCTGGGCATCGCCAGGGCCATCGCGGAACTGCTTGGGCGAGAGCCCGACTTCGAGGTCTACCTCACGCGTGAGGACGACACCTTCGTCCCGATCTGGGACCGTGGGGATCTCGCGACCGAGTGGAAAGGCGACCGTCCCGGCGTCTTCCTCTCGATTCACGCCAATTCGTTTCCGACCCGACGCTCGGCGCGCGGCTTCGAGACCTACTTCCTCGCCGAGGCGAGGAACGATCATGAACGCCGGGTCTCTGCGATCGAAAACGCGCCCTTGAGTGCGGGGGGCCAGGCGGTCGATCCCGACCAGGAGCCCGACCTGGGGTTCATCCTCCGTGAGCTGAAGACGCTCGACCACCAGCACTGGTCTGCGATGCTCGCCGAGATGGTCCAGGCGGAGATGGCCAAGTTCCATCCCGGCCCGGACCGCGGCGTGAAGCAGGGCGTACTCGCGGTGCTCACCAACGCCCTGATGCCCTCGGTCCTCGTCGAGGTCGGGTATCTGTCGAACGAGGACGAAGGGCCGCTGCTCGGCCAACCCACTTTCCAGGACGAGGCCGCAAGGTCGATCGCCCGCGCTGTCGTCCGCTTCTTCGAGCGGTACCCTCCGGGCAGCGGAACCGGAGGCCCCGGGGGCGGCGTGTGAGCAGGCGCGACGCCGCGCTGCTCGGTGTCACGCTTTTCCTCAGTGGGTGTGTCTACTACAACGCCATCTACAACGCAGAACGCGCCTTCGAGGATGCGGAGGTCGACCGTCGCGCGGGTCGCGATTCGCTGGCGGGGCTGCGGTACGAGGAGGTGATCCGGAGAGCTGCCCAGGGATACCGAAGGGCTCCCGAGGGAGAGTGGGCGGACGACGCCCTCTTCCTGCTCGGTCGCGCTCGCTTGCGCCTTGGCGAGATCAACGCCGCTCGTGCTGCGTTGGAGCAGGCGACCGAGGTATCGGACGACCGCGAAACGCGTCTGGCCGCGCTCGTATATCTGGCGCTCGCGGAAGTGGAGAGCGGCGACCATGACAACGCGCTGGTGCTCCTGAATCGTGCGCTCAACGGACTACCCGATGGGCCCGCGATGGCCGAAGCCCACCTGCTGCGCGGTCGGATTCTCCTATCCGGCGGACGGACCGACGGCGGTTGGTGGGACCTGGATCGGGCCTCGGAGGTGGACACGCGGATTCGGGTCGAAGCGGGCCTGATGCGACTCCGCTTGGCGATCCATCATCGTGACCCCAATCGTGCCAGGGAGGCGTTTACGCGGCTGCTCTCCTATCCGGAAGCGGGGGAGCGGGCGGACACCGTCATTATGCTCGCAGACCGGGCCGCCGAGGAGTGGAGTCCCGCCACGGTCGCAAGCCTTCTGTCGGGCGTGGAGACCGCGCCTTGGGGGCGGCTCGGCCGCGCTCGGATCGCTCTTGGAAGGGCTCGTTTGCTGGATCGAGCCGGCGACACCGCCAGTGCCGTGGAAGCGGCCTGGGCGGTCGCCCGTGGAATTGGGGCAGGAGCCGCGGAGGCGCGATTCCAGATCGCTCGCTGGCGTCTGCAGTTTACGTCTGACCTCGCACAGTTGGAGCAGATACGAGGGATCCTGTTGCCCGGGGGAGAGCACCCAGACGTGGCGCGACTCTTGGACGCCGTCGGGACGCTCGACCGGCTGACGAGCGTGGGGCTCATCGAGCCGCTTGGATGGTTCGCCGCCGCCGAGGTCGCGCGTGACGACCTGGGGGCGCGCTTGTTGGCCCAGGGCCTCTTCCTCGCGTACGCGGACGCAGATCCGGACGATCCATGGGTGCCCAAGGCGCTGCTGGCCGCGCTCGAGGTGTCCCCCGAAGATGTCGACTACGCGTGGCTCCGCGAGCGTCTCGAGACGCACAGCGAGAGCCCCTACGTCCGGGCCGCCCACGGTGGGTCCGCCCCCGGTTTCGAAGCTCTCGAGGAGGACTTGGCCCTGCGTCTGCGCGAGATCAAGAACCGATGAAGCTCGAGATCGAGGTGTTCGGAGCACGATTTCAGAATCCCGTCCTTCTCGCGGCCGGGACCTGTGGGTTCGGCCAAGAACTCAGCGAGGTGCTCGACGTCGAGTCTCTGGGAGGCTTCGTAACCAAGTCGGTGACCGTGGAGCCCAGGCTCGGGAATCCGGCGCCCCGAGTCGCGGAGTTCGGGGGCGGCATGCTCAATTCGATCGGCCTCACAAACCCCGGCCTCGCACGTACCAAGCGAGAGAAGCTGCCCTGGTTGCGCGGTAATGTACGGCGCGCGCAGGTCTTGATGAGTATCGCCGGTCACACGGTCGAGGATTATTTCGAGCTCATCGAAGGCTTCGAGGGCGAGGATGGATTCCTCGGCTTCGAGGTCAACCTGTCTTGCCCGAACGACGCCAAGAAGGGTGGCCTCCCGTTCGCCCTCGACCCCACCGATGTCGCCGAGATTCTTTCCGGATGCCGAGCCCGCACGCAGCGACCGCTACTCGCGAAGCTGGCCCCCAACGATTTGGATCTCGGCGGTACCGTGCGGATCGCGACGGAATCGGGCGTCGACGGTCTGACCCTCGTGAACACGCTTCCCGGTGTCCTGCTTCGCGGTGAAAGTGGCGAGCCGGAGTTGGGCGCCGGCGCTGGCGGGATGAGCGGGCCAGCACTCAGGCCCGTTGGACTCCGGGCGGTCCGCGAGGCCCGAAAGGCCACGCATCTGCCATTGTTGGGGGTCGGGGGGGTCTTCGCCGCGGAGGATGCGGTCGCATATGCCCGCGCCGGGGCCTCGCTCGTTCAGATCGGGACCGCGACCTTTGCTGCGCCCCGGGCGGCTCAGAAGGTCGTGAGGGGCCTCGAGCGCTGGGGACGTCGGCGGGGTGTCGGCGCTTGGACAGAGCTTCGGCCGGAGTCTCCGAGGCCGGAAACGGTTGATCAGGAGGACGCGTGGCAGAAGTGATCGTAGCTCTGGATTACCCCTCCGCGGTGGAGGCGTTGTCGATGGTCGAGCGGCTGGGACCGTCGGCGACTTTCTATAAGGTCGGCCTGGAGTTGTATAGTCGCTCCGGCCCCGGTGTGGTCGAGTCCCTGACCGCGATGGGCAAGCGCGTCTTCCTCGACCTCAAGCTGCACGACATTCCCAATACCGTCGCGGGGGCCATGCGCTCGGCCGCGGATCTGGGCGTGGACCTCATTACCGTGCATACCGCCGGGGGCTCGGCGATGCTGGAAGCCGCGGCCGGGGCTTCGGGCTCGCATACGGGGGTCTTGGGATTGACCGTACTGACCTCCCTTACGCCGGCTGAGTTGGGGGTCGTGTGGGGCCGGGAGATACGCTCCATTCAAGAGGAGGTCGGACGCCTCACGGACCTGGCGGTCGAGTGCGGTCTCGACGGTGTGGTCGCCTCGGCCCTGGAGGCCACCTGGATCCGAAACCGCGTAGACAGCGATTTCTTGGTCGTAACCCCGGGCATCAGGCCTTCGGGGACCGACCCGGGCGATCAGAGACGGGTGGCGACTCCCGCGGACGCCGTCGCCGCTGGCTCGGATTACTTGGTTGTCGGGCGGACGATCACACAGGCCGCCGACCCGCATGCGGCGCTCGAGGGGTTGTTGGCCGAGATGAGCGAACCACCGTTCAGCGAGACACCATGACACTGAGGGTCCACAATACGGCGACTCGATCACTCCAGGACTTCGAGCCTCTGGAGTCGGGTACGGTCCGCGTCTACGGATGCGGCCCGACCATCTACGACCACGCGCACATCGGCAACTTTCGGACATTCCTTTTCTTCGACTTGGTCCACCGACACTTGGAGTTCAGCGGCTACGCCGTCCATTTCGTCATGAACCTCACCGACGTGGACGACAAGGTCATCGAGTCGGCGGTCGAGTCGGAGATGACGGTGACCGAGAAGACGACGCCTTTTGCGGAGATCTTCTCGGCGGCCTCGAAGACGCTCGGGATCCGCCCGGTCGAGAGCTACCCGCGCGCGACCGACTACATCAGCAGGATGGTCGAGTTCGTGGAGCGGCTGGTCGAGCGCGGGCACGCCTATGCCGCGGATGACGGCGCGGTGTACTTCTCGATCGCGAGCTTCCCGGACTACGGGAAGCTGAAGGGCATCGACACGTCTACACTCTTGGTGGGTGCGCGCGTCGCGCACGACGAGTACGACAAGGACGACGCACGCGACTTCGCGCTTTGGAAGGCGGCGACAGAGGAGGATGAGCGGGTCGAAGCGGCGTGGGACTCACCCTGGGGCCGCGGCCGCCCGGGCTGGCATCTCGAGTGCTCGGTCATGAGCACGACGGAGCTCGGCGATACGCTGGATTTCCACCTCGGCGGTGAGGATCTCGTATTTCCCCACCACGAGAACGAGATCGCGCAATCGGAATCGGCGACAGGGCATCCTTTCGTCCGAAACTGGATGCATGTGAAGCACCTGTTCGTCGAGGGCAGGAAGATGTCCAAGTCCTACGGCAATTTCATCACGGTGCGGGAGTTGCTCGACGAAGGTCACGATCCCGCCGCGATCCGGCATTTGCTCATCTCGTCGCACTACCGGGGGGACCTGAACTTCACGCGTCAGGGTCTCGAGGCTTCGGGCGCTGCGGTCCAGCGGTTGCTCGACTTCGAAGGCAGGCTAGAGACAATCCCGATCGACGAGACGTCGGAGTCGTCGGTACTGCCCGAGGCCGCTGAACAGGCGCTGGCGTCGTTCCGGGCAGCCATGGACAACGACTTCAATTCGGCCGATGCGCTCGCATCGGCCTTCGTGTTCGTCAGTGCCGTGAACGCGGACTTGGAGGGGCGGGTCGCGGTCACCCCCGCCGATCGCGATGCCGCCCTCGACGCTCTCCATACGATGGACTCGGTCCTGGGTCTGCTCGAGGTCGCTCATGCGGCGCGCACCATCGACGACGACATGGCCACGTATGTCGAACAGAAGATCCAGGAGCGCGCCGACGCGAGGGCGAACAAGGACTTCGCGACATCGGACGCGATCCGCGATGAGCTGGCGGAGAAGGGGATCGTTCTTGAGGATGGGCCCGAGGGGACTCGATGGAAAGTGTCGGGGTAGGGGCCTTGTGAGTCCGGACTCCGGCCGACCGGTCGGTCCGTGGGAGGAACTCAAGCGCCGGCGCGTCTTTCGCGTGGCGGTGGCGTATGTTGCTGGTTCGTTCGCAGTGGTCCAGGCAGCGGATCTCTGGCTGTCGGGCTCGAGCGCGCCCGACTGGGTGCTGCGCGCCGTGCTCGGCGCCGTTGTGCTGGGTTGCCCCGCCGCAATCGTGCTTGCCTGGACCTATGATGTGACGTCCGAGGGTATCGAGAGGACGGCGGAGGACGCCACGGACGATCCCGGCTACGACGCGGGGCCGGCACGGTTGTGGGCGGCATTCGTCATTCTGGCGGGCGGTGTGGGTACGGTGCTCTGGACGATGGGTCGTTAACGCCTAGCTTTGTCGCTGCGGTTTCGTCGCTGGGGTTCGTCCAACGCTGGCGTAGCTCAACTGGTAGAGCAGCTGATTTGTAATCAGCAGGTTGGGGGTTCGAGTCCCTTCGCCAGCTTCATCCGTGCGTCGAGGACATGGCTCGGTAATCAGGAATCGGACGGACATGAGCTCTTTGCAGCAGCCGGTATTCTCCGTTGACCTCGAGGACTGGTATCATGGAATCGAATTCGATCCCACCGTCTGGCATCGGTTCGAACGCCGGATAAGCAAGGGGGCGGACGCCTTGCTGGCCCTCCTGGCGGATGCCGAGGTCAAGGCGACCTACTTCGTCCTCGGGATCGTGGCGGAGGAGCATCCAGAAGTAATCGCTCAGATCGCCGCGGCCGGACACGAGATCGGCACGCATGGGATGTTCCACCAGAAGATTTACGACATGAGCCCCAAGCTCTTCGCGAGGAGGCTCAGGCGCTCAATCGAAGCCATCGAGCAGGTGACTGGTGCGCGTCCGAGGGGCTACCGCGCGCCCTATTTTACAATCACACGTCGTTCTTTGTGGGCCTTGCCCATTCTGAAGGACCACGGAATCGAGTACGACGCGAGCATTTTCCCGGGTTCAAACTGGCGATACGGGATCGAAGGCGCGCCGGACGAACCCTTTCGCTTGGAAGGTGACGGCCTGGGCGACGGTCTTGTCGAGTTCCCCGTGTCGACTGGCGTGTTATTGGGAAAGCGTTTGGGTGTGGGCGGGGCCTATTTTCGCATTCTTCCATACCACTTTACCAAGGGCTTCGTGCGGGCTCGCAGTGCTGCCGGAAGGTCCACCGGCTTCTACATCCACCCGTGGGAGTTGGACCCCTCGCACCCGATCGTCAGGTTCCGATTGAAGGCTATGGCGACCCACTACTTGGGACTGGGGTTCACGCGGTGGCGCCTGCGAAGACTCTTGAGAGACTTCTCGTTCGTGGCTTACGAGGACTGGCTGGCTGATTTGGACCCGAGGGGGCTCCCGGGACATGAATTCATGACAGACCAATAGGACCGGAGGTCGTCCCACAATGACTCCTGATCGTAACGCCGTGGTCATTCGGCGCATCACGGACGCGGATCGGGGCCCGGTCGTACGCGTCACGAGCAGAGTCTTTCGAGAGACGAACGCTCAGAAGAAGGACGTCTTCGACGAGGACTTCTGGACTTGGCAATACGCCAGCGGTGTTGCCGACAACATGAACATTGTAGCTGTCGACAAGTCGACCGGTGACATTGTAGGGAGCTACCCCAACCTCCTCCTACCCCTTCATTGCTTTGGACAACCAGGCCGGGCGACGATCTGTCAAGACCTCCTCATCGACCCGTCGTATCGACTTCACGGCCTTTTTAGCCGGATGGGGTCGTTCAGCGAGGACCTGATGCGTCAAGCGGGCGTGGAACTGTCCTACGCCTTTCCCAATGGTCGCTCCCTAGGAGGCTTCCTCAAGAAGCACCATTATGAGCTTCTCGCCGAGGTGCCTTTGTACGTCAAGCCGCTTTCGTTCCGGACCCTGATGTCCACCAAGTGGGGGAGCACCCTCGGCGCTTTCGGGGCGCTTCCAGACTTGGCACTGCCCCTGCTCCGCCTACCGGCCCCTGGTAACCCGTACCGCCTAGTGCCGATGCCAGACCACGAGGTGGCGGCTCCGATCTGGGCAGGATTCCAGGACGAGCATGGCGTCTTGCTGCGGCGTGACCCCGACTTTCTCCGCTGGCGCTTCTACGACCGACCGAACCACCCCTACCAGGGGCTACTCCTGAAAAAGGGGGGCGAAGCCGCGGCCTACGCGATCGTGCGGAAGGGCACGCTTTTCGGTACAGACGTGGGTCTGCTTATGGACTTCGCCTCTGCGCCCGGCGGAGACGACCACCTGCCCGCCCTTCTTGGGCACGTCGAAAGGTGGGCCGCAGGTGAGGGCCTCGGGATGCTAGTCTTCATCCTGCTGGCCAAGCGTGCGTTGCGCTCCAGGATCACCCGTCTTCGCTATGTGCAGGTGCCGTCGAGGCTGAACCCGAGGAAGTTCAACCTCACGGTGCGAACCAACGTAGAGGGGCTCCCGCTCGCAAAGGCGTACGACCCGGATAACTGGTTTGTGACGTTGGCGGACTGGGACGTGCTGTGATTGAGTAGTTGCTTTGCGACTCGTGACCCAATGGTGTCTATTCGTCACTCGGTGCCTGGGCCATCTGGGCGGGGCCCCGGCTTGTGCCATCTCGGCGACACCGCGAGAAGCCGGGATGCGTGAGCTGAAGATCGAGATGCCCAATGGCGAACGCGGGCACGACCATCTACAACTCTACGGCGAGGCGAACACGCCGTACATGCCCCGTGATTCGGCGCTTGCGACCCTTTACGCCTCCGGAGAGGCCAGTTATCTTTCCAAGCTTGTCCGTAAAAGGCCGTCTCAGTTGCCGGGGGACGGCTCTTTTCCACATTTAGGAGGTCGGCGGAGAGGTCGAATGAGCGTCCCGATTTGACGGTTCGGGTGCGAGAGCCGGTGGGGTACCGAAGCGGTCAAACGGGGCAGACTGTAAATCTGCTGGCTAAGCCTTCGGAGGTTCGAATCCTCCCCCCACCACTTCGTGTATCGATAGCGAAAGAGAAGTTCGAGGAGGCGCTGCGGGAGTAGCTCAGT
>JAYZBT010000026.1:0-16980 GCA_036338615.1 Gemmatimonadota bacterium
TGGTGGACACGGCGGCCTCCGAGTACCAGGCCGCGGAGTCCGACGGCGACGGATCCGAGTCGTGAATACCACGATCAGGGAAGACCGCCTGTTGATCGCGTCAGACATCCACATGGGCAACCGGCTCCACAACCCGCGCCGGCGCTTCATGGACTTCATGCACTTCACGATCGAGAACGACTACTCGCTCTGCATCAACGGCGACGGGATCGACATCCAACAACTGGCTCTGTCCCAGCTCACCGGTGACCTGACCGCGTGCATGACGCTCTTCGGACGTTTCGTGAAGACCGGGCGACAGGTCTACTTCACCGTCGGAAACCACGACATCGTGCTCGAACACTTCCTGAGCGACCTCGGGCGAATGAAGGTGGTTCCGTTCCTGAACGTGGAGTCGGGCGACCAGCGCATCCGGGTCGAGCACGGGCACATGTATGATGACATGTTCCTCAGGTTTCCTCGTACCTACTCGGTATTCACGTTCATCGGTCGACTGGCGATCGGTGTGAGTCCGACCTTCTACGATTGGGTCCACGAACTCAATCTCCGCATCATCGCATTCGCTGAGTTCCTCTTTTCGGGCTTCAAGACCAAGGCGAAGACCAACGGAAACAGCCCCCGCGAAGTGATCGAAGACGAACGGGGGTGCTTCCGCCAGGGGGCAGAAGACGTCGGCATCCGCGGATTCGACTCGGTGATCTTCGGTCACACACATACGCACGGGGCCGTGCAGCTCGACTCCGGCACGCGCTACTACAATACCGGCGGGTGGTTCTCGAATCCGCACTGTGTCGCCATCGACCGGGGACGCCTCTGGTTCGGCCCCATCGATTCCCTTTTCGCGGAAGGCGACCCATTTCCCATGGATTCGGACTCGGACGGCTCCGACCGTCAGCCCGGGATGGAAGACACACCATGAGCGACCTCTCGTTACCCGTCGAGCAGATGGCCAATGAATACGATGTCGTGGTTGTGGGATCCGGCTACGGAGGGGCGATCGCGGCGAGTCGATTCGCCCGCGCGGGAAAGCGTGTGTGTCTGCTCGAGCGCGGGACGGAATACCGCCCCGGTGAGTTCCCGGAGAGTTCGGCGAAGGGTCTCACGGAGATCCAGGCCGACATGCCCGACCGAAGGATCGGCTCGCGCACGGCGCTTTTCGATTTCCGGATCAACTCCGACATCAGCGTGCTCGCCGGATGCGGGCTCGGCGGCACGTCGCTGATCAACGCCAACGTCGCCATCGCTCCGGACGAACGAGTCTGGGACGATCCGCGTTGGCCGGAAGCGATTCGCGCGGACGTCGATCAGGGCATCGCCCAGGGCGTGCGCAGGGCTCAGGAAATGCTGTGCCCGACTCCGCTGCCAGCGGATCAGTCTCCGCTCAAGCTTCAGGCGATGGAGAAGTCGGCGGAGCACATGGGCGCGAAGTTCGCTCGCCCACCGCTCACGGTGAACTTCGAAGACCGCATCAACCACGTGGGTGTCGAACAGCCGGCCTGCAACTCATGCGGAAACTGCGTGTCAGGGTGCAACGTCGGCGCGAAGAACACGCTGACCGCGAACTACCTGCCCGACGCGCGAAACCATGGCGCGGAGATCTTCACGCGCACGTCGGTACGCCGTGTGGAGCGCCGAGGGGAGCGTTGGGTCGTGCATTTCGATCTGCTCGAGGCGGGTGCACAGCGCTTCGATGCTTCCCACCTGTTCGTCGGGGCCGACATCGTGATCCTGGCCGCGGGCAGCCTGGGAAGCACGGAGATTCTGCTCCGCTCGCGCGACACGGGCCTGAGCGTCTCCGACCGGCTCGGGCACGGCTTCACGGGCAATGGCGACGTACTCGGCTTCGCCTACAACGCGGATCAGCCCATCGAAGGAGTCGGTGTTCCCAGCGCGCGCGACACGGGCCCCGGCCCGTGCATCACGTCGGTCATCGACCTCAGGGAAACCGACGATCTGAACGACGGCATGATCATCGAGGAGGGCGTGATCCCGAGGTCGCTCGCTCCGGTGCTCGCTTCGTCGTTGATCATGGCGTCCCGAGCGATGGGTCGCGATACGGACTCCGGCTTCAAGGACTACGCCGCCGAGAAGTACCGCGAACTGCAAGCGATCGTGCCGGGGGGCAGCACGGGATCGGTCGGCAATACACAAACCTACCTAGTGATGGCACACGACGACTCGGCCGGCCAGATCGTGCTCGAGGACGACCGCGCGCGCATCTCGTGGCCCGACGTCGGTTCCCAGCCGATTTTCGATCGTATCGACGGCGAGCTTCTACGGGCCACCGAAGCTCTTGGTGGCACCTACATCAAGAGCCCTCTCTGGGTGGAGCGACTCGGGAAGAGCCTGGTCACCGTCCATCCTCTAGGCGGGTGCGGTATGGGTGAATCTGCGGAGTCGGGTGTGGTCGACGCTCAGGGCCAGGTCTTCGCCGGTGAAACCGGGAGCGAGCTACACGACGGACTCTACGTGTGCGATGGAGCGATCATCCCCCGTTCGTTGGGAGTGAATCCGTTCCTCACCATTGCCACGCTCGCTGAGCGCAACGTCAACCTCATCGCTCGCGACCGCGGCTGGGACTTTTCGTACGACCTGGCCCCGGTGGAGCAGGCGACCGTGAAGGAAAAGCGGGTCGGAGTCCAGTTTACCGAGGCCATGCGCGGTCACTTCTCCACGGACGCCGACCTCGACTTCGAGCAGGCGGCTGCGTGGGGACGGGAGCACGATTCGCGCCTCGAATTCACGGTCACGGTGAACTCGGACGACCTCTACGGCATGCTGGGTGAACCCGATCATCAGGCGAGTCTCTACGGAAGCGTGTCGATCCCGGAGCTGTCACCCGAGCCGTTGAGCGTGACGAACGGCGTGTTCCAGCTTCTCACGGTGGACCCGGATGAAGAACGGACCCGCCGAATGACCTATCGCATGCCGCTTCGGCTCGCGGACGGACGTACGTACTACCTGTACGGCTTCAAGCGCATTCACGACGACCCCGGTTTCGATCTCTGGGCCGATACGACGACCCTGTTCGTGACGGTCTATGAGGGCGATAGCGAAGCGGGCGCGGTCGCGGGGCGTGCGGTCCTGCGCATCAAGAAGAAGGACTTCGCGAAGCAGCTCAGCACCTTCAAGATCACCAACGCGGGTGGAGTCATCCGGCGGCTCAAGGCGATGACGGCGTTCGGCAAGTTCTTCGCGGGGGCGCTGTGGGACACGTACGGAATCGACACGAGCCAGGACTAACGACGGGACGCACCAGAGTCAGAACTGGCTGGCGTGGCACTGCGTGCAAGAGACCACGGGCACGCCGATGGAAGCCCACTGGGTGAAGTCTCGATTGGCGTATGATGCGTAGCGTGCGGCGAGGTCTTCTGTCAGTCGACTCTCGAGCTGGTCCTTGTGCTTCCAAAGGTCGTAGTTCTGCCCCAGGCGCGCGTTGAGGTAGGCACGCCGGGCAGGGTCGAGTTGTCCGCCCTTCACGAGAAGATCTCCGAAAATCAACCAACTGCCCTCGAAGCCGTGGGGCACTCGCGACGAACCCCAGCAGAACCCTTGCGGCATCGACTCCGTGGGCGGCTGCACGTACGCGGTGAAGTCGGGGTTGTCACGGTCCACGGGCCCGCCTCCGCATACCTCCCAAAACTGGAAACCCGCCTCTATGGCGGAAGCCGTGACTGTGTCGTCGGCCGCCGCGAAACGACGAATGTGCATTTGCTGGAAGAGGCCGACCTCTGGCACCCAGGCCGCAGCGCTGTCGACCAGCGCGCTTCCCTGTGCCTGATCGAATCCTGTCTCGAAGAGGAAGGCCCCCAGCAGAGCACTCGCTCCCGCCGCGTTCTCTTCGTCGTTGAGAATCACGTCGAAGAAGCTCTCCAGGATCAACGGGATCGCCTGGGCCAGAACCTGGAGCCCGTTCGTGCCGGGGCGCTCCGCTTCCGCCAGCCACCACAGGCTCGCGGCTCCGAGCAGGAAGGTATTTCTGCCGTTCTCCGGCTCGGCGTCGTGTAGCTCCCAAAGCTCTCCGACGAGTGTGCCCGCGGACTCGTAGTCGTCGCGGTTCATGGCGTCGAAGAGCCGCGCCTCTGCCTCCACCAGCGGGTGCGGTCCGGTAATGTCGTCACCGCAGGCCCCCACGGCCACCACGGCACCTATCACCATCGCAACCAGGCGTACCCGAGCCATGGGCGGTTTCATGCTAGAGATGGGACAGCCAGCGCAGAGCGTTGATGCTCGGCTGGAAGAGGTACTCGCCTCCCCGCATGGTCACGAATCGTGGCAGCGGAGAAAGGAAGAACGGCAGGTCCCCGGGAATCGTCATCTTACCGGAGTCGTCGGCTGGACATCCGATGAGCGGGTCCTTGTCGTTGCCCTGGCCGAACGGATCGCCATCGTCTACCCACAGGCTCTGCACGGTCTCGAACTGTCGCCAAATGCTGGTATTGAAGCATACGAAGACGAGTCCTCTCTCGGCGCCGTCGTCCTCCGCGCCTTCGGGCAGCACCGGCCCGTAGGTTCGCCCCCTGCGGATGATGCGATGCCGGTTGGTCAACCGCCCGCCGAAAAAGCCTTCGGAATCACGGGGATGCACACGGCGGATGTGGGAGCCGGCCGGGCAGCGTAGGCCACTCGGGTCGTCCTCGTACGAGAAGTCGTTGATGCGCGCGGGGTCCGACGAAACGTCCGCGTCGGGGGCGTCCGGGGACACGCTGATCGGCGTCCCGTCCGGCCACCGCCCGACGATCTTGGCCGCGAGCTTGTCCGGTCCGCCCGGATAACGAGCGCCCTGCTCTTCTAGCACCCGTCGGAACGCCGCAGTATGCGTGTGCAGCTTCCGGTACACCATGAACGTGCCATTTCGGTCGAACGGTGCGGCGGGTGCATCGGGCAGGCCGCCGTCCTCATCCACATAACCGAGCAAGAACTCTCCGGTCGCCACGTCGCGCCAACCCCCTGCTCCATCGGGCTGGCCATCCCCCGGACGACCCGCGACCCCGGTGCCTTCTACGGCAGGCTGGGCGATGCCGTCGAAGAACCCGAAGTGGTCACGGCCCTGATCGAGAGCCTCCGCACGGGTCTCGTTGATCACCGTGGTGGCTCCCGCGGTCGCACCTACGTCTCGAAGCTCCTCACGCACGGCGTCCAGATGCGCGTTGTCGACAGCCCACACCGTCACCAGCACGTGCGCATCACCGGTCCCCAGTCCCTCCTCCCACTCCTCCGGCGCACTCGGGCCGCGGTCTCCCAAGGCATCCGCCCGGGCAGCCATCCCCCCGCGGAAGTCGTCTGGGAAGGTGGCCAGGATCTCCGCAGGCACACCCACGCGCTCGAGGCCCGCGTATGTGAACCCGACCTGGATGGCTGTCGCGGGAGCCTCGCCCTGGGCCCACGGGCTGCCTGACACGACCCGGGGAAGCATATCCGCGAGCAGCGCCTTGGCCTTCTCGACGTCGTCGATCCTCAAGAAGATGTAAGCCGCTTTCTGATGGGAGTACCCACGCAGGACGTTACCCTGAATGTCGGAGACATCAACGTCCGCTTGCTCCCGGTCGCGTCTACTCAGGTTCGGAGGACGAGCGGAGAACAGCTTCCTCTCCGGACGAGCGCCGCTCTCGTTCTTACGATCGTTCATCAGACCTCCCCCCCGAAGGCGCTGCGGAAACGCTCCCTCAGCTCCGCCGCACTGGTCTGTTGGTTTTGATTGGCGATCGCGAACTCCACGAGCCGCTCACGGAGTGCGAGGCTCTCCAGCACCTCGGGTACGCTCCGGTTCGGTGACGCCACCGCGAACAGCGACGTATGGACCTGATTGTCGCGAATCCACTTCTTGAACGCGGTGCGATCCTTCAGACCGGGATAAGCGAGGCAGTGACGCCACCACGAATCCGCCTCGTCCGGGATTTGGTCGACGATCGAGTCGAGGAACGGGTCGAGATCGTGCCCATCGAAGGCTGCCGTGAACACCAGATAGTCCCAGCGAAGCTGATCGCGCTTCTGTGGCGCGCCTTGGTAGACGAGGTGATCGAAGATCTGTAGGCGCGACGTATGCACGGTACCGAGCTTCGCGAGCGGCGAGGACACTCCCCGCGGGACGCCCTCGATGACCTTGCGCACCTCCTCCACCTGCCCGGGGCTGATGGCCGTGATGACGGTCAGCGCATACGCCGTGCCCGTCCTATCGCGTGACTCACCCATCAGAGATGGTTCTGCAAGCGGGAAAGAAACTGGTCGTAACGCGTCTTGAATTCGTCCGGGCCGAGATCCGCCGAGCTCGCGACGAAGTCGCCCAGCGCATCCTTGACCGCGACGGCGCTCATCACCATCCGTGTGCTCGACTCCGGGTAGGCGCAGTAGTATGAACCGCCCTCCATGCTGTTCATGGCGATCCACTTCTTGAGCGGCTCCGCCGGCGGTGGATACGGAAACGCCGGTCCCCTACCCCACACGAACCGGATGTCCTGCGGAATGCAGTAGGCGAACGCGTCGATGTAGTGCTGCCAAGGACCGTCGAAATTGCTCTCGAAGAACAGGTAGCCGTAGTTGAGCCGATCGCGCTCTTCGCGCGGCCCGGCGAACGGCAACTCCCGAACCACCGTCCACCTTACGAAGTGGATGAAGTTGAACTGCAGGATATGCCGCTGCGCGAATGGCACCCATTTCGCGATCCACAGCGCCGCCGAGAGGACCGGCAGCCACTGCCGGCGCACCGGCGTGAACAAGGTCAAACAGATGAGGCGACCGAGATTGTTGCCCGGCAAAGCAGGCGCCCCCTCGGGCTCGAGCGTGGCGGCCGTCATCGGTACGTCTCCTCAGCGTCCATGCCAAAGCGCGTCGTGACCGGCCTGGCGTCGGAACTGATCTGGATCGAAGAAGCGGTCATAGTACTCCATCTCCAGGTGGGAGAATTGCAGAAACATGCCCGGAGTGTAGAACGCGTCGGTGTGGGCCGGAAAGCGCCCATAGGTATCGTAGATGTAGTTGCAGATCTCCTTGACGTACTCGACCTGCTTTGGGCCGAACTTCGTGGCCTTCTTCATGTACTTGGCGGCGTCGGCCTTGTCCTTGTACGACCGTGAGAACACCGCGTCGTCACCGTAGGCGCCGCCCTCGGCGCCGTACTTGGCTTCGATGACCCGGTCGACCGCGTCGTCCATCGAGTCCACGTACGGAGGACACAGCCCTTCGAGAATTCCGTCGATTCCGATGGGGTTCGGTTGCGACGCGGGTACCGGCGCCCACGGTCTCAGCATCTTCGGCTCCTGAAAGCGGAAGCCCAGCCCGTGCCAGCCCTTCTCGGGGTCGTTCTGAAAGATGTATGGAGGGAAGACCGAGCCGTGGATCCACCCGCCCAGCCCCATCGCCTGACCGAGCAGCATCATGTTCTGGAAGTACAGGAACGCCTCGTAGTCGGTGCGCAACGCACCGGCAAATCCCAGTGGACCCGGGTTGTCCTTGTTGACAAACCCGTTGCGGACCCACTTGAGCCCGCCGACCGGGTGGTAGGGGACCTTCTCGGCGAGGCCCACCGAGCCAGCGATCTTTGCGAGCCATTCAACGAGCCCCTTGGGCTGGAAGGTGCGCCAATCGTCGAGGATGATGGGTCGCTTGCCGTCGGGCTCCGCAGCGAGGATCAGCAGCGCGTTGATGTACTGCCATGTGCAGTCCACCACCGGAAAGAACACGGTCGAGCCCGGGACATTGGACATCTGGGCGTTCCATCCGAGGTAGTACGGCCACTCCCGCGGAAAGTCCATGCGACGGTCAGAAATCCGGAGTTTGCAGCTCTCCGCGGCCGCGATCCAATCGTCCTCACTCCAATCCGCCCATTTCGGAGGCAGCGAACTGAGCAGCTCGAGGGCCTCGCGTCCGCTGGGATGCCGAAGCAAGAACATCCCGTCATCGGAGATCATGAAGAAGTGCGTGGCCTGGCAGTTGTCCGCGCTACTCGCCGTTCGGGCCATGATGTGCAGAAACGGAGTGCCCAACTCGTCGGTTCCGTCCGGCTTCGTCAGCGGGCCGTCGTGCGTCGTGATACCCGTGATCCCCGTGACGCACGTGATGAGAATGGCTTCCTCGAGCGGCGTCAGCGGGGCTGGATCATTCGGGCTCTCATAGGACAACTCGCCGGCGTTCATCGACGTTCCGCGCGCGAGGCGTCTGGTGCGCCGCTCCACCAGCGCCGACATGAAAGGGTACTCGAAGAGGTCCTTCAGGCAGTCGTGGCCGTGGGAATGCTCACTACCGGCATCGCCGGGATTCATCATCTCGTGCTCCTATACAGTGGATCAGATGGTGTTCAGCGGCCCAGCACGCCCGACGCGAGCGCGAGTTCCGCGAGCGCGATTCGGTGCCCCAATTCGGCTTTCAGTAGGTCCACCTCGGCTTCCATTCGGTCAGCGTTCGCCTCCCCTTCCTGCGCAGCTACGGCGAGCCCAGTGGTGACTTCAACGATGCGGAGCCGTGACGCTTCCGTGCGTAGAGAGAGCGCTTCTCGCGCCAACTCGAGGACCTCCTCAGATCTTTCCAGCCGGCGGTACGCGGTCCCGACAGCCCCGCGGACTCGGCCCTCGATCACAGACACGTTGCCTTCGGCCTGGCGGAGCTGAGCGCGGCGTTCCTGCACCGTCCTCCGACGTTGGCCGAAGTCCAGAATGGTCCAACTCCCCATGATGCCCAAGCCGAGGGTGTTCTTGGGCAGGAACGGAAACGAGTTCTGGTAGAGGTGCATTCCAAGGAGTCCGACGTCGGGAATGTATTCGGCGCGAGCGGCCCCGACGCCATGTGTCGCCTTGGCGATCAGAGCCTGGGCTCCGACGACCTCGGGGTTGGCACGCAATGCCGCCTCGACGTAGTACTCGAGCGCTTCATGTGCGCCATCGACGGCGGGAGGGGGCGTCGCCTCGACTCGGACTCCGGCCGGGAGACCCACGGCATCGGTGAGCGCGTAGTTGAGATCGTCCACCTCGTCTTCACGCTCCAACACTTCTTGACGGGCCTGAAGCCAACGAACCCGGGCTTCACGCTGAGCGACATCCAGGGCGGTGCCCGATTGAACGGCCGCGGTCAGATAGGAAATACGCTGCTCCGCCGCGGTCGCTCGCTCGCGAGCCACCTCCGCGGCTCTGGTCGCGATGAGTAGACCGGCATATGCCTGCAGCACGCCGAGCGCCAGGCTTTGTTCCGCCTGGCGCAACTCGGCACCGGCAACGTCTTCGTCGGCCCGCAGGACTCCACGCCCTTCTCGGATCTTGAAGAACTGAGTGAGCGGCTGAGCTACCGTGGTGAGCGCGAAGAAGATGTCCGTGCCGCCCTGCGGGATGGTCCGGTCCGTTCTCGGGAACTTGCCGCCCAACTCCGAGAAGTACCCCAGAGACCCAGACGGGAGGAGGATGCCCTGCGTGTTGTTGTTTACGAGATAGCTGGCCTGGGTCTCGATCCGGGGCAGATAGTTCGTGAACGCGACCGAGCTGCGTCGGCGGGTCTCTTCGACCTTCTGGCGAACGGCCTCGAGGCCCGGATTACCCTCGCGCGCCAACTCCAGAGCCTGCTCGAGGGTGAGAGAACGCTCCGTCTCCTGACCGCGCATGGGAGCCGGGAGGAGAACGCTCGAGAGCAGGACCGCGAACAGCGAGGATCGGATCATGGTCTTCATGCTCAAGTCCCCAGGGAGGGTACGGCGTCCGGTGTCACCATGACGTAGAGAACTGGCACCACCACCAGTGTGAACACCATCGAGAAGATGAGCCCGAAGGCGATGACGCTAGCCAGAGGCGCCCATAGACCCGAACCCGAGAGGATCATCGGTGTCAGACCGGCGGCGGCCGACATCGTCGTGAGGAAGATCGGACGGAGTCGCCGTCGCCCGGCCTCGAGCGCCGACTCCTCGAGCGCGCCTCCCTTGGCCATCTTCTCGCGGATGAAATCGAGCAGAATGATGGCGTTGCGGACGACGACCCCCGTCAGGCTTATGAGCCCCATGAAGGCCGTGAAGCCGAAGGGGTTGCGGGTAATGAGCAGGCCGAAATACGCGCCGAAGAGCGCGAGTGGGATCGCCATCATCACGACCATGACGTCCTTCACGCTCTGGAACTGGATGAGCAGGATCAGAGCGATCAAGAGAGCGCTCGCGAGCATCCCAACGCTGAGATAGCCGAAGCTCTCCATCTGCACCTCGATCTCGCCGCCGTACGAAAGGCCGTAGCCGGGCGGCAGGGTCAACGTATCGATCGTCGGCTGAGCGGACGCGAGCACCACCGATGGCAGCACCCCGTCCTGTGCGAAGCTCGCTACGGTCAGGGTGCGGACCCCATTGCGGTGCACGATGCGGCTCGGTTGCCACACGGGTCTCAAATCTGCGATGCCACGAAGGGGTACCCGGGCTACCGGCGAGACCATGTACGTGCTGCCCAGGTCCTCGAAGGCATCGCGATGGCTCTCGTCCAGTTGAAGCACGATGTCGACCGCGTCGTCTCCTTCCCAGAACGTCGAGACCGGCATGCCCCGAAACGTTCCTGCCAGCATGTTCGAGACCACCGTGGCGCTCATTCCGAGGCGGTTGGCGACTTCTGGACGGAGATCCACCTCGAGCGCGTATGCGTCCTCGCGGAAATTGTTGCGTATCATGAAGCTGCCCGGCGTGGCTTCCAGCACCGAGGCCGCTTGCTCTCCGAGAGAACGAAGCGTCACCACATCTTCACCCGTGATGCGCACCTCGATGGGGGCCCACATCGGATCCCCCTGAACCAGACGTTGCACATCGACCTCTGCCTCCGGCACGCGCACCGGCAGGGAGTGGCGCAATCGCTCCACCACCTCAGGGGTGATGTCGACCTCGGTCGTTCGCACGATGATCTGGGCGATGTTCGGCCGGGGAAGCGCCGGTTCGAAGGAAAAGAAGAAACGTGGAGCACCCACACCGACGAACGAGGCAAACGCCCGCACGTCGGGGTCCGCTTCCAGAACCTGCTCGATCTCACGGGTCGTGCGGTCGGTCGCTTCGAGGCGCGTGCCCTCGGGCATCCAGACGTTTATCGCAAACTCATCGCGCTCGGATGGCGGAAAGAACTGCTGATCCACCATACTCGCCAGAACGGCGCCAGCGGCCACTGCGAGCACGCCGAACACCATCGTCAGCCGCCTGTGCTTCATCGCTCTCGCAATAGTAGCGTCGTAGACGGACTGCATGATGTCGAGCGCCCCGCGTTTGCTCGGCGCCCCGGCGGCGGCCGACTCCTCCGCGTGAATCCCCTTCTTGATGAATGTCCGGCACAGGAGCGGGGTCAGCAACATGGCCACGATATACGAGTTGGTCAGCGCCAGAGCCACGGTGATCGGCAGAGAGAACATGAACTCGCCCATCTGGCCGGGAATGAGCGCAAGCGGAAGAAACGCAGCAGCGATGGTCAACGTGGCGGCGAGCACGGGGACGGCGAGTTCGCTGGCGGACCGTTGGGCTGCCTCGTCCCTGGAGACCCCTTGGTCGAGCAGTTCCACGTAGTTGTCGGCGATGACGATGGCGTCATCGACCACGAGGCCGAGCACGACGATCAGGCCCGCAAGTGAGACTTGGTGTAATTCGATCCCGATCCCCTGGAGGATCGCGAAGGTCATCAAGATCGTTACCGGGATCGCTGTTCCGGCTACCGTGGCGACGGGAAATGGGAGCAGGATGAGCGTCACCGCGAGCACAGCGACGAGGGCCATCCCGAATTCGCTAAGAAAATGTCCGATGCGTTCCTCGACGATCTTGGGCTGGTCCACGATCGCCTCGATAGAGACGTCGGGCGGAAGCCGCGTGCTCACCTCCGCTATGGTCTCGTCCACCTCGCGCCCGAAGTCGACGATGTTGTATCCCTCCAGCATCTCGAGGCTGAGCATGACGGACGGCTGACCGTTTGCGCGCACAAGGAAGTCAGGATCCGCGTCCCGACGCTCGACTTCGGCGATGTCGCCGATGTAGATCGGGCTGCCACTGGGAGACACACCCGCGATCTGGCGACGAATCTGGTCCTCGCTCTCATAGAGCCCCACCGTTTGGATCGGGACCCGCGTGGTCGTCGCGTCGAAAGCGCCGGCCTCCGAGATGACGTTCTGATTCTGGAGTGCGCCAACCACGTGAAGTGGCGTGATCCCGTATTGGACGAGCTGCTCCATCGTGCTCGTGACGTAGATCTTCTCCGTTTGCTCCCCGATGCGTTTGACCTTGGAGACCGCGGGGAGCCGGAGAAGCTCCGCTTCCACTCGCTCCAGATACTCCTGCAGCTCTCGGTACCCATACTGCTCGCCGGTGACGGACAGCAGAATCGCGATCACGTCCCCGAAGTCGGAGTTCACGATTGGTCCCAGGACTCCCTGCGGGAGTTCCGTGACACCGAGTTCGTTGAGCTCGTGGCGTAGCTTGGACCAGAATCGGTCCGCGTCCACGACCGCGTCCTCCAGCGTGACGTCGATGACGACGCCACCCACCATGCTGGTCGAGACGGTACGGGCCTTCCGCACCTCACCAAACCCAAAGAGACGTTCCTCGATCCTCTTCGTAACCTGCTCCTCGACCTGATTCGCGGTCGCGCCCGGATAAGCGGCCAGAACCAGGCCCCGGCGGATCGGAATCTTCGGGTCCTCCCGGCGGGGCATGGTCATGAGAGAGCTGATGCCCGCGAGGCAGACCATCGCCGTGATGACGTATATGACCTGGGGATGTCGAAGAGACATCCTGATGAGACTCATCGGGTCGCGCTCCCCTGATCCGCTGTCGGAGCAGCGCCGGCCGTGACCTCAACCACCGCTCCCTCTCTCAGGCGATGCTGTCCGCCGACCACGATCTGCTCGTCGCCGGCGAGACCCTCTCGGATCTCGATCTCGGTCCCGTACGCGGACCCGACTTCCACGCGGCGCGCGTGCACGCGTTGCTCTGCGGGGAAGTACACGAAGACACGCGTGATGCCGTCCGAGCCTCGTACGATGGCCTCGCCGGGCACCGTCAGCGCCTGCACGGTCACGTCGGTTTCGAGACGGACTTCGGCGATCATGCCGGGCAACAGCCTCCGGCCGGGGTTGGCCACCTCGATCTTCACCGTGTAGGTGCGAGAGCCAGGGTCGGCGGCAATCCCGACGAGGCGAACACGCCCCTCGAACGCGGCCCCGTCGAGCGAAGGGATCGTCACATCGGCTCGCTGCCCAACGGCGATGGGTCCGATCTCCGCTTCGGGAACGCCGACTCTGACCTGAACCGGGTCGACAGAAACGATCGTGAAGACCGGGAATCCAGGCCCGGCCTGCTCGCCGGGCTGGACGGCGCGACGTGCCACGACTCCGCTCAGGGGCGATGTGATGCGCGTGTCGGCGAGTTTCTTCTCCGCCATCGCCTCCTGTGCCCGAGCCATACGCGCGGCGGTCTGCGCCTTGTGGAAATCGTTCTCGGGGATGCCGTTCTGTGCGAATACCGCCGTAGCCCGTGAAAGCTCGTCCTCGGCCCGTTCCCTCTGAGCCGAGGCCAGTTCGAGGTTGAGCTCGTAGTCGGTAGGGTCGAGCTCCGCGAGCGCCGCGCCTCGGGCGACCACCTCCCCCTCCTCGGGGCCTACATCGGCGACCAGACCCGGCACCAGGAAGCCAACGTTCACGGTCCGGTTCGACTCGACATCCCCACTGAGACCGATCCACGCGGGTCGGTCGAGACGGGCCACCTGAGTGAGGCGCACGGGAACAGGGGCCGCGTCTGCCGCCTCGACGGTGTCAGAATCACCACAGCCGAGGGGGGCAAGCGACAGCAGCAAAATGGCCGTGGCACCCACGGGTGCACGGAGGGAGATAGTGGGAAGGTCGGTATCCACGCGGTCGACTCCTTCGACGTGTTGCATTAGTGAGCCACGGCTTCCTGCCCAGCGGTCGCCGGCGTGGGGCTGAGCAAAGGCGCAAAGAAGTCGATGATGGGTTCCGGACGATCGACCAGCGCCATGTAGCCGCCGAACCGTTCCTCCGTGGGCAGCAGAATGGGCTCTGACGCGTTAGGCGTCGCCGCAGCTATCGCCTGTACATCCTCCACGCTGCCCCACTTGTCGCCCGAACCTTGTAGATAGAGAATCGGGGTCGAACGCGCCATGGTCGCGTGGGTCCGCAGGTCGAAAGCGGTCAGCTTCGGGCCGCCGCGAAGACGGTAGAGGACCTCGACGGGGGGGTAGAGGAGGTAGCTGAGCGGCCCGAGCAAGGCTTTACGATATCGCCTAGAGAAGACCTGTGGCGTCGTGGGCTGAATGGCTACGCCCGCGCGGATTTGATCGGTGCCGCCCGTAGCGTAGATCAGCGAGTTCCCTCCCATGGAGAAGCCCACGACCCCCATGCGAGATGCATCGACCTCGTCGCGGGCCTCGAGCATATCGAGCGCACCGAGCAGGTCGAGTGATTCCTTCCATCCGTACGTCTGGGGTAGGTCGCTACCGCTCTCGCCGTAGTTGCGCACGTCGAACATCACGACGTGGTAGCCCTCCGAGTGCAGCCGCCCAGCCAGGGGCATCAGGCGCACCGGGGTACTGCCCGGCAGGTCCCATAGCAGCCGATTCGCGGGGGTGCCCATGCGATTCCACGGCCAACCATGCATGATGATCGCCGCCGGACCCTCAGTTCGGTGCGGGCCCGGGATGAACCAGCCTTCGATCATCAAGCCGTCCCGCGCGGGGAAACGGACGGCCTCGAAGTCCAATCCGAGTTCGGCCCTCGGGTCACTCCAGGCGGTGTGTCGCTTGGGATTGAGGACGAGCCGAGAGAAGAGGTAGACGCCCACCATCCAAGCCACGACCAGCAATGCGGGGCCACCCCAAAGGAGACTCGATACGTCCATTGAACTCGCCAAAGTTAGAGGAACACCCAAGGTTACGGGTTGCCCGGTCAGTATTCAAATGCCCTGTGTGAGCGACTTCGGTTGGGAAACTTCTCCGCTCGTTGAGCCTCGCCAAGGCTGGAGGAAGCCCTTAGGGTATGGGTTGTAACGTCAGTATTCAAATGCGCATCAGCGCAGGGAACACTCCCACGAACGGATCTGCGCCTTGAAGCCCGAAGGTGTGAGCCCGCAAACGGCGAAGCTCGTGATCTGCAGCCGCCTCGTGAGCGGGCTTGGGCGGCCGTTGTCTGCCGCGAGGTGATCATCGACGCACCTCGAGAGGAGCAACCCCAATCCGCCCGGGTCGGTATGTGCCTGCGGGCTCGGCCCCGGGACACACCGGAACAATGCCAGGCCTACTGGCAGCAGCAGCACTCCGCTCTCGTCCGTCGGCTGGGAGGCAGACTCGGCTTCGGCCAGTACGACCAGAGTCTGGCGCTCCTGGACGACCCACGCGCGGCTACGGTGGGCCACGCGCTCGGCGGGGTGCAGGAGCAGCCTTACCTGGGCTTCGCCAGCCTCAGTTTCCCTTCGCTCAAGGCTCTGATCCTGGAGTTCGTGCGCCCCACCGTACAACTCGCGAACTTCCAACTCATGCAGGAGGAACTGGCCTTCATCGACCCAACGGCCAGCCCGCCCCTGCTGGGCACCCACATCCCCATCACCTGAGGTCCCATGTCTATCGCCCCCGTTGTCGAGGACGGCCCCGTCACCGCGCACCCGCCGCTGTTCGGAGTGAGACGGCCGCTTTCATGTCCGGCTCCGGTACGCGCCTCCCTGACCGCGGGAGACGGCGCCGCGCTGCAAGTCCACCGGATCGCCGGGGGTGACAAGGGCCCGGTCATCCTGGCGCCTGGCACGGCCATGTCGGCGCTTTGCTTTCTGACCGACACCACCGAGCAGAGCTTCGCCGAGTTCCTGTCCGCGCAGGGCTTCGACGTCTGGCTCTTCGATTGGCGCACCAGTCCTTACCTCGCGGTGCACAACGAGGGCTACACCTTCGATGACGTAGCCCGCCATGACTGGCCCACCGTGACCGCACATGTGCGCGAGCAGACCGGCGCCGCTGCGGTCTCGGTGCTGGCCCACTGCCTGAGTTCCCCGTGCCTGTTGCTGTCGCTGCTGCGGGGCTATACCGACTCGAGCCACATCAAGGCGCTCGTGCCCAGTCAGGTTGGCCTGCACCTCGTGATGAACAACAGCAACCGCTTCAAGGTGGGCTTCTACGTCGACAAGGTCCTGCCCGGAAACCGCATGGTGCACCAGGCGGACGGCACGCCGCGCCAAGGTCTCTGGGATGCGACGGTGGGCTTGCTGGCGACAGTGTGGCCCAAATCCTACTCCTGCTCCAACCCGGCCTGCCACCGCCAGAGCGCCACGTACGGCGACATCGTGTTCCACGACAAGATCAATGACGCGACTCATGCGCTGATGGGCGACCTCGTGCCGGAGGTCAACAGCACCTTCCTCAAGGACGTGGCGCCGAACGCTCGGGCTGACGACATCCTCACGGACGAGGACCGCCGGCACCTCGACCGGGTCGCCGTGCCCATGCTGCTGATCTCGGGCCGAGAAAACCAGATGTTCGTGCCGGAGTCCACGGAGCGCACCTGGAGGATGTTGCGAGACGCCGTGGGAGATAACATCCAGCGCGAAGTCTTCGACGGCTTCGGGCACCTGGATTGCTACCTCAGCGGGGAAGCCAAGCAGCCGATCTGGGAGCGGCTGTCGGCCTTCCTGGAAGGTTGATTCGATGATGCGCCCCCACCTGCGGTACCACTTAGAGTGTTAGTTCAAAGCTCCCTGGCTCTGGGGGTGAGGACCCCGGAGAGCCGGAAGATTCAAGAACGCCTGATCCGGCCTGACCGCCTCCGGGGCTCGTGGCCGATAGCCCAGTGAACTGTGGGGCCGGATGTGTGAAGCGGGTCGTCGCGGACACGATGCACCTCCATCAGGAATGGCTGTTCTGTAGAGGGACAATTTGCGGCGGCCCGCGCCACAGGTGGACCAGCGGAACCGCTTCGCGTGGGCCACCTCCCGCCGCATAGCATCTGTCGCGGGAAGGCGTAGAGGGTTCCGGTGATTCACGCTTCCTTTTCTTCCCTTTCGGG
>JAYZBT010000027.1:0-11653 GCA_036338615.1 Gemmatimonadota bacterium
CTCCTCTACGAACTCGATCCAGCGCGGGCGCTTGTAGCCAGCCATCCGCTCCACGCAATGCGCGACGAGCGCGTCGGCGAGCACGTCGTCGCCAACGTAGCCCTCGTTGAGCACGACGTACGCTTTGGGCTTGACCAGCGTCGCGTCGTCCGCAACGCCGACGATCGCGCATTCGAGCACAGCTTCGTGCTCGATGAGCGTGCTCTCCACCTCGACGGGGGACACCCAGATCCCACCCACCTTGAGCATGTCGTCCGTGCGGCCCGCATGCCAGAGGTACCCGTCATCGTCCTCGTAGTACTTGTCCCCGGTATGCAGCCACTCGCCCAGGAAGGTTTGCCGGGAGCGTTCCGCGTCGTGGAGGTAGAAGAGCGCGGCGGTCTCACCCTTGAGCTGGAGGTTGCCGATTTCGCCCTGGGGGACCGGATTGCCGTCCCCGTCCAAAATGCGGCACTCGTACCCGGCGACCGGCCTGCCGCTGCTTCCGGGCCGGATGTCTCCCGGCCGGTTCGAGACGAAGATATGGAAGTTCTCGGTCGAGCCGATGCCGTCGATGAGTTCGATGCCGGTTCTCTCGTGAAAAGCGTGCCAGAGCGGCGCGGGCAGCGCCTCACCGGCCGACACCCCGAGGCGTAGCGAAGTCACGTCGTACGTTTGCGCGAAGTCCGGGATCGCGATCGCCGAGGCGTACCCGGTCGGCGCGTTGTACAGGATCGTCGGCTTGAAGCGGTCGATGACCGCGAGCACGTCCTTCGCCTGGCGTGGGCTCCCCGGGTGAAGCACCACGGAGGCGCCCACGTACCAGGGGAAGATCAGATTGCCTCCGAGGCCAAAGGTGAAGAAAAGCTTCGCGACCGAGAAGGTCCGGTCGGTCGACCGAATGCCGAGCACGTCCACGCCCCAGAGCTGCGCGGTGAGCGCGTAGTCACGGTGCGCGTGAAAGATGCCCTTCGGCTGGCCGGTGGTACCGCTCGAATAGTTGAGCGTGCCGAAGTCGTCGCGGTGCGTGTCGGCAGCGGCCAGCTCGATTGACTCGTCGGCGATCCAGGACTCGAAGCCGAGGGTCCGGCCGTCTTCGGCATCGGCATCGGCCTCGCCGCCGATCACCACGACCTGCTCGACTGCGGGCACCTGGTCGAGCGCCTCCCGTGCGACCGCCAATAGCGCGGCGTGCACGAGTAGACTGCGCGCGCCCGAATCCGTGAGCATGTACGCCTGTTCGGCGGCCGTCAGGAGCGTATTCATGCCCACCGCAACGGCCCCGACTTTGAGGCACGCGAAGAAGGCGACGGCCCACTCGGCGGTGTCGAGCGAGAGGATCGCGACCCGGTCTCCCGGGCGAACGCCGGAACGGATCAGCGCGTTGCCGACTCGGTTCACCTCCGCGCAGACCTCTCCGAAGGAGAGTTCACCGTCCGCCGTCACGAGCGCGACCTTGTCGCGCCGGAACTCCAGGTTCCGTTCGAGGATCTCGACCGCGTTATAGCGCTCCGGAAGTTCGGAGGCCCGTCGGGGTCCGACCGGTCCGCGACCGCTCTCGGGACCCACCGTCATCGCATCGTGGGCACCGCCCGCTCCGACTCTCTGGCCTGCCCGCTCAATCGATGCCGGGCGAGAAAATGCCCTCGATGTCCTCCTTGCAGTACACGCGGAACGCGATCAGCGTCTCCGTCTTCGCGATCCCATCGAGGTGGCGGACCTTCGAGCTGACGACGTCCGCGACGTCCTGGTTCTGCGACACACGGATGATCGCGACGAGGTCGTAGCGGCCGGCGACCGAGAAGACCTCGGAGATCCCCTCGATTTCGACCAACTGTTCGGCCAACGCCGTGATTTTGTCGGCTTCGGCTTCGATCAGAACTACCGCGTTGACCATCTCGACGTCCTCCATTGTCATGGTTTTTCATGCGCTCCGGCCGGTATGGGACATCATGTAGCGCCGGGCCGGATATGTACAGATGGGACCGGGTCGAACCCATGTCACGATAGGCGCGGCGAGCGCGTTGCCGAGCCTGAGCGCGATCGATATCGCGATCCGACGTGAAGGGCGCTCAGTCTCCTCCGTCCGCCGCGGCAAGCAGCTGTTCCAGCTCACGTTCGAGCACCGGTTTGGGCACCATGCCCACCATCTCGAAGAGGGGCTCGCCGTCCTGGAAGAACAGCAAGGTGGGGATCGAGCGAATTCCGAAGTCGCTCGACGTCTTGGGCGCTTCATCCACGTTGACCTTCACGACCCTCACGCCCGCGTCGGCCTGCTCGACGGCGATTTCTTGCAGGATCGGCTCCATCATGCGACACGGACCACACCACGGGGCCCAAAAGTCCACCACGGTGATCCCTGGGTGTTCGCCGATGCAGCGCTCGAAGTCGGCGTCGTCGGTATGAATGATCGGCGCCTCGGGGCGTTTTCGCTTCTTGAAGAACATGGCCGTGGGCGTGATTGGTGGGGGCGGGCGCTCTCGGGGCTACAGTAGGTCGTTGTGCAATCTGCGCAATCGGCTCGGGCGTTCCCACGGAGACGCTCCGCGACGTTCGCGCCTCTGCTTGCACCCCCAAAATCTTCGACTTATCTTCGGTTACAGTCTTCGGTGTTTATTCGGTTCAACCCCCGGTACCGACGCGCGTGGTGAGCGGCTGTGTGATGCGGATTGCGTCGGTAGCCGGGGGTCGTCGTCTCAGCCTCTTTTCGGTTAGGCCCAAACAGCTATGTCGGAGTTCCATCCGCGCTTGCAAAGTGTTCCCCCCCACCAAGGCCGAGGGTGGGCTCAAACAGAGACAGACCAACCCGCCGGATGGATACCTACCACAGGCTCAGGCAACGCAGGCACAGGATGGGCTTTGGGCCTGGGCTCTGGCTCGGCATTCCTTCCGGCTTCTCCACGCGTTTCTTCCGGGAGCCGCCGAGCTCTCTGCCTTTGGCTGCCCACCTTCGAGTTGCGCCTCGAACTCGTGCGCTCCCCCGCACTCGACAGTACATCGCTCGCCCTGCTCTCGTCAGGCGAAAGCACCCGGCGCACGATTTGGCAGGTCTCGGAACGTGCTCACGAAGCCGGAGTGCGTCCCGGGCAACTCGTTTCGCAAGCGGTCTCCCTCTGCCCTTCCCTCACGCTGCTCGAACCCGATCCGGTACACTACGACGCCGCGGTCGAATCGATGCTCGAACTGCTCTCCGAGATCACCCCGATTCTCGAGCCCGCAGGTCGTGGACGTGTGTTCCTCGGCATGGATGGCCTGGGCCGTCTATTCGGTTCTCCCGAGCGTCAGGCGAAGAAGACACTCCACTCGCTCTTCCGCATCTTCCCCGCTCCTCTCGTCGCTGCGACTCGTGCGGGCTTCGCACCCGGGAAATTCGGGGCCTGGGTCGCGGCAGCGTCCGCACGGTCCGGCGAACCCGTGGTCGTCGGAGACAGCGACCTCGCTCGGTTCCTGGCCGGCTGTCCGGTGAGTGCTCTGCCTGTGGATCCACTCATCGTACAACGCCTCGAACGGCTCGGTGTGCAAACCCTGGGAGAGCTTCGGCGCTTTCCCGAGCCCTCACTCATCTCCCAGTTCGGAGACGAAGGCCGGAGCGCGCTGGCGTGGGCCACAGGACGGCGTATCGATCCCGTTCGGCCCTGGCATCGTCCCGAGCCGATCCGCGTGTCCCTGGACTTTCCCAACCCCGTCGGCATCACCGAAACGCTACACGGAGCGCTCGACCGGTTGATCGAGCGGGCGCTGTCCCGTCCCACACGTCGGGGCCGAAGCGTGACGGGTGCACGCATGGGCGCTCAGCTCGAAGGGGGGGGATCGTGGTTCGTGCAGACCGTGCTCAGGGAGCCCACGGCTCAGCGAGAACGAATCGCTTCACCACTACGCATGAAGATGGCGATCGCGCCTCCCCCCAAAGCCGTCGATACACTCATCGTCGAGTTCACGCAGTTCGGTGCGGCGAGCGCTCAAACCGGTCTGTTCGATCGCAGAGACGAGAGCGGCCGCGCAGCGGCTGGTCGAGAACTGACTAGAGGCGAGGTTCCTCCATCGCTCCGCGATGCCGTGAAGGAGCTCAAACTCCGGCTGGGACACTCTCCGCTCTACCGCGTGGTCGAAGTCGATCCCTGGTCACGGATCCCTGAACGACGTCATGCACTGCTGAGCTTCGATCCATGAGCGACACACCCCGGCTACGACCGCTCGGCCAACCGAAGCTCGTGGTGGTCCGTACCGTCGAAAACGGTGGACCGACGCACGTGCGCCTGCCCGGCAAACCGGCCCGCACCGTAGAAGCATTGCGCGAGAGTTGGCGCATCGATGACGAGTGGTGGCGACAGCCGATTTCTCGGGAATACCACATCGTCGTTCTCGACGACGGTCGAAACCTCACGCTCTATCACGATCTACTCGACGGAACCTGGTACGCTCAACGAGGTTGAGCAGTACATTGCAGGTTATGAACGCCCCAGATTCCGACTCGCCCCACTGCGCGAAAGACGTGCGCTTCGTCGATGAGCGACTCTGCGTCGATTTCGAAGACGGCCGCACGATAAGCGTCCCCGTGGAAGTCTACCCCCGCCTTGCGCAGGGTTCAGACGAGCAGCGGGCCAATTGGCAACTCACTCAGTCGGGATCCGAAATCCACTGGCCCGACCTCGACGAGAACATCGAGACCCCAGATCTCTTACCTGGGGTTCGCCCTCAGGAATCCCGCTAGCGCGCCTGCCGGTTGAGTTCCGCTGATCCGATCATCACGCGCGTGCAACCACTCGGGCCGCGCAGTCTCGAGATCCTCCTCCACCTCGACGTAGGCGAACCGTTCAAACTGATGCTCGAGGCGCTCGAGAGTAGCCGACTCGGTGTCGGGGACGCCTTGCCCGCCAACGTGCGCCATCATCTGCTCGACGCCGACGCCAACGTCCGCGTGCGCACCGCCGCCTTCAATCTGCTTTCATACCGAGCGCGCACACGCGCGGAACTCGGGAGACGACTCCGTCAGAAGGGCTTCCACCGGGCCCGCATCGACGCCTGCCTCGATCGGCTCGAGGAACGTGGCTTTCTGAACGACGAAGCGGTTGCGGCCGCCTTCATACGCGACCGCCTTCGCCACCGCCCACGGGGCAAGGCACGCCTCTCCGCCGAACTTCGTGAAAAAGGAGTCTCTTCGGAGTTGGCCGACCGTGCCATCGAGCAGGTATTCGATGCCGAAGAAGTGACGGACCACCAACTCGCGGAGGACGTCGCGCAGGGCTGGGTAGGGAGACAGAACGCGGCCACCCTCGCGGCACTCGGCGGCGAAACACGCGGCCCCGAGCGGGACAAGGCGCGGCGGCGCCTGAACGGATACCTGGCAAGACGCGGCTTTCGAGGGGAGTCGCTGCGTCACGCGCACGATGTGGCCCTGAGCCTGGCGCGCGAGAAAAACTAGCGGCCCCGCATCCCGGACAGGCGAGCCCGCACACCCTCTTCGACCGCCGACGGGTACGTCACGTCGAGTTGCTCGAACACCTCGAGCGCCATTGCGGCGTACCCGTCGAGAAGGATCCCGACCTCCTGCCAGGGATCCTCGCCGCCGTGAGGACCGGCGAGCATTCGAACCAGCCCGACATCCCTGATCCCCCGCCCGATCGGCCCGAACGACCGAGTCCACCCGCGGCGCGCAGCGGCCAGGCGCTCGGCCATCGCCCGCGCCAGGCCTTGGCGCATGACCGCTTCGAGACAGTACCCTCCCACGATCAACTCCTTCACGCATCTCCTCCTCTGTTCGCGCCGTCGCTACGCTGTTGGGCCGGAGAGCCGAGTGGAAGCGGAGATCCACCAACGCGCCGCACATGCGGCCGGCTCGGTTAGATTCTCCTAGGCCGCTAGGCCGGAACGAAGTGGTCCCCGCAACTGCAGAGCAGGTTGATCCCCGAAATCGAGGTTGGGCGAATGTCTCGCGTGTTTGGATACCGGGTCGTCCACATGTGGCTCGCCGCCACGGCCAGCTTCCTCTTGTGTGCGCCTGCGCCCGCTCCTCTGGCCGCCCAGACCGCCCGGGAGATCATCGACCAGGTCGATCGCTTGATGCGTGGTGAGTCCAGCCACGGCCGCATGACCATAGACATCGTTACGGAGCACTGGTCGCGATCGCTCGACATGGAAGTCTGGTCGCTCGGCACCGAACACTCCCTGGTGCACGTCCAGTCCCCGCCCCGCGAAGCTGGAACGGCGACCCTGCGTGCGAAGGACGAGGTCTGGAATTATCTGCCGCGCGCGGACAAGACCATCAAGGTGCCGCCGTCACTGATGATGGGTTCGTGGATGGGCTCACACTTCACGAACGACGACCTGGTCAAGGAGAGCCGCATCGTCGATGACTACGACTTCGAGATCTCCCTCGACGGGTCCGTGGACGGCGTCGAGGTCTACGAGTTCACCTTGACCCCCAGGCCGGAGGCGCCGGTCGTGTGGGGCCGGGTCGAGGAGCAAGTGCGCAAGCGGGACCTGATGCCGACCTGGGTACGCTACTACGATGACGACGGCACCCTCGTGCGCACGATGACGTTCTCCGACTACGAGATGATGAGCGGTCGACTGGTGCCGACGGTCATGCTCATGATTCCGGCGGACAAGCCGGAGGAGAAGACCTCGATGACGTACCACGAGCTCGAGTTCGACATCGACCTCAACGAGAGCTTCTTCAGCCTCAGAACACTGCGGGCTCGGCGGTAGCCGGAGTGGCATCCGACGGGGTTTGGTGGAGGGTCGCCTGGCGAAACCTCTGGCGTAATCGCGGCCGCACCCTGATCACGGCCTCGGGCCTCGCTTTTGGGTACCTCTCGGCGGTGGTCATGGTCGGGCTCACGGACGGGATGGTCGCCGAACTCATCGAGAACGGAACGCGGCTGATGATGGGCCAGGTACAGGTACACTCCGCCGAGTACCTGCCCGAACGCAACATGCATCACACGATCGGTGGGTACGACGGCGTCGATCTGGAGGCGCTTCTGGCGCGCCTCGAAGCCAACCCCGATGTCACGGCAGCAGCGCCTCGACTCTACGGAGGCGGACTGTTGTCCTCGGGTGATGAGACCAAGGCCGGCCTGCTCTACGGGGTCGATCCCGACCGCGAGCAGCAAGTCAGTACGCTGCTGTCCCGCGTCAGCCAAGGCCGGCTGCCGGTGCCCGACGCGTACGAAATCCTCGTCGGCGTCGAGATGGCGCGCCAGCTGAGTCTGAGCATCGGCGCCGAAGTCGTTGTGGTGGCGCCCGCGAGCGACGGCTCCATGGGCAACGACCTGTTCACGCTGGTCGGAACATTCGAGACGGGCACCCCCGCAATCGATGCCAACTACGCGGTTCTGCCCCTGTCCGACCTCCAGTACCTGATGGCCATGGACCCCGGCCGCGTCCACGAAGTCGCGCTAACGGTGACGCGGGCCTGGGACACTCCATTGATCGCCAGCGGACTCGCGGCGAGTCTCGAGGGATCCGGCCCCCAGTTCGAAGTGACGCCGTGGACGGATCTGCGTCCTGAGCTGGCGGAAGCGATCGGCCTCATGGATGCGGTGAACTACTTGATCGCCGGGATCATCTTCTCGATGGCCATCTTCGGTGTCGCCAACACGATGCTGATCGGGACGTTCGAGCGCAGGAGGGAGTTCGCGGTCGTACGCGCGCTGGGCACGACTCCGCTCGGCGTCGGCCGCACGGTGGTCTACGAGGGCATGATCCTCGGTGCCATCTCACTCGCCGTGGGCGCAGCGATCACATGGCCCATCGTCGTGTGGTGGCACAATTCGCCTCCCGACCTCACCTCGGTACTCGGCGGCTTCAGCTTCAGCGGCTCACAGTGGCGCCCGATTCTGCGCATCGAGTACTCCTACGACACGCCGATCATCTGCGCGGTGGCGCTCTTCCTCACCGCCGTGCTCGCCGCGCTCTATCCCGCCTGGAAAGCGACACGGGTGCCGCCCGCGGACGCGCTCGCAGACCGATGAGATTTCGCGTCATGTTGAAGCTGGCGGCCCGCAGCGTGGGCAGGAACGCTCGGCGCAGCGCGCTCACGGCGGCGGCCATGGTGATCGGCCTCGCTCTCCTGATTTTCTCGCGCAGCCTCGCTGAGGGAGCGCACGAGCAGTGGATCACATCGGCGATCCGGATCGGCAGCGGTCACGTGGCGATCCAGGCGCCGGAATACCTCGAGTCCGGCAAGCTGGAACACCGCATCGGGGCCGTAGGTCACGAACGCGCGCTCCGTGCCGTCGAGTCCGTCTCCGGCGACCAGGTGCTTGCACACACCCCTCGCCTGTCGGTCGATGGGCTGGCGAGTTCCGCGGCCTCCGCGCTTCCGATTCGCATCGAAGGCGTGGATCCCGAGCAGGAGCGCGCTTTCTCCGATCTCGATGAAAAAGTGGAGGACGGCCGGTATCTGGAGCCAGGTGACCGGCTGCATGCGTATGTCGGCGTGGAACTCGCACGCCGACTCGGCCTGAAGGTCGGTACCCGCTTCGTGCTCACCGCGCAGTCCGCGGCGGGCGACGTAGAAGGCCAGCTGGTGCGCGTGGCGGGCATCTTCCGGACTTCGATTCCGGAAATGGATCAGGGGCTCATTCACATACCGATCGAGACCGCCCGAGAGTGGCTCGGTACTCCGGACGCGGTCACCACCGTGGCCGTTCTGCTCGCGACCTCGCGCGACACCGACCGGGTCGTGTCCGAGCTACGAGACGCGTTGGCCGGCGCGTCCGACCTCCGGGTACTGGGATGGCGACAAGCCGCGCCGGAACTGGACTCCGCGTTGCGCATGGACGACTATGGCGACTACGTGTTTCACTCCATCCTGTTCGCGATCGTGGCCCTCGCGATCCTGAACGCGGTCATGATGTCCGTTCTCGGCCGCCGCCGCGAATTCGGGCTTTTGCAGGCGTTGGGCCTCACAGGAGCCCAGACGGGGTGGGTCGTGTTCGGTGAGGGGCTCTTTCTCACCGCGGTGAGTGGGGTGGTCGGCATGGTGCTCGGCTTCCTGTTCACGTGGGGATTCTTCCGGAACGGACTCGACTTCAGTGGGCTGGTGGAGAGCGAGGGTGCCTGGGCGAGCGCGGGAGGCATGGTGGACCCGGTGATCGTACCGACCTTCCACTCGAGTCAGGTACTGCTGAGCCTCTATTTTATCCTGATCATTGGAACCCTGGCCTCTATCTACCCGGCCCTGCGCGCGTCGAAGCTCGACGTCGCGGAAGCGATGAAATTCGATCGATGAGCACATTGAACGCTGGGCCGCTGGCCGTTCGGACCGAGGAGGTGTGCAAGACCTATCCTCAAGACCCGAACCCGGTGCAGGCGGTGCGCGGCGTGTCGCTCGAGATCGAGTCGGGTGACTTCGTCGCGATGGCAGGTCCGTCGGGCTCGGGCAAGACGACCATGCTGAACCTGTTGGGTGGCCTCACGAGGCCCACGAGCGGGAGAATCTGGATCGGAGGGGACGAGATCACGGACATGCCCGACCCGGCGCTTGCGCGACTTCGACTCGAGCGCATTGGCTTCGTATTTCAGGCGTACAACCTGCTTCCGGTACTCTCGGCCCTCGAGAACGCAGAATTCACGCTATTGCTGCGCGGGGTCCCCTCGGCGGAGCGGCATCGAAAAGTGCGCGAACTCTTCGAGCAGATGGGGATGGATGGGCTGGAAGATCGGTTCCCAGGCAAGCTCTCAGGTGGCCAACAACAACGGGTCGCGGTCGCGCGCGCGGTCGTGGGTGAGCCGGCGCTGGTCCTGGCCGACGAGCCGACCGCCAACCTCGACTCGGTGGCAAGCGCTGCCCTGCTCGACGTGATGGAGCGGTTGAACCGCGAGCACCGGACCACCTTCGTATTCTCCACACACGATCCGAGGGTCATGGAACGCGCGCGGCGCCTCATCACCCTGGTGGACGGGGAGATCTCCGAGGACGTGCTGCGGAACCGAGTCCCTGCGTGAACCGCGTAACGAAGACCGCGCTACTCGTGGTCCTCGCGCTGCTGCCTCCCCTGATCCCCGCCCAGGCGCAACTCGAGGTCACGGGGTACGCCCTGGGCGTCGCCAGTGGTGCGGCCGAGGGCGACCGATCTCCATCCGGTTCTACACTGTTCGGCCGTACTCGCCTGGTGGCGCTGGCCTCGTCCGGCTCCTTCACGATCGACATCGCGTACGAACACGTTCTGCAGCGAACGCCGGAGGGCGGCGGCTTCGCGGTCAGCTCCGCCGCTGCCGGGACCGGGTCCGGGGATTGGCTGGGCGCCGATTGGGAGCTGTACGAGTCTGGGCGAGGCTCTTGGCGGCACCGCTTCGACCGACTCAGCCTCAGCCTGTCCAAAGGGCCCGTGGAGTTGGAGATCGGGCGACAGGCGATCTCCTGGGGGACCACGCTCTTTTTGACTCCCGCGGACCCGTTCGCGCCCTTCGACCCGTCGGACCCATTCCGCGAGTACCGCGGTGGGGTCGACGCGGTACGACTGCGCGTCTTTCCAGGCCCCTTCACCGAGGTGGAGGCCGTCGTGCGAGCGGCCGAGACTCCGCTCGGTACCACGGTGACAGCGCTCGCGCGAGCGCAGACCTCCTTCGGGGGGTGGGCGTTCGGTGGCTGGGCCGGGGCCCTCCATGACGACCCGGCGATGGCGCTCTTCGTCACAGGAGCGATCGGAACGACCGCCGTGCGAACAGAGGCCGCGCTGCGGGAGAACGACGACGGCGAACCAAGCGTCCGGATCACGACAGGGCTCGACCGCTTCTTCACGCCCGGGGGAAAGGATCTCTACTTGGTCACAGAGCTGCAATACGACGGACTCGGAGCAAGCGTACCTGCCTCCTTACTGGAGGTCGTGACCTCTAAAGCGTTTGTACGTGGGGAGATGCAAACACTGGGATCATGGACGATAGCGTCACAAGCGAGCTATCAAATCCATCCGCTCGTCGGCTTGAACGCCCTTGCGCTGGTCAATCTGGTCGACCGAAGCGCGCTGTTCGCACCGGGTGTCTCCTGGTCCGCGAGCGGGTCGACATCGGTACGGGTCGGCGCCTTCACTGGAACCGGGGCGGGCGGGCTCGAGCCGCCCGGCGCCCTGGCTTCGGAATATGGGTCGGTCCCGGCCCTCGCTTACGTGTCCGTTTCCCGCTTCTTCTGAATCCTTCGGCACCAAAAGGCCGTAGACATTGGCAAAGGAGAACTCTCTATGCCCATCAGCACCCCGGGTGCGCCGCGACCACCCAAACCGCCCAAGCTACCCGACCCGACCAAGCCTTGGGACAAGATTGGCCCAGATCCGCTCAAGTGGCTGAAGTTTGTGACCAAGAAATAGGCAAAGTCAGCCGGCTCCGGTTCTAGCCCCCACCCAGGCCCTGCTCCACGACGAGTCGGGTCAATCCAGCGATCGTGCGAATGCGGAGTTTCGTCATGACCCGCTCCCGGTGAGTCTCGACGGTGCGAGGACTGATGCCGAGGTCCTCGCCAATCTCGCGGTTCGTGTGTCCGTCGGCGATCTGGACCAGAACTTCTACCTCACGTGCCGTAAGGCTTTCGACGCGGCTTCGCTTCTGCTCCCGCTCGAGCTCCGAGCGGAGTCCGACCGAGAGTTGATGCGTGATTCGCTCCGCGAAGAACTCGCGCCCCTGGCTCACGCTCTCGATGGCTCGTCTCAGCTCCTCGGGCGCTACGTCCTTT
>JAYZBT010000028.1:0-2723 GCA_036338615.1 Gemmatimonadota bacterium
CTCCTTCACGCCATGGCGATGCTGGTTCCCGAAGCGTGGGAGAACATGCCAGACATGGCGCCCGATTTGCGTGCGTTCTACGAATACCATGCTTGCCTCATCGAACCCTGGGACGGACCAGCGGCGACCGCGTTCACCGACGGGGTGGTCGCGGCTGCCGCCATGGATCGCAACGGGCTGCGCCCCGCCCGCTATCAGGTCACTTCCGATGGCCTCGTCATTATGAGCTCGGAGGTTGGACTGCTCGGCCTACCGCTCAGGGAAATCGTCGAGTCCGGGCGCGTGGGGCCGGGGGAGATGATCGCTGTGGACACGGAAGCCGGGGACTTCCTGCGAAACGCCGACGTCAAGAGCAGGCTCGCGGGCGGCGGGCCGTATCGCCGCTGGGTCGAGGGCAACCTTCAGCGCCTCGAGCCAGCGCCGCTCAGCGGCGGGGCCCGCATCCGCGCAGCCGACACGTCCGGCATCTCGAGCACCCAGGCGCTTCACGGCTACACACGGGAGGAGATCCGAGACGTCTTGACGCCCATGGCCAGAGACGGGAAGGAAGCGGTCGGCTCCATGGGAGACGACACGCCGCCCTCGACGCTCAATGAGCCACAGCGGTCGCTCTACACCTACGTGCGGCAACGCTTCGCTCAGGTGACGAACCCGCCGATCGACTCGATTCGCGAGCGGGTCGTGATGTCGCTCGGCACCTATCTCGGCGAGCGCCATTCGATCCTCGAGGAGCGGCCGGAGGCGGCTCGCTTGCTGCATCTGCGCAGCCCACTGTTGGCCGCCGAGGACTGGGAGGCTCTCGGCCGCACGCCCGCGGCTCGACTCAGCTTCGCGCGCCTATCCGCGAGTTTCCCCGCCGCGGAGGGCCCCGAGGGCATGACCCTGGGGCTCGACGCGCTTTGCGAGCAGGCAGCGTTGGCGGTGGACGAGGGGCACAGCGCCCTAGTCATCAGCGATCGCCACGTCGATGAGGAGCGAGCGCCGATCCCGATGCTGCTCGCGGTCTCGACCGTCCACCACCACCTGATCCGGACGGGACGTCGCATGCGAGCCAGCATTCTCGCAGAGGCCGGCGACGCTCGAGACGTACACCACATGGCGGCGCTGATCGGGTTCGGCGCATCGGCCATCTACCCGTATCTCGCCCTGCTGACCGTGGCCGATCTCGCCGACAAGGGCAAGCTCGGGGAGGTGGACCGCGAGCAAGCCATCCGAGCCTATCTACAGGCGGCCGACGAGGGCGTGCTCAAGGTGATGTCCAAGATGGGCATCTCCACGGTCTCGTCGTACCACGGAGCGCAAATCTTCGAGGCGCTGGGGCTCAGCGACGAAGTGATCGAGCGCTCCTTCCCGGGCCTGACGTCACGCATTGGCGGCATCGGTTTTCGGGAGATCGCGGAGGACGTGCTCGAGCGGCACACGCGGGCGTTCTCCGACGCATCGCTGGATCGCGGCGGCTGGTACAGGTACCGTCGGGACGGCGACTATCATGCCAACGGACCGGAGGTCTGGAGAGCATTGCACGCGGTCGTCCAGGGGGGCGGTCGTGAGGAGTACCGCACGTATTCGGATCTCGTGCACTCTCGCCCGCCCACGGCGTTGCGGGATCTACTCGAGTTCGCGAGCGACCGAGAGCCGATCGACATCGACCGCGTGGAGTCGGTGGATCAGATCCTGCGCCGGTTCCAGACCGGGGCGATGTCGTTGGGCGCGTTGAGTCGCGAAGCCCACGAGGACGTCGCTCGAGCCATGAACCGGATCGGGGGGCTCGCCAATACCGGGGAAGGTGGTGAGGATCCGCGTCGGTACTCGCCCGAGGGTGACCGGCGAGACGCGAATTCGGCGATCAAGCAGGTCGCGTCGGGTCGCTTCGGCGTGACCCCGGCCTATCTGGCAGGAGCGCACCAGCTCGAGATCAAGATGGCACAGGGGTCGAAGCCCGGAGAAGGCGGCCAACTGCCGGGCCACAAGGTCATCCCTTACATCGCGAGCCTCCGGCACGTGATTCCGGGCACGCCGTTGATCTCCCCGCCTCCTCACCACGACATCTACTCCATCGAGGATCTGGCCCAACTCATCTACGACCTCAAGACCGCCAATCCCCAGGCGCGGGTTTCGGTCAAGCTGGTCGCGTCGGAAGGCGTAGGCACCATCGCCGCGGGAGTGGCCAAGGGTTACGCGGACATCATCCAGATCAGCGGAGCGGACGGTGGTACCGGTGCCTCACCTCTGTCCTCGGTGAAGTACGCCGGCAACCCGTGGGAACTCGGCCTGGCGGAGACTCAACAGACCCTGGTCATGAACGGACTCCGCGGGCGGGTGACCTTGGCCGTGGACGGCGGACTCCACACCGGGCGCGACGTCGTGATGGCCGCTCTCCTGGGGGCGGATCGGTTCGGCTTCGGCACGGCCGCCTTGATCGCCCTCGGCTGCAAGATGGCGCGGCAGTGCCACAGCAATACGTGCCCGGTGGGGATCGCGACTCAAGCGGAGGAGCTGCGCAAGAAGTACTTCGGCACTCCTGAAATGCTCATCAGTTTCCTGACTCATGTCGCAGAGGAGGTGCGCGAGGTCCTGGTCGAATTGGGGTACGAGCGCCTGGCGCACCTGCTGGGCCACGCGGACCTGCTACGGCAGATCCCCAGTGACGAGAAGCATCGCTGGCGGGCCGTCGATCTCTCGAAGCTCGTCACTCGTGCGGCGGGAGCGCCGCTCCGTTGTGT
>JAYZBT010000029.1:0-5930 GCA_036338615.1 Gemmatimonadota bacterium
CCTCGGGGACCCAAACGAGGCGAACAGGCTGCGAGGGCAAGAGATCCGGTGTAATGAAGGAAACACGCCACGTTGGGCCGAGCACGAACAGCACCGCGTGTGCCGCTACGGCCATGAGAGTGGACAGGGCCAGCCGGACACTCCACTGCGCTTTCCAACGTTCGTTGGCGCTCGAGAATCGTCCTTTTCGCGGAGCCTGGTTCCGCGCTGGTAGCCTCATCGCGTGTCTCCTGAACCAGTCAGGGTACGCGGCGTCCGTCAGCGTGCGCAACCATGGGAGTGTCTGTTGGAGATACCGAGCGACGACTCGCCCACCGCGCTGACGAGCCTACCTGTTCTACGGCTGGCGTGCCGACTTGGATTGGATCGGGCCCCGGACAACGATCTTGTCCGTGATCTGCCCGCCGGATAGCTTGACGACCCACCGCCTTTTTGGCCTGGTGGAAGGGAATCCAAGTCATGAGAATGCGATTCGCGATCGTCGCGGGGGTCCCGGCGCTACTCGGGCTGGCGGCCTGGACCGCCAGGCCCGATCCCCGCGGACCGGACCCGGAGCAATGGCTCTCCGTCCTCCAAGGGCGACAAGTCCTGTCCGATCGCACGGGCGGATCCGCAGTTCCCTGCGCGGTGCCCCTCACCTGGCGGCTCGCCAGATTGGACGATGAGTTCGGACTGGGCGCTGAGGAAGCGAGGCGAGCGATCGTCGAAGCGGCCGGCCTTTGGGAAGCGGCTGTGGCACGCCCACTTTTCGCGCACGACCCCGGCGAGGGCTTTCCCATCCGGTTCGTCTACGATGAACGGCAGGCGAGGATGGGGGAGCGCATGCGTCGCCAGGCCGAACTCGACGACTTCAGAGAGCGGCTGGGTGCCCGACGCGCAGAGCTGACGGAGCAGGCGGAGCTCCACTCGCGATTGCGGGCTTTGTATCAGGAGCGTAAGCGCGAGCACGAACGGCGCACCGGCAGTCACAATGCCACGGTTCGCGACTGGAACGCGAGGGGCGGCACCCCGCCTCGCGTGCTGCAGGAACTGCTGGAGGCGGGGGAAGCCTTGCAGGTCGAACGCCGGGCCTTGGCAGCGGACCGGGAGGCGCTCGAGGCCACGGGTGGGGCGCTCCGAGACCGGCAGGAACGCTCGAATGACGAGCTCGAAAAGTACGCCCTGCAGGCCGATGCTCTGCAGAGGGAGTTCCCGTCCGCTTCCATCGAGTCGGGACTATATAGGGAGGCGGTTCGGACCGAGGGGGGAAGCGTCGCCTCGGTCAGTCGAGAGATCCGGATCTACCGGTTCGGCGGCAGTGACGACCTCGTCCTCGTGGCCGCGCACGAGTTTGGCCACGCACTGGGGCTCGGTCACAGCGCCGAGCCGGGCTCGATCATGAGCGAAGAGCACCGTGGGCATGCCGTTTCGAGCCGCAGCAGCGGGTCCGTGGGCGTCAGCGGCTTGCAAGCGGCCGACTTGCAGTTGTTTCGAGAGCGGTGTCCAGACTGGCTGAACTAACGGACGCCCCACCCACAGGGGGTGGGGCCTCCGCCCTTCCTTCGGCGTGGCTAGAGCCGATCAGCCGCCACGCCGCCGATCGGCGGGCCACGCTGCGCCCATGTCGCCGGCCGGGACCGAACCCATGCCCATGTACTTGAACTTCTGGATGCGCTTACCCTCGTAGGTCTCCGTTGTATAGATGTTGCCCTCGGAGTCCACGGCGAGGGAGTGCACTGCGAAGAAGAGTCCAGGCTGCCGGCCGCCGTCGCCGAAGCTGTACAGGATCTCCAACGACTCTCGCTCGATGATATACACCTTCATGTTCTGCCCATCGGCCAGGTAGATGAAGCGCTGGTCTTCGTCGTGGGAGAAGTCGATGTCCCACGTCGATCCCTGCGAGAGCGTCGCGGGGGCGATGATCGTCTCTTTCACAAAAGTGCCGTCCGTCTGGAACACGGAGATGCGGTTCGAGGGGCGGTCGCACACGTACAGCAGCCGATCGTTCGAGAGCTCGGCACAGTGGACCGGGGGCCGGAACTCCTGAGGCGGCGTCTCGCCTGGTACGTAGCGGCCGGGATTCTCGCTGGCGTCTGGAAGATCGCCGTAGGCGCCCCAGTAGCGCTTGAGTTCGCCGGTACTGGCGTCGAGAACCGCCACCCGCCGGTTGAGGTATCCGTCGGAGATGTAGGCTTCGTTGTCCACGCCGTCGACGAAGATCTTGGCCACGCGGCCAAAGCTCGACTCGGCGTGACTGTCGGCGGTGGCTCCGCCGCCACCTTCGGGCGCGCGTGCGCCTGAAGTGCCGTATTGAGCCAGGAAGTCCCCGTCCCTCGAGAACTTGACGATGTGAGCGTCCTGCGAGCCGTTGCCGCCAATCCACACGTTGTCGTTGTGGTCCACGGTGATGCCGTGGTTCGACGTCGGCCATTCCCACTCACCGGTATCCGTCGGACCTCCCCAGGAGCCTACGAGATTGCCATCCGGGTCGAACTCGAGCACGGGAGGTGCTGGCGAGCAGCACTCGCTCACCGGCGGATCTTGGGCTGATCCCAGCTCCGTCCGTGCCGCGAATTGGTCCTCCGTATTCCGCTGCACGAGCCAGACGTGGTCGCGCGAATCGACGTCCGCGCCGATCGTCGCACCCATGATCCAGTGGTTGGGTAGCGGCTTCGGCCAGAATGGGTCGACCTCGAACGTGGGGACCATTCCGTCCTGGTTCATGGCGACCTCGTCGAGCGCGTCGGCGCCGCAAGCGAGGGCGATGATCGTGACAACCAGGGCCAGCGCCAAGGTCAGTTTGCGCATCGGCATCATCCATCTCCCGGAGAGCATGGGGACAAGCTTCAGAGAACCGATCCATAGGCTACGTGCCCGGAAGCGATGGGGCAAATCCGCCTGAGGATTCCTTAATGTGGGCCAGTCACTACTCGCTGATGTCACTCCAGCTCTCGACCAGATGCTGCGCCGTTCGCCAGGCGAGCGCTTGCGCAGTGAGCGTGGGGTTGCGTGCCCCGCTCGTCCCCATCACGGAGGCACCGAGCACGCCGAGGTTGGGCGCCTCATGCGAGAATCCCCACCGATCCACGACATTGCTCTGCGCATCGTCCCCCATGCGCGTACCACCGTACGCATGCGTCGAAGCGCCCATGGAGTTGCCGAGTCCCCCCCGTACGATTTCCGTGGCGCCGGCCGCGCGATACCACTGCTCTGCCTTGTCCTGTATGAATGCGGCAATCGCCAGTTCGTTGTCCCTGTATCGTCCCGTGATGCGGATTACCGGGAAACCCAGCGGATCCGTGACGGTGGGATCCAAGTCCAGATAGTTGTCCTCGTACGGCAGCGTCGTCTTTTGGATGTAGAAGTAGTGGGATCGGTCCGAGTTGTCGCGGATGAATCGCTTCCAGGTCGAGCCCCAGTTCCGGCCGTGCCCGAACGTGCTCATGCCCGCGGCGGAGATCGGCCGGCGGTCGGACATGGCCCATAGGTTACCGCCGCCTATGAAGTCCTGATCGGCGTGATCGAAGTTGTCGTCCGCCCAGTCGTCCACCGCTACGCCCTGGGCCGGCAGGCCGTACCACGCATCCAGGTCGTACGGGAAGAGCGCGGATACGCCCGCCCCTTGGTGATGGCTCAAATAGTGACGTCCAACTTGGCCGCCGTTGTTGGCGAGACCCTCCGGGTATGTCTGAGACTTGGACAGCAGCAACAAACGCACGTTTTCGTAGGTGTAGCTGGCGAGCAGGACCACCTTCGCCGGCTGGAAATACTCGGTGCCGCCGGTCAGGTAGTTGACCCCCGTGACCCGACCCTCCGAGTCGACCTCGACGGTCGTGACGTGAGCCTGTGTCACGACCCGGAGATTCCCTGTATCGACCGCCTTGGGAATCGTGGTGAGGTGCGTGGCGTTCTTGGCATCGACGGGGCAGCCACCCTTGTTGCAGAACCCGTGGTAGGCGCAGCCTCTGCGGTCCTGGTAGCGCTCGGTGTTGATGGCGGCGGGGCCCGGGAATGGGTGCCACCCTTGGGATCTCGCGGCTTCGGCCATGCGCTCGTTGAAGGCCGTCCAGCGAAGGGGCGGCATCGGGAACTCCGCGGACCGGGCACCCTCGAACTTGTTCCCGCTCGCGTTGATCTCGCCACGCACGTTTCCTGCCTGTCCGGAGACCCCGATCTCCCGCTCGACCCGCTCGTAGTACGGCTCGAGTTCGTCGTAGGTGAGGGGCCAATCTTCGACCGTCGAACCGGTGGGAATCCTCGATCCCCCATATCGGCGAGCCGTCTCCGTCACGACTCGGAAGTCCCAAGGGTTCAGGCGCCAGCTCTGAGCCCAATAGTGCAGCGTGGTGCCGCCCACAGCGTTCATCATGGGATGGCTGCCGACACGATTCGCTGTGGTCGCCGACGTGGCCCGGGAAGTTGGGCGCTCTTGCTCCGCCTTGTCGATCAGCATGGGCCAATCGCGGTAATTGTTTCGGATCTCGTCGGGGGCAAAGTCACGTCTGTCGAGCCAGGTGCCGGCCTCCAGCCCCACCACGTCGAGGCCGGCCTCAGCCAGCGGATACGCGGCGACGCCCCCTGCCGCCCCCATTCCCACGATGACTACATCGGCCCCTCGCAGTTGAGTCGCCATATCGGTTAGTGCCTCCCCGCGCGGCGGCGCGGATTCACGGACGCGCTCATCGTCGGAACGTGGCGTAGTCGTACGCCGACCGACGCACCGGCGTGAGCTCGTCCGCCTCCAGACGTGCCTGCTCGTCCTCGCTGACCCCCATGCGCACGCCCGGATAGCCGAGCAGGTCCCATCCAATGAAGTCGACGTTCCCTCCGTAGTGCGGATCGCCGAACGTCCCCTGCCAGGTATGGCTCTTCACCATGTTGAAGAAGGAGCCCGAGCTTCCGACGAAGCCGGCACCCGCTCCCGTGGCGCCGCCCGTTTGCAAGTCGATGAGCACCGAGTCCTGATCGGTCTCGGACAGCTCGACGAAGGGCGCTCCCCGCGAATACCGGCTGTAGCGGTCGAGCGCCGCGAGGCCGGAGCGATAGGCACCGACCGAGTCGGACTCGGCTTCGCTCAACGCGCGATCGATGAAACGGATCGCGCCCGCATCGAGGGCGCCCGGGCCGAGCTCGTCGGACGGGATCAATCGGTCCACCATGGCGCTCAGAATTTCCGTCTCCCGGGCGGTCAGATTCATCAGGGGGCCGCTGGGTGCCGGAGCGGTACCGATCCCGGATGCGGACGCTGCGGCCGCTACAGGACGCGCGGCTTCCGCCGTTTCGGCCGCGGCGACCGAGCGGGGAAGAAGCGCGGCGGCGCCGGCGGCGCCGGCTGTGCGCAGCAGGTCTCGACGGGAGATCGAGGAAGGATCGACGCCTTCCAGGCGCTTGTCGTCGGCCATGAAAAATCCTATCGGGTGGGAGTGAAGGGTTCGCCGCCGATCGAGGGCTGTCGGCTGTAGAGCGGCACCATGCTGCCCAGGCCGATGACGTGGCCCTCGATCGCATCGAGCAACTCGTTCCGCGTCAGTCCCGGTGGGAGATCGAGTTCGGAGTCCAGCGCGAACACGGCGAAGTGATAGTGGTGGACCGATGTCCCCGGGGGCGCGGGGCCGCGGTACATGGGGAGTCCCCAGCTATTGTTGCCCTGGGTAGCCCCGGCGATCGCCTCCGGAACCGGCTCGGACGGGTCGAAGGGGATCCCCTCGGGCAGTCCGGTAGCGCTGCTCGGGATGTTGTAGATGATCCAGTGCACCCACGGAGGCGGCCGGCCCGCGCCGTGGTCCTGGCAGAGGACGGCCAACTGTCGCGTGCCCTCCGGGAGCCCCCGCCACGCGAGCGGTGGAGAGACGTTCCGCCCATCGGGACTGTAGTCCCGCGGCATCGTTACACCGGTCTGCATCGCCGGACTTTCGACAATGAAGGTCGCGGGCGATTGCGCAGCCAGCGAG
>JAYZBT010000030.1:0-3038 GCA_036338615.1 Gemmatimonadota bacterium
GACGCTGTCGCACCTCTACGGGGCGGCAGCCAGGCACGGCCTCCCTGCGGCCGCGGCCTTGTCCGCGGGCCTCTGGCTCTTGTTCGTCCGTGTGCTCGCGCTCCCGCTCCCGATCGGCTCGCTGTGGCTTCGCTGAGCCCCCTTCTGGAGGGCTTGGCCGTCGCCCTCACGCCGCTCAACCTCGGGCTCGTGTTTTCCGGCGTTCTCGTCGGTACGGTCGTCGGAATGCTCCCCGGCATCGGACCGATCAACGCGATCGCGATCCTCATTCCGGTCACGTTCGCGACCGGGATCCCCCCGGAGTCCGCGCTGATCCTCCTCGTGGGGATCTACTACGGCTCCCAGTACGGGAACTCGATCAGCACGATCCTCCTCAACGTTCCGGGAACGGCCTCGGCGGTCGTCACGGCGCTGGACGGCTACCCGCTCACGAAGGCCGGCCGCGGGGGACCCGCGCTCGCCATGTCGGCCATCGCGTCGTTCGTGGGGGGTACCGCCTCGATCGTCGCGCTCGTCCTCTTCGCGCCGCTGCTGTCGACCTGGGCGATCCGGTTCGGGCCAGCCGAGTACTTCGCGCTGATGGTGTTCGCGTTCTCGGCGCTCTCCAGCTTCTCGGGCGGGAGCCTCGCCCGCGGCCTGGCCGCGACGGGTTTCGGGCTCTGGCTCGCGACGGTGGGGCTCGACCCGAACAGCGCGGTGCCACGGTACACATTCGGTCGGATCGAGCTTCTCGATGGCATGGACTTCGTTGTGGTCACGATCGGGCTCTTCGCCGTCAGCGAGGTGCTGCACCTCCTCGAGGAGAGCGAGCGCGGCCAGACCGCCCCCGCCGCGTTCGGGCGTGTCATGATCACGCTCCAAGAGCTCGCCCAGAGCGGATGGACCCTGGTGCGGGGGAGCCTGCTCGGCTTCCTGGTCGGCGTGCTTCCTGGCGCGGGCGGCACGATCGCTTCCTTTCTCGCCTACTCGACGGAGGAGCGGCTCGCGGGCCCCACCGGGACCTTCGGCCGTGGCGATCTGCGCGGGGTGGCTGCGCCGGAGGCCGCGAACAACGCCGCGGTGAGCGGAGCGATGATCCCCTTACTCACGCTGGGCGTTCCCGGCAGCGGAACGACCGCCGTCCTGCTCGGCGCGCTGCTCGGGTTCGGCGTCACTCCGGGTCCCCTCCTGATCGAGGAGCAGCCCGACGTCTTCTGGGGCCTCGCGGCCTCCATGTTCGTCGGGAACGCGTTTCTCCTCCTGTTGAACCTTCCGCTCGTCGGCCTCTTCGTCCGCGCGCTCAGGCTACCGCGCTGGTTCCTCATCCCAGGGGTCGCGGCCGTCGCCTTCGTCGCCGTGTACGCCGTGAACCGCAGTGCGTACGACCTCGTCCTCATGACGCTCTTCGGGGTCGTCGGGTACCTCATGCGGAAGCTCGACTTCCCGCTTGCCCCGGTGGTCCTCGGTCTCGTGCTCGGGCCCCTGATGGAAAGGAACCTCAGAAGGGCGATGGCGCTGTCCGGCGGAGAGTGGAGCGTGCTCTTCGATTCCCCAATCTGCCTCACGCTTTGGGCACTCGCCCTGGCGAGCCTCGCTGCCCCGAGCATCCTGAGGCGTTGGTCGGGGCAGGAGCCGCCCCGCGAGTCCGCCGTGGTCGACAGATGAAGTCATCCGAGCCGCAACAGCGGGTGTTACGGCGCCAGTTCGTTCACCCTCCGCGGGCTGCGCCGCGCAGGGCCGGAGCCACGAGCGGCGCGTAGTTCGCGTTGGTTCTCCGGTCGACGCTGATGCGGTCGCCGTAGAACCGACACACGACGTGATCGACCCAGGCCGTCTCGACGAACTGCCACGTCATCTCGAACGTGTGCTCATCCCACCACCGGCCGTGGGCCACGACCTTCATGTCGTCCGATTGATACTGATGATGCAGCTTGGCACCGGTGATGCCGGTGCTGCTTTCGACCCAGTCCCTCAGGCCGACACGCACCAGGTGCTCCCCCCGGTGATCCGCCAGGCGGAAGCTCATCTCGTCGTCTGAGAAATCCAGTCTGACCGTGGCGACGTCGTCGTCGTTGGGCTCGATGACGAACGTCCTTCCCGATACCCGCGATGCCACCGGCGATGTCGTGTAGCGGGCGAGCGGCAGGAGTCTGAGATTGTCGATCCGGTCCCGGAGCTCTCTCGTTGCGGCTTCACTCGGCACGAGGTCCGCATCGCCGAACGCCGCGGGAAAGTGCTTGAAGATCAGAGAGTCCAGTGGTGACCCCAGCGGCACGCCGGCCGTGATCGCGAGCACGGCATCATGTCTCGGGAATACGACGGAGTACTGGCCGAATGCGCCCACGGCGTAATAGGCGTCGGCTGATTCATTCACCCACCATTGGTAGCCATAGTGTCCGCGCGGTACCTGCGAGCGCGTCGCCTCCTCGACCCAGCTTCGTGGCAGCACCTGGCGGCCGTTCCATTGCCCCTTGTCGAGGTGCAGGATGCCCAGCTTCAAGGAATCCGCCGTGGTCCAGGTCAGCCCGTTGCCGCCCGAGTTGATGCCGTTGGGGCTGGCGTCCCAAGTGAGCCCCGTAATGCCGAGCGGCGCCAACATGCGAGACTCGAGGTAATCGCGGACGGCCTCTCCCGTCGTCTGCGTGACGATGGCGGACAGGATGAAGCTCAAGGCGCTGCTGTACAGAAACTCGGTCCCGGGCTCATTCACGACCGGGATCTTGAAGAACTCGACCACCCAGCTCGTCCTGATCGGCCGGAAGACGGACCCGGACACGCTTTCGGCGTGCCCGGCCTGCATGGTCAGGAGATCGCGGACGCTCATGGCTGCAAGCCCGTCACTCACGACATCCGGCAGCTCGGCGTCAAAGAACGAGACGACCTTGTCTTCGAGAGTGAAGTGGCCCTTATCGATCGCCAGACCGACCGCGCAGGCCGTCACGCTCTTGGTCAGCGAGTGCATGATGTGGGGCCGGGAACTCGCGTACGGCCAACTCCAGCCTTCGGTAACCACCTTGCCGTGGCGATACAGCATGAAGCTGTGCAGATCCAGCCCGTGC
>JAYZBT010000031.1:0-12941 GCA_036338615.1 Gemmatimonadota bacterium
CCTGCTCGCCCCATCGGACTCTCGATGCACGGGATCACGAACCACGGTACGCGCTCCAGATTGGCGGCATAGGCGTCGGAGATGGGGCCCGTTTTCTCCCAGCTCGTCGGATCCGCATCGCGCCGATGCTCGCGGTAGACCGCGTAGAAGCGACGGTAGTGCTCGGCGATCGCGGTCTTCGTGCGCGCCTCGGAAATCAAGATCCATCGCCAGCCCTGCTGATCGCCCCCGGTCGGCGCCTGCATGGCGATCTCGATACATTCCTCCAGCACCCCGCGGCTCACGGGTCGGTCGAAGTCGAGCCGTCGGCGCACGGCCCGGGTGGTCGTGAGGAGCTCGTCGGCGCTGAGTCCGAGCTTCATTTCGGGTCTCCCTTGTGAACCCAACCGGTGGTATCGAGCGCTCGACGAATTCGCGCGTGCTCCTTCGGGCCGAGGCGAAAGCGAAACAGAAGCGCCAGAGCGAGAAGGTGGAGCACGAAAGGCAGCGCTGATGACAGTGCCATCAGTGCATCGAGCGTCGCCGGTGCCTGGTCCGCGGCGTTCGGCTGATAGCCTGCCCACTGCAGCAAGAAGGCGCTCGCTCCAATCGAGACCGCGCTCGCGAGCTTGATCACGAGATTCCAGGCTGCGAAGTAGGCCCCCTCCTTGCGGTCGCCCGTCTCGAGTTCGTCGTAGTCGATGACGTCGGCCTTGATCGAAGTGGGGAGGATCGCCGTACAGGCCTGTCCTGCCCCGATCAATGCGATCGGAAGGAAAGAAACGATGTCGACCTCGGTCCCGATGAAGTACATCAGCCCGAATCCAGTGCCCTTGGCGGCGATGCCGATCATCCACGGCACCCGCTTGCCAAAGCGCCGAGACAGCCGCAGCCAGAGCGGAACGCTCACGGCGGCCACCCCCATCACCGCACCCATCGCGACTCCGGGGTTGAGCCCCGAGCCCACGTGCTCCGCCAGGAAGGGGAAGAGCACTCCCAGGAAGCCGATGCTCAGCATCTCGATGAAGAAGACGAAGAGCAGGATGCGCGCGTGGGGGTTGCGCAGGACATCCCTGGCGGCGGAGCGGAAGGAAGCGGCGCCACGGCCCTGGAAGTCGTCCCGCTCGCGCGTGAAGCGCACATGCAACGCGATGAGGACGACAGTCGCCAGAGCGAAGCCGGCGGAGAGCTGCGAGCCGGCAACGCGAGGCAACTGCGCGGCACCCAGGTAGCCGATGGCTCCCGCGGCAAGGAGCATTCCGAGCAGTTCGAAGGCACCTCGTCCGGTGGCCAGCCGGGAACGCTCGTGATAGTCCAGGGTGACCTCTGCACCGAGAGCGAGATGAGGAACATACGCTGCGGACTGCGCGGTGTAGTAGACGAAGATCGCGACCCCCATCCAGACTTCGAGCGCGGGGCCATCGAACTGTGGCGGGCTCCACACCGCCGCGAAAGCGATTCCCATCGGAAGGCAAGCGGCCAACAGCCAGGGGCGGCGGCGCCCGAGACGGGAGCGGGTCCGGTCACTCCAGTAGCCAGCCAAGGGATCGGAAATCGCATCCCAGACGCGTGCCGTGGCGAAGGCCACGCCAAAGACGGCAGGCGCAATCATCAAGACGTCCGTCGTGAACTTCAGCAGATAGAGGTTCACTAGAAACGTCATGAAAATGAGTGGAGCCGCTGGTAGGCTGTAAGCGAGAATCTGTCCGAGGCTGAGGTGTCCTTCGTTCGTCGTCATGCAGCGAATCTAATCCCTGCTGGCCGTCAGCCATTGCTCCTGCCGGCCCGAAGGGTTGATCGATCCGGTCAACCTGCTCCATCCCGCGCGAGAAAAAACCGGTGAGTGACTCTGACCCCACACCGGGACACGTCAGCGCGCGCCTCCTGGTGCCAGCGATCCGGTGTCTTCGGGAGACCGGCATCGAGCCCGAGGCGCTGCTCGCAGAAGCGCGCATCCCGAAGGAGGGCATCTCTGACCCGGACGTGCGCATCACGGGAGACGCGATCATCCGCTTCCTCGTTCTTGCGGTGGAGCGTTCTGGCGATCCCGCATTCGGCCTGCACGCCGGGCAGTGCCTGCACCCCGGCGACATTGGATTGCTCGAATATCTCGTGCGCATGAGCGTCACACCGGGCGAGATCGTTCAGACCCTGACCAGGTACCATCGACTCGCCGGCAATTTGCAACCGCAGATCGAGCGGGATGGTGACCATATCGTGTGTCATCTCCCGCTGCCGGAGCCCGAGTCGCTCCCGCCGGTAGTCGAGGAATACAACCTTTCCTTCTGGGCGAAGCTCGCGCGAGCCATTCAGAACGATGACTTGCGTCCCGTCGCGGTGATGTTCACGCATGCGAAGACCGCGTACGCCGATGAAGCCGAACGGGTATTCGGCGCGCCGGTGCGCTTCGAATGCGCGAAGAACGGCCTCGTCTTCGAGCCGGAATCGCTGGCCACCCTGGTAACCCCGGTCGACCCGGGCTTGAGTCGAGCGGTCGCAGAACGTGCCGATGAGGCGCTCTCTGCCCTCGACAGCGCTAAATCGATCAGCGATCGGGTGTGCGCGAAAATTCGCCTTCGACTCCGGGGCGACGGCGTCACGGCGGAATCGATCGCGAAGACTCTCGGGATGAGCCCACGAACGTTGCGCCGTCGCCTGGAGGGCGAAGGCACGAGCTTTCAAGATCTACGCGACGCCGTGCGCAAGGAACGTGCTGTCGAGCACATACGTGAAACGGAGCTCGCGATCTCCGAGATCGCCTACCTGCTCGGGTTCGGCGAGACCAGCGCTTTTCACCGGGCGTTCCGACGCTGGACGGGAAAGACACCGGCACAGTACCGGCGCGACCTCGCGAGCTCCGGCTAGCGGGTGAAATCGAGGCCGCGGGGATAGGAAGTATAAGCGCGTTTTCAAACCACGTCCGAGTATGGATGCTATGACAAGTCCCCGAGGGAGCCGCGGTCAGCCCGATGGGCGGGGGATTGTGTATCAGGCGTTCGATGAATTCGGTCGCAACGTCGCACGCCGCGCTACCACGCTTTACGGATGCGGACTCAGGCCGAATACTACCTAGTCGTGATCTCGCGTCCCTGTGCGCATGCTGAGCGTTTCGAGCACGTCTGGGATGAGCAGTTCTTTGCAACGTCCGACGTGTACGAGCCATGTCCCCGGCGCCGCGGACTAGCGCCTAGCGATCCGGCTATTTCGGAATTCGGGCCAGCAGATGAGGTCGGGCCATTGCGGACGTAGGTTGCGTCAGGATATCTTGGGCATGGCCCGCCGTCGGCTACCCCCCCCTCCCCCGGTCGCACTGTCGAGGATCCTCGCTGTGACCGCTTGAACCGCTGAAGCAGTCCCATCCGGAGGAAAAACCAGAATGCCGCCTAGCCAAGAGAAACAGACGGTCGCCGAACTCATCGTATCTCACAAGGCCGAGATCAACGCGAATTGGATCGAAGGCATCGTTGGACAGCCGGGGGCGCAAACCCTTGACCTGCTCGATCGCGATACGCTCACGCGCGAGACGACAGCGATGCTCGATGCACTATCGCTCGCCTTCACCGCGGAGAACTACGAAGACCTCACCTCGCCGGCGTTCTCCCAATCCGTCGAGTTGTTGCGACGTCTCAGCGCTTCGCGAGCCAAGCTTGGATTCTCACCTAGCGAGACGACGACCTCCGTCTTGTGCTTGAAGGATGCGCTGCTCAAGACGATGCAGTCCGAGTTCGGTAGCAATCCCGAACGACTCAATCGCGAGGTCATCGTGATGAACAAGGTGATCGACCGGCTCGCCTTGGTCACCTTCGAAACGTTCACAGAAGTCCGTGAGAGTTTGATCGCCGAACAACACCTGGCCTTAGAGCACAGTACGCCGGTGGTCAGCATCTGGGAAGGCATGGTGTTGATGCCACTGATGGGCATCATCGATACGCAACGCGCACAGCAAATCATCGAAACTCTTCTCGATAGCATCGTGTCCACGGAGTCACAGGTCGCGATTCTCGATCTGACGGGCGTGCCCGCCTTCGACACGCGGATCGCCCAGCACATCATCAAGACGGTCTCCGCTGCGAAGATGCTGGGCGCCGACGTGATCGTCACCGGGATCAGCGCCGATGCCGCACAGACACTGACCAAGCTCGGTGTGGACCTGAGCGTCCTCGATACTCGGGGTGGCTTGGTGTCCGGTGTCGCGGCGGCGTATCGCCGGCTCGGAAAAGAGGTTCGTAACATCGGCGAGTAGATCCGATGGCGAAATCTTCAATGCGCATCCCGATACTCAAACTAAAGGACACTCTGCTGGCGTCCATCCAAACGGACCTCAGCGACGAGGACGCACTGCAGTTTCAGCAGGACCTGGTCGAGCGAAGTCGAGACACCGAAGCCGCCGGTGTCGTCATCGACATCACCGCGCTCGACGTCGTCGATTCCTTCATGGCGCGCGTGCTCAACGACACCGCCAACATGGTCCGACTCGTCGGCTCCGAGACAGTTGTCTGCGGCATGCAGCCTGCCGTCGCGCTGACTCTGATCGAGATGGGGCGTGAACTGGTCGGCGTCGAAACCGCGCTCAACCTGGATCAGGCCGTGGATCGACTCGACGATCTCATTGGCCGGCGATCAAACGATTGACATGAAAGAACGGTGCATCCAGATCAGTAGTAGCGTCGATGTCGTGATGGCACGGCGCGATGGTCGGGCGATGGCCAGAGAGTTGGGATTCGGCTCTGCCGATCAGACTCGGGTGGCTACTGCGATCTCGGAACTCACGCGCAACGTGGTGCAATACGCGGGCGCTGGCTACTGCCGGATCGATGACACTTCGAGCATGCGTTACATGGCGATCCGTGTCGTCGTCGGTGACGCGGGCCCGGGCATCCCCGATCTGGAGGAGGCGCTCCGTGACGGCTTCAGCACCGGAGGTGGGCTCGGCGCGGGGCTTCCTGGAACTCGCCGGTTGGTCCATTCCTTCGAGATCACTTCCGAGCCCGGAATGACGAGAATTGAGATCAGCGTTCAAAGGCGCCGGGCGTGAGGCGCCACCTTCGTGTCAAGGGCATCCATGATGTCGATTAGTCTCGACGCCCGTCTGACGAGCCAGGTGATTTCGGGGACAGCCCGTGAGGCACGGCTCGGGCTTTTCGTGCCTTCTGATGGAGATGCGATCGTCCTCGCAGTGACCGCTGAATGGCACGTTGCTCGCGCGCGAAACGTTGTGCGCTCCGTGCTGGAAGATCGTTGTTTCACGAGCGTTTGTTCCGCATACATCGTAACTGCTGTCTCGGAGCTCGCTACGAACCTCTTCTTTCACGCGACGAACGGTGGCACCATCACGTTTGCCTTCGATCCGCGTGAGGGAGGGCATGAAGTCGTCGTCGTCGCCGAAGATGATGGCCCGGGAATCCCCAATCTGGAGCAGGCCCTTCTCGATGGCTTCACCACCAACGGAGGTCTCGGAGGTGGGTTGCCGGGGATTGAGCGCCTGATGGATCAGTTTGAAATCGTATCGCGAGCAGGATCGGGCACGCGGGTGACGTGTCGAAAGTCGAGCTTGTGCAGGTAGCGTCGGCCTCCCAGGCCTTTGAGGGAAGTGACTTCTGTGGAGATCAGACTGGTCACTGGATTCGCGGCGCGCACGCAACTCTCTGCATCGTCGATGGCCTCGGACATGGTCCCGACGCCGAGCATGCGGCGAAGGTCGTCATGAACTACGTGGGCCAGAACCTCGACGCTTCGTTACAGGTCCTGTTCGCGGGTGCCGATGAGGCGGCGCGCGATACCCGCGGTGCAGCCGTGGGCCTGGCCTTCGTGAACTTGCAAGACATGTCGTTGACTCACGCCGGCGTCGGAAATACGCGCGCGTTGTTGCTCGAGCAAGCGGCTCGATCACCCATCGTTCTGAACAGCACGAACGGCATTGTGGGTGCCGGCTACAAGAAGCTCTGTCCGGAGACGGTTTCTTTCGCGCCCGGGGATCTCTTGCTCTTGTATACCGACGGATTTCCGGCGTATATCGATGTGGCTCGCCTGGCCGGGGGCTACGGACATCCGGAGGAAGTTGCCAAAGAGGTTGTCCAACGATACGCGCTCGGCACCGACGATGCCGCAGTGCTGGTTGGACGCATGGAGTCGCTCGCGTGATTCGCAGGGAGCATCGGCAAGATTACCTTCGGTTGCTCGAGAGATATGTCGACGATGCCGGCGAGCAGCACCTGCTCGCCGCCGCCGATCTCGGACGCCAGTTCGTGCTGGCCGGAGTTCCGGCCGAGGAGATCGCGGAGCTGCACGAAGCTACCCTTGCCAAGCTGGCTCGCGATCGTCCGATCCCGGAGTTGGCGAAGGTGGTTTTCGCCTCGCAGCCCTTCATGGAAGTGATGATGGCGTACAGCCTCGAATTCCGCCTTCAGGTGGACTCGCGACTGAGCGCAGAGGGCGAGCTTCGCGAGGTGAACGACGAACTCCGCCGGCGCGTGGAGGAGCTCGAGATCTACAAGAGGGTCTTCCAGGCTCTTCCCTTGGGTATTTCGGTCTTCGCCTTGCGCGACCACTCGGATGCCGGCTCGCTCGAGTTCGTTCTGGGAAATCCGGCGGCTGAGGCAACCCGAGCATTCCTCGCCTCGAGGATCTCCGACGCAGAACGCACGTTCAAAGATGGCGAGGAAGTCGATGATGCATCGCTTTCGGACGTGTGCGCCGAAGTCGTTCGACGAGACCGCAGCGAGGATTGCGGCGTATCAGTGTTCGAAGACGGAGCCGGGGGAGAAGTCTGTCTACATACCCGGGCCTTTCCGCTGCCTGGTGACCATGTCGCTCTACAGGTCGAGGACATTACTGCCCGCACGAAGCTCGAGGCGCAGCTTCGCCAGGCTCAGAAGATGGAGGCGGTGGGACGGCTTGCCGGCGGAGTCGCCCATGACTTCAACAATGTACTCACGACCATTCTCAGCTTCGCCGAATTCGCCGCGGAACGAGTGGGAGCGGAGCATCCGGTCTACGAGGACATTCAGCAAGTGCTTCGATCTGCGGAGCGCGCGGCCGCGCTTACCCGGCAATTGCTTTCGTTTTCGCGCAACGAGAGCCAACCCCGAGTGCTCAATCCCATCACTCATCTGCGTGATGTCGACCACCTGATCCGGAGACTGTTGGAGGAAGACGTCGAGATCAAAACTCGACTCTCCGACGATCTGTGGAACATCCGGATGGATCCCGGAGCACTCGAACAGGTGATCATCAACCTTGCGATCAACGCCCGAGATGCGCTCTCTGGGAGTGGCAAGATCACGCTGGAGAGCGAGAACCTCGTGGTCGACGAGGCAGGCGGCTCCTTCGCCGCGGCGCTCGATCCGGGCGAGTACGTCGTGTTGGCAGTGACCGACGACGGAATGGGTATGAGCGAAGAGGTTCGGCTCCGGGCCTTCGAGCCCTTCTATACGACGAAAGACTCCAGCAAAGGGACAGGTCTGGGGCTGTCCATCTGTTCGGACCTCGTCGAGCAAGCTGGCGGGGTCATCCGCATCGAGAGTCGGATCGGCCAGGGAACCACCGTCCGAGTCATCATTCCCCGGGTCAAGGAAGCGGCAGAGAGTCTTTACGAAGAGAAGAAGCTGGAGGATTTCTCGGGCTCCGAGACGATCCTCGTCGCCGAAGACGATGAGGGAGTGAGGCGTTCCAGTTGTCGAGTGCTTCGCGAGAGCGGCTACGACGTTCTACCCGCTGCGAATGGTGCCGAAGCAGTGGAGATCTGCGAGAGCCACCGGCCCCAGCCGCATCTCCTCCTCACTGACGTCGTGATGCCGGAGTTGAGCGGTCGCGAACTCGCCGCTCTCGTCGGGGCCCTTGCACCCGACATGCGGGTCTTGTTCATGTCGGGATATACGGGAGAGCCCAGCATGGAGTGCGATGACGCGGAGTTTGGAGCGAACCTGCTGCAGAAGCCATTTAGCGCTGAAACGTTAGTTCGCAGGGTGCGGGAAGCTCTCGATGGCGACCGAGACCGATAGAAATGGCGGTCGGCGGAGGCCCGCCGCGGGGCCACCCACGGGGACTTGTCATAACATCCTTACTCGGACGTGTTGCCAAAACGCGGCTTATACTTCCTATCCGCGCCGAGGAATGCCGAAATCGGAGTGTTCGGATGAGTGGATTACTCACGGTGGTGCGCACGTATCCACCAAGGCGGCGACGAACATGAAGAGGATGAGGGGAGGGCCGACGAGCCAGAACACGAGTCCGGGCGCGTTGTAAGCTTGCTGTCTCCGCTTCGTCTTTCGTTCTGCATTTTCCTTTGCCAGCGCTGCAGCCGCCTCCTGTGCTCTCTGCTCCGCCTCCTTACGCAGATCGAGTACGCGGTAGTGGACGTAGAGCGCTCGGGCAGGATTCTCGTCACCCCCGCTTTCGCTAAGCGCACGAGCGAAGATCCCGCAGCACTGGCTCCCACGGAGGCGAGTAGCCGATATCGTAGGGGGCGCATAATCTCGATGAAGCAACGCGCGGCATCGCCCCCGATCACTGCTTCGCGTCGCAGGGCTCGGGCTTGATCTGATCCGGATCCTGCTGGCCAAGATAGATCCCCAGGATCTCCACGGGCTCGTCCCCGATCCCATAACCGACGTGACACCAATCGATCGCCTCAATGTAGATCTGACCGGGAGAGAACGACCGCTTCCCCCGGCTTCCGTAGTCGATCTCCAGTTCGCCAGAGAGGACGTAAGCCAGCAGGGGAATCGCGTGCTTGTGCAGCGCTGTCTTCATCCCGGGGTCGATAGTGATCTTGAATGCCTCGATGAGCGGCGTACCAGGGGGAAAAGCGAAGTCCTGGCCTAGGACCGTCTTGGAGGGCAACTCGATCGGGATGGGCAAAGCGCGAATGTCCTGGTAGGGATTGGGGCCGGGTCGATGGTCGAGGGCCGCGGCCAAGGGGACAAGGACCGACGCGGCCGCGATGAGCGACAAGCAACCGATCGATCCGAAATGGCTCCGCATCGTGTTTTCTACTCCTATGTTTCGAGTCCGCGCTCCGCCGAGAACTCCATCGGGGGCTTGTCATATCATCCATACTCGGATGTGCTCGGAAAATCCGGCTCTAACTGCCGATCGGCCGGGCGGCCGAAGCTCTGCTGTATCAGAAGACCCCCACCCGGAACGCGGACCCAGGGCGAAGAGTCTGCGCATTTTCTCTATCCTCCAGCATGTTGCAATGAGTCGACCCACCTGTGTAGTTCGCGCGGATGAATTCGAGAGCGAGGAGCGCCCACGCTTTCTCCACGGAGGAGGCGTCAAGTCGCAAGTCTGGGAGCTCGGCAAGCGCGTAGGGCTCATGCAGATGGGCGTATCCATGCGCAGCGTCGAACCCGGCCGCAAGAGCACTCATCGCCACTTCCACACCGTGGAAGAGGAGTGGGTGTGGGTGCTCTCGGGAACGGGAGTCGTGCGCATCGGCCCGCATAGGCTCCCCGTTCGCGAGGGGAGTTTCGTGGGATTCCCGCCGGGTCCGCGTCCGCATCACTTGATCTCAGAGGGCAGCGACGCGCTGGTGTTTCTGGAGGGCGGAGAACGGCGCCGGGAGGAGGACACCGGCTTCTACGTCGACAGGGGTCGGGCGTGGGGCCCTGACGGCTTGGCAGATACCAATGAGGTTCTGCCGCGGGAAGAGGGCGATGCGAGCCAGTGTTTGCACGTCGACGACCTGGCTCGTGCGGTCTTTCATCACGAAGTCGACGCGCTGGCGGTTCGGCAGTTCGTCGAGCTGCATGGCCCGACCGGACTCGAGCGGCAAGCGGTGAGTTGGGTGCGCGTTGCGGCGGGCGACCGCAGTACCGCGCGCCACATGCACGACCGTACCGACGAGTGGGTCTACATCCTCGAAGGGCGCGCTCGAGCCCGCGTCGGGGACGATTGCTTCGAGGTGTCGGCAGGCGATTTTCTGGGTCACCCGGCTGGCGGCGCCGCGCACGTGATGGAGCCCAGCACGGAGTTCACCTACCTGATGGGTGGCCAGATTGATCCCGAAGATGTTGTCGTCTATCCCGATGCCGGGGTCGAACGTCGGCACGGCGAGATCGTTCCCGCGAGTTCCTGACGACTGCCCGGTCTTGTCGACCGCCTCGTCCGTGGCGTCGCCCACATTCAGATCCGGACGCGCGCGGGAAACGGGGGTTGAACTTCATGTCCGCGGCGGGATCTATGTCGCTACCGGCCCGTCAACGACGCGGGCCTTCTGGATTTCCAGGCATTCGACGATCTGGTAGAAACCCTGGACCGCCATGCTCGGTCAGAGGCTGCCCTCGACGACGTACAAGTTCGGTGCGGCGGGCGGCTTCGCCGTCGCCCGATTGTCCCCGGGTTCAGCGGTTCTGGTAGCGACCGAGGTCGAAGAGTCCGGCCTCGCGCGGGGAACGGTCGCGAAAGTCGTCGGCGAACCAGTCCATCACCGGCCAGAACCGTTCGCTGGTCCGGCGTACCCCCCAACGAGACGCGGTCGTCGAGAATGCCTCCGGCCCGGTGATGCCTTGCAGGCTGGCGCTGAACTGGTCGAGTTCATCGAGCGGAACGTCGAACGCAAAGTTCGGGTAGCTACCGAGGTAGCCTCGTCGGATCGTGAGGGTGTCGTTCTCCGGGGCGATCCGCTTCTGTTCGCCAAACATGTAGGCGACGTTGTCGTGGTCGATATTGCGTACCAGTGTCCAGGCGGCGGCCTGGTCGGCAGAGCGGACACGGAGACGCGTGACCTCGGGGAGTGTCTGGACCCACGGGCCGCGGACGGCGCTGAGCTTGCGGAGGGCCGCTTCGGTCTGGCGCTCGAGGGTGGTGGTCTCGGGCCGGTCGCAGTCGCCGTGCTTGCACCGGTTCAATGGGTCGGGGGGGCCGGCGACGGCGGAGTTTTCTTCGAGGATTTGTTCGAAGAGTTGGACCTTGACGTCGCCACTGGCCTGGAACGAGACGCGGGTCGGGCCCTCGGCGTCACGGAGTTCGTCTGCCCAGCGGTAGTCGAGGCTGCGAGTCGCACCGATATACCACGAGGCATGGATGGATTCCCTGTGCTGCGGCGGAAGGAAGGACAGGAAGTTGTTTTCACTCTGCATGCGCAGGTGGTCCATGTAGAGGCGGGTCGCGGCCTCGTGGGCTGCGCTGCCGAAGACGTCGAACCCTGCGACGAGGTCATAGTAGATCCGCTCGAAGAGGGGATAGTCGATGACCCAGGCGGTCTTCGGCCAGCCGCCCTGCCAACCGCGGATGACGGTGGCGTTGTCCTCGTGTCGAAAGACGGTCAGGAGTGCGTTGGTGTTCTTGTCGTCACCATCCCAGATCCAGTCGAGCGCGGGGCCGGCCGGAGCGGCGCTTTGATAGGCGTCGTTGCGGCGTTCGAGGTAGCTGCGTTGCGCGCCGCGGTATTGCAGGACCAATTCGCTTGGCGACAGTCGGCTCAGATGCTCGGCCGGAAGGCTCAGGTCTTCTTTCGAAGAGGCGAGGAACCTCGGGTCGGTGATCGAGATGTCGTGGTCCGGGTCGAGGAAGGCCACGAAGAAGTGATCCTGGATCACGTTGGTTGCGATCTGGCCTCGACAGACAGGTCCGCGAATGAAGCTCATGACGAAATACTGCGCGTCGTCGAGCATGTACTGGTAGCGGGCCCGGGCGGGGACCTCTGCGTAGGTGACGAACGGGTTGCTGGCTTGTTCGGGTTGGTAGCTGGGAAAGCGGGTGGGTTCCCAGTCGTCCGCGAGGAAGAGTGAAGCCAGCCGCGCTTGCCGCTCGCGACTGAGGGCGTAGAGCGTATGGGTCTTGTGGACGATGGTGCCGGTGACTGGCCGGAGCCGGTACCAGAAGGTGTCCACACCGGGGGCGTCGTAGGGGCGGCGGGTAGCGATCTCGTCGACCGGTTGGTCCGGTGGCGTACGCGACCGTACGATCTGGAAGAAAGGGCCCGCGACGAGGTCGTCGAAGAAGAGGTGAGCCTGGAACCAGTGCTCATAGAGGTAACGGGCAACGACCCGCTCCTTGAGCGAAGGGCCGTTCAGGAAAGACTCCCAGTGGGTGACCTGGGAGGCCACCGACCGAGGCACCGCGGGCGGGGAATCTTCGTGGGGCGCTCCTGCGGCGAGCCATGTCCCGAGCGTTTCCAGCTCTGTCCTCGAGAGGGGCGCCGTACCGTAGGGCATGCCCCCGAGCGGGTGCTCGCGTGCGTAGTCGGCGAACTCGTCGGGCGCAGGGCAGGAGAGTTCCCGTCCTATGTCGAGGCCAACCGCGGTCGGGAGCTTCTCTCCGGCGGGGAAGAGGTGCGCGATGCCGAGTTGCAGCATCGACTGCATCAGCGTTGTCGTTCCATCGTCTCCGGGTTCTGTGACCGAGAAGAAGCCGAGTGAGCGCCAGCCCACCGTGCTCTTGGCATCGGTGAAGAGGCGGGTGGTGGGAGCGGCGCTCAACCGCTCCGAACGGTAGACGGCCTGCTTGCTGGCGCCGCGCGCGAGCCCCTCCGGATCGGTGAGCACGAGCTGGCAAGGTGCGTCATAGCAGGCATGGCACACCACGCAGCGCGCATTCAGTACTTCCTGGACGGCGCGGGGGGAGACTGCCGCGGGGACCGTGTCGCGGGAAGGCTCCGTGGGGAGGGGCGGGAGCTCGGCGAGCGGGGCTCGGCCGCACATGGTCAGCGAAAGCAAGAGCACGAGCACTGCGGCATAGCGCAACGCGAGGTGAAGTCCGGGTGTCACGGGCGGAGGGTATCAACAATTCGATGGGCCAGGCTGCCGGCCGCCGCGGGCCTCGCGGGCCTGTCTGGGCGAAACGCGAGTTTTGTTGTGTGTTGGCGCGGGGCGGTCTGCGGCACGGCGATGTTGATCCGGCGGAGTGAGCGATCGGCCTCCCAGTCGAAACGAATCGCGCCGGGCTCGATCCCCTCGCGCGCGACGCGGCGCCCGGCTCCGAGGTCGTTCTCGAATGGGTGTTCGATCACGATGGGCTCG